>NZ_JBEOYI010000007.1:0-370665 GCF_040297005.1 Streptomyces sp. NPDC001904 | reverse complement strand
GTTCCCCGCGCCCCTGAGGCATGCGCTGCGCGCAGCCTCCCCTGGAGGCCGCAGGCCTTCCAGGGGCGCGGGGAACTGCGCGACCAGCCACGACGGTGGCGCGCGAAGAGGACTACCGGGGGGCGCGGGGAACTGCGCGAGACGTGGTCACCGGGGACCTGGGTGAAGGGGTCGCGGCCGGAGGCCCGGGGCGGAGGGGGACCTCGATGACGGCCAGCGCGGCGATCAGGGCCACCAGTCCGACCCCGGCCGAGACGAGGAAGATCCGGTGCGTCGCCGAGACCACCGCCTCCGCCGAACCACCCCGCGCCGTCGCACTGTTGAACAGCGAGCCGAACACGGCCAGCCCCACCGACGCCCCGATCGTGCGGAACAGGTTGCCGCTGGACGAGGCGACCCCGAGATCCTTCGGCTCCACGCTGTTCTGCGCGATGGTCAGCACCATCTGCGTGAAGAACCCCATGCCGATGCCGGTGACCGCCATGAAGAGCGAGGCCGTCGTGCGGGAGGTGTGCGTGTCCATGGTGGCGAGCAGCAGCGTGCCGACGGTGAGGAACACCCCGCCCAGCACCGGAAAGATCTTGTAGCGCCCGGTACGGGACATCACCCGCCCCCCGATCTGGGAGACGAGCACGACCGGCGCCATCAGCGGCAGCAGCAGCAGCCCCGAGCTGGTCACGGACGTGTGCTGCACGGTCTGCTGGAACAGCGGCAGATAGAGCGAGGCGCCGAACATCACGACACCCAGGGCGAACATCATCACCGAGGCCAGCCCGACATTGCGGTGCGCGAACACCCGGGGCGGAAGCACCGGCTCGGGCACCCGGCGCTGGACGAGAACGAACGCGGCGCCGGCCGCCACCGCGACCGCCATCAGCCCCACGACCTGCCAGGACCCCCACGCGTACTGCACGCCGCCCCAGGTCGTGGCGAGCACGACGGCGCTGATGGTCAGGGTCAGCAGGGCGATGCCGGGCCAGTCGATCCGGACCCGGGCGCGGTCGGCCGGGCGGTCGGCGGGCAGCATCAGCAGGCACCAGACGAAGGCGATCAGCCCCAGCGGAAGATTGAGGTAGAAGGCCCAGCGCCAGCCGAGGTGCCCGGTGACCAGGCCGCCGACGAGCGGCCCGCCGATGGTGCCCAGCGCCATCACGGCGGCGGTCATCCCCTGGTAGCGCCCGCGCTCGCGGGGCGGCACGAGGGACCCGATCAGGGCGAACGCGAGCCCGCCGAGCCCGCCGGCGCCCAGCCCCTGCACCACCCGGAAGCCGATGAGCTGGCCCATGTCCTGGGCGGCGCCCGACAGCACGGAGCCGGCGAGGAAGACGCCGATCGAGATCAGGAAGACGCGCTTGCGGCTGTAGAGGTCGCCGAGCTTGCCCCAGACCGGGGTCGAGACGGCGGTGGTCAGGGTGTAGGCGATCACGACCCACGACAGGTGGGCGGCACCGCCGAGGTCCCGGACGATCGTCGGCATCGAGGTACCGACGATGTTGTTGTCGAGCATCGACAGGAGCATCGCGAGCATCACGCCGAGCATGGCCCAGCGCACGGAGACGGATTCAGGCATGCCATCGAGAAAAGCACACTCGTTAAAAAAGTGCAACGAATCAACTTTTTGAACGGAGCAACCAAAGGGGGGTAGACTGCGACCATGACCGTCGAACCCCTGGGCCGCCGCGAACGCAAGAAGGCCGCCACCCGCCAGGCCCTCGCCGACGCCGCGCTGCGGCTCTTCCTGGAGCACGGGTACGACAGCGTCGGGATCCGCGACATCGCCGAGGCCGCCGACGTCTCCACGACCACCCTGTTCAAGCACTTCTCCGGCAAGGAGGCCCTCGTCTTCGACCTCGACGAGGGGCAGGAGGAGGACCTCGTCGCGGCGGTCCGGGACCGCCCCGAGGGCCGTACGATCCTCCGGTCGCTGCGCGAACTCGCCCACCGCTACCAGGAGTTGGACCCCTCCGACGCCGACGCGGCGCGCTTTCGCGAACTGGTCGACGGCACCCGGGCGCTGCGCGAGTACGCCGAGCGGATGTGGCTGCGGCACCGCACCGCGCTGGCCCGCGCCATCGCCGAGGACACCGGCGCGCCCGAGGGCGATCCGGCGAGCGAGGCGCTGGCGGCCTTCGCGCTCCAGGCGATCCGCGTGGGCGACAGTCCCGAGGGCGTCGACATCGCCTTCGACATCCTGGAGCGCGGCTGGGGCGCCACCCGCGCCGCGTGACACAGCGCACTTCTGCCGACCGTTCACGCATGTTCTCCGCACCCCCGGGCAGGGGCCATCGACGTCACCCCTGAACAAGCCGACCGGCTGTTCGCGGTGCACGGGGGCAGCTCATGAACGGAAGGCGAAGCAGGACGTGTCAGCACAACAGACCATCCATGTCGGCGGAGAGTGGCGCGGTGCCGCCTCCGGGGCGAGCCGCGAGATCATCGATCCAGCGGATGCCGCGCCGTTCGCCGTGATCGCCGAGGGCGGCGCCGAGGACGCGGACGCCGCGATCGCCGCGGCCCGCCTGGCCTTCGACGAGGGCCCCTGGCCGCACACGCCCGTCGCCGAGCGCGCCGCGCTGCTGCGCCGGGTCGCCGACCTCCTCGTACGGGACCGGGAGAAGATCGGCCTCCTGGAGAGCCGGGACGCCGGGAAGACCGTCGAGGAGGGCCGCGTCGACGTCGACTGCGTCGCCGACGCCTTCCGCTACTTCGCCGACCTCGTCGTCGGGGAGGGTGCCGGACGCGTCGTCGACGCCGGCTCCGACGACATCCACAGCGTCGTCGTGCACGAGCCCGTCGGCGTCTGCTCGATGATCACGCCGTGGAACTACCCGCTGCTCCAGGCCAGTTGGAAGATCGCCCCGGCGCTCGCCGCGGGCAACACCTTCGTGATCAAGCCGAGCGAGATCACCCCGCTGACCACGGTGGTGCTCGTCGAGCTGCTGGCCGAGGCCGGACTCCCCGACGGCGTCGCGAACCTGGTCACCGGGCCGGGCGCCACCGTCGGCGCGCGCCTCGCCGACCACCCCGACGTCGACCTCGTCTCCTTCACCGGCGGCCTGGTCAGCGGCACGAAGGTGGCCCAGGCCGCCGCCGCGTCCGTGAAGAAGGTCGCGCTCGAACTCGGCGGCAAGAACCCCAACGTCGTCTTCGCCGACGCCTGCGAGACCGAGGACGGCTTCGACACCGCAGTCGACCAGGCGCTGAACGCCGCGTTCATCCACAGCGGCCAGGTCTGCTCCGCCGGGTCCCGGCTCATCGTCGAGGAGTCGGTGCGCGAGCGCTTCGTCGCCGAACTCGCCCGGCGCGCCGAGCGGATCCGCCTCGGCCGCGGCACCGAGAAGGGCGTCGAGTGCGGGCCGCTCGTCAGCGAGCAGCAGCGCGACAAGACCGAGTCCTTCGTCGCCTCCGCCCTCGCCGAGGGCGCCGTGCCCCGGTGCGGCGGCAAGCGCCCCGAGCCCGGCGACGTACGCCCGGCGAGCGGCTACTTCTACGAGCCGACCGTTCTCGACCAGTGCCACCGCGAGATGCGCGTCGTGCGCGAGGAGACCTTCGGGCCGATCCTCACCGTCGAGACGTTCCGCACCGAGGACGAGGCCGTCGCGCTCGCCAACGACACCGAGTACGGGCTCGCGGGCGCCGTCTGGACCGCCGACGCGGGGCGGGCCCGCCGGGTCGCCGGGCGGCTGCGCCACGGCACCGTCTGGATCAACGACTTCCACCCCTACCTGCCGCAGGCGGAGTGGGGCGGCTTCGGCAAGAGCGGCGTCGGCCGCGAGCTGGGTCCCGCCGGGCTCGCCGAGTACCGCGAGACCAAGCACATCTACCAGAACCTGGCGCCGCGGCCGGTGCGCTGGTTCGCGGGCTGAGCTTTCCCGGTCGTCGGTCGGGTGCCGGCCGGTGGGGCTTCTCGCGCAGTTCCCCGCGCCCCTGAGGCGAGCTCCGCTCGCCCAGGGGAAGGCGGCGCGAAGCGCCTGCCTTCAGGGGCGCGGGGAACTGCGCGACCAGCCCCCACCGGCCCGCGGCCGCCCCACCACCGAACCCCCCACCATCACGCGCAGTACCTTGCAACCCAACGGAGTTGACGCATGCCGGAAAACCCCGAACAGCCCCAGCACACGTACGACTACGTCATCGTCGGCGGCGGCACCGCCGGATCGGTGATCGCCTCCCGCCTCACCGAGGACCCGAACGTCACCGTCGCCGTCATCGAGGGCGGCCCCAGCGACATCGGCCGCGACGACGTACTGACGCTGCGCCGCTGGCTCGGCCTGCTCGGCGGCGACCTCGACTACGGCTACACCACCACCGAGCAGCCGCGCGGCAACTCGCACATCCTGCACAGCCGCGCCAAGGTGCTCGGCGGCTGCTCGTCGCACAACACCCTCATCTCGTTCAAGCCGCTGCCCGGCGACTGGGACGAGTGGGCCGCCGCGGGCGCCGAGGGCTGGGACCACCGGGCGATGGACCCCTACTTCGGCAAGCTGCGCAACAACATCGTCCCCGTCGACGAGCAGGACCGGAACGCCATCGCCCGCGACTTCGTCGAGGCCGCGCAGGCGGCGACCGGCGTGCCGCGCGTCGAGGGCTTCAACAAGGGCCCCTTCAAGGACGGCGTCGGCTTCTTCGACCTCGCCTACCACCCCGAGAACAACAAGCGCTCGTCCGCGTCGGTGGCGTACCTGCACCCGCACATGGAGGCCGGTGACCGCCCCAACCTGACGCTCATGCTGGAGACGTGGGCGTACCGGCTGGAGTTCGTCGACGGTACGCGCGCCAGTGGCGTGCACGTCCGCACCGCGGACGGCGAGGAGAAGCTCGTCTCGGCGCGGCGCGAGGTCGTCGTCTGCGCCGGGGCCGTCGACACCCCCCGCCTGCTGCTGCACTCCGGCATCGGCCCGAAGGCCGACCTGGAGAAGCTCGGCATCCCCGTCCTGCACGACCTGCCCGGCGTCGGCGAGAACCTGCTCGACCACCCGGAGTCGGTCATCGTCTGGGAGACCGACGGGCCGATCCCCGACAACAGCGCCATGGACAGCGACGCGGGCCTGTTCGTCCAGCGCGACCCCGAGGCCGCCGGCCCGGACCTGATGTTCCACTTCTACCAGATCCCGTTCACGGACAACCCCGAGCGGCTCGGCTACGAGAAGCCCGAGCACGGGGTGTCCATGACGCCGAACATCCCCAAGCCCAAGAGCCGCGGCCGCCTGTACCTGACCAGCGCGGACCCCGAGGCCAAGCCCGCCCTCGACTTCCGGTACTTCACCGACGAGGACGACTACGACGGGCGGACCCTCGTCGACGGCATCCGCATCGCCCGCGAGATCGCGAAGACGCAGCCGCTGGCCGGCTGGCTCACGCGCGAGGTGTGCCCGGGCCCCGACGTCACCGGTGACGAGGAGCTGAGCGAGTACGCCCGCAAGGTCGCGCACACCGTCTACCACCCCGCCGGCACTTGCCGAATAGGGGCCGCTGACGATGAACTCGCGGTGGTCGACCCCGAGTTGAGGGTCCGCGGGCTGCAGTCCATCCGTATCGCCGACGCGTCCGTCTTCCCGACGATGCCCGCGGTGAACCCGATGATCGGGGTGCTCATGGTCGGGGAGAAGTGCGCCGAGATGATGGGTGGTGATGCGTGATGAGTACAGCCACTGAAGCACGTACGGAGACGGGGACCGAGACCGTCTTCTCCGTCCGCAACCTGTGGAAGGTCTTCGGCCCGAAGGCCGAACGCGTGCCGCAGCAGCAGGAGTTGGCGGATCTCGACGCCGCCGGGCTGCGCGAGCGGACCGGCTGCACGGCCGCCGTCCGCGACGTCTCCTTCGACGTCGAGCGCGGCGAGGTCTTCGTCGTCATGGGCCTGTCCGGCTCCGGCAAGTCCACGCTCGTACGCTGCCTGACCCGGCTCATCGAACCCACCTCGGGCGAGCTGGCCATCGACGGCGAGGACGTCCTCGCCATGGACAAGTCGCGGCTGCGCACCCTGCGCAGGCGCCGCGCCGCCATGGTCTTCCAGCACTTCGGGCTGCTGCCGCACCGCACCGTCCTCGACAACGTCGCCTACGGCCTGGAGATCCAGGGCGTCGGCCGTGCCGAGCGGCGCGCCAGAGCCGCCGAGGTCGTCGCGAAGGTCGGCCTGGAGGGCCTGGAGTCGCGCCGCCCCGGCCAGCTCTCCGGCGGCCAGCAGCAGCGCGTCGGCCTGGCCCGTGCGCTCGCCGTCGACCCCGAAGTCCTGCTGTTCGACGAGCCGTTCAGCGCGCTCGACCCGCTGATCCGGCGCGACATGCAGGAGGAGGTCGTGCGGCTGCACCGCGAGGAGGGCCGCACCATGGTCTTCATCACCCACGACCTGACCGAGGCGCTGCGCCTGGGCGACCGCATCGCCCTGATGCGCGACGGCCGCATCGTGCAGCTCGGCACGCCCGAGGAGATCGTGGGCGCGCCCGCCGACGACTACGTACGGGAATTCGTCCGCGACGTCCCGCGCGAGCAGGTCATGACCGTGCGCCGGATCATGCGCCCCGCCGACAACGACGAGGCCGAGCGCGGCGCGGCCGTCGCGCCGGACGCCACGGTCTCGGAGGCCATCGAGGCCGTCGCGCGCACCGGCTTCGCGGTACGGGTCATGGACCGGGGCCGCTGCCTGGGCATCGTCGACCACGAGCGGCTGATCGCGGCCGTGGGCGGCGCCCCCGCCACGGGCGAGGAGGCGGTATAGATGACCGCCGCCGTCTCCGCCGCGCCGCCGTCGAAGGACAGCACGGGCGTACTCAAGAACCTGACGTCACGTCACCGCAAGTTCGGCAAGCTCCTGTTGCTCGCCGTCGCCGCGGCCGTCCTCGTGCCGATCGCCACCGCCCACTGGTCCGGGGCGGCCTGGCCGCACGCCCTCACCGTCGACGTGTCCGAACCGCTCGGCAAGGCCAGCGACTGGATCATCGACAACCGTGACAGCTCCCCGCTGTTCCTGTACTTCCTCGGCCACATCAGCAACGCGCTCATCGTCGCCATCCGCGCCGTCTACGTCGTGCTGCTCGCCGCCGGCTGGGCGGGCGTCACCGCCGCCGCCGGCCTGATCGCCTGGCGCGTCGCCGGCTGGCGCCTCGCCGCGTCCGCCGTCGTCGCCTTCCTGGCCTGCGGCGCCCTCGGCATGTGGATCCCGACCATGCAGACGCTCGCGCTGATGGTCGTCGCCGTACTCGCCTCGGTCGTCCTCGGCGCCCTGCTCGGCCTCGCCGCGGGCCTCAGCGAGCGCATGTACCGCATCCTGCGCCCGGTCCTCGACACCATGCAGGTGCTGCCCGCGTACGCCTATCTCCTGCCGGTCGTGCTGATCTTCGGCATGGGCGTCCCGGCCGCGGTGCTCGCCACCGTCGTCTACGCGGCGCCGCCCATGGCCCGGCTGACCGCGCTCGGCCTGCGCTCCGCCGACGGCGGTGTCATGGAGGCCGTCACCTCGCTCGGCGCCACGGCCCGCCAGCGCCTGCTCTCCGCGCGCCTGCCGCTGGCCCGCAAGGAACTCCTCCTCGGCCTCAACCAGACGATCATGATGGCCCTCTCCATGGCCGTCATCGCCTCCGTCATCGGCGCCGCCGGTCTCGGCGACCGCGTCTACCAGGCGCTCGCCTCGGTCGACGTCGGCGCCGCGCTCGCCGCGGGCATCCCGATCGTGCTGCTCGCCGTCGTCCTCGACCGTGTCACCGGCGCGGCGGGCGAGAAGCTCGGTTCGCACGAGGCGCCGGCCCGCTGGAAGTGGGGCGTCGTCGCGGCCGGCACGGTCGTCGTCGCCCTCGTGGCCCGTTTCGCCGACCGTCTCGACTGGCCGGACGCCTGGGTCGTCAACATCGCGCCGTCCGTGAACGACGCCGTCGACTGGATGACCGACCACCTCTACACCGGCGTCCCCTACGTCGGCGGCACCGCCGACTGGGCCGCGCACTTCACCACCTGGATCCTCGACCCGGTCCGCTCGGGCCTGACCTGGCTCCCGTGGTGGTCCGTCCTGCTGATCGTCGCCGCGCTGGCCTGGCTGATCGGCACCTGGCGCACCGCGCTGACCGCCGTCCTCGCGATGGCCGCGATCGGCTACCTCGGCGTGTGGAAGGCCTCCCTCGACACGCTCTCCCAGGTCCTCGCCGCCGTCGCCGTCACCCTGGTCCTCGGCTTCGCCGTCGGCATCGCCGCGGCCCGCAGCAACCGCTTCGAGCGTCTGCTCCGCCCGGTCCTGGACGTCTTCCAGACGATGCCGCAGTTCGTGTACCTGATCCCGGTCGTCGCCCTGTTCGGCGTCGGCCGCGCCCCGGCCGTCGCCGCGGCCGTCGTCTACGCCCTTCCGGCCGTCGTCCGCATCACCACGCAGGGCCTGCGCCAGGTCGACCCGGCCGCGCTGGAGGCGTCCCGCTCGATGGGCGCGACCACGCTCCAGCAGCTGCGCCAGGTCCAACTCCCGCTCGCCCGGCCCGCCTTGCTCCTCGCCGTGAACCAGGGCGTCGTCCTGACCCTCGCCGTCGTCATCATCGGCGGCCTGGTCGGCGGTGGCGCGCTCGGCTACGACGTCGTGTTCGGCCTCGCCCAGGGCGACCTGGCCACCGGTCTGGTCGCCGGTGCCGCGATCGTCTGCCTCGGCCTGATGCTGGACCGGGTGACGCAGCCGACGGGCCGCCGCACGCACGAAGGAAAGGGGGCGTGAGCTTCATGAAGCGCACTCATCGCCACGCTGCCGTGGTCGCCGCCTCCGGAGCCCTCCTGGCCGTGACCGGCCTGACCGGCTGCGGCGCGGCGGACATGACGAAGCAGTCGTCGCCGTTCGCCAACGCCAAGGGCGCCAAGACGGTGACCCTCTCGGTCCAGTCCTGGGTCGGCGCCCAGGCCAACGTGGCCGTTGCCCAGTACCTGCTGGAGCACGAACTGGGCTACCGCGTCGACACCGTCCAGGTCGACGAGGTCCCCGCCTGGGACGCCCTCAGCCAGGGCCGCGTCGACGCGATCCTGGAGGACTGGGGCCACCCCGACCAGGAGGCCCGCTACGTCAAGGACAAGAAGACCATCGTCGCGGGCGGCGGCCTCGGCGTCACCGGCCACATCGGCTGGTTCGTCCCGACGTACTTCGCGAAGCAGCACCCGGACATCACGAGCTGGAAGAACCTCGACAAGTACGCGGATCAGCTCAAGACCGCCGAGAGCGGCGGCAAGGGCCAACTCCTCGACGGCTCACCGTCGTACGTCACGAACGACAAGGCCCTCGTCCAGAACCTGAAGCTGGACTACCAGGTCGTCTTCTCCGGCTCGGAAGCCGCGCAGATCACCCAGATCAAGCAGTTCGCGAAGCAGAAGAAGCCGTTCCTGACGTACTGGTACACCCCGCAGTGGCTGTCGCAGCAGGTCCCGATGACGGAGGTGAAGCTGCCCGCGTACAAGGAGGGCTGCGACGCCGACCCGAAGAAGATCACCTGCGCGTACCCGACGACCCCGCTCCAGAAGTACCTCAACGCCGACTTCGCCAAGTCCGGCGGAGAGGCGTCCGCCTTCCTGAAGAAGTTCCACTGGACGACGGACGACCAGAACGAGGTCTCTCTCCTGATCGCCGACAAGAAGCTGTCGCCGGAGGCGGCGGCGAAGAAGTGGGTGGACGGTCACCGGTCCACGTGGAAGGCGTGGCTGGGCAAGTAATCCGCCCGGCCCGCGACATGTGGCCCCCTGGCAGCCCGTACGGGCCGGCAGGGGGCCTTCGTGTGTCCCCCGCCGCTCAGCCCGACGGCTGGTTCTCGTTCAGCCCTGCGACGCGGGTGGCGGTCTCCTCCGGCAGGACCGGCGGCTCGCCCGTGGTCCAGACGGCGCGCACGGACATGTGGCTGACGCGCCACCCGCTGTCGGTGCGTCGGACCGTCCCCTCGTAGATCCCGCCCACCGTGAACAGGGGATTGCTGCCCGTGCCCCGTGCCCGGAGGGTGGAGTCCAGGTGCACGTGGGTCATGTGGGCGTTCCAGGAGACGGTGGCGGTGCGCCCGCCCGGTGCTGCCCGGACGACGACATCGGAGGAGCTGTGCAGGGTGGCGGCGAACCGGCCGACAGCCTCCTCGGCCTGACGCACCGCGGCGGCGCCCTCGGCCGCGCCGACCGGTGTCGTCGTCCGCAGATCGTCGGTGAAGAAGGCTCCGGCCCAGCCGTCGTCGAACCGCCGCTCGTCCAGGGCCCGGAAGAAGGCGCTGACAAGCGTGCTGATCTCGAAGTGGTCCTGATTGCTCACCGCACGGGTCATCTCGTCCATGGCCCGATCGTTCGTCCTCAACTCCACTTGAGGTCAAGCCCTCCTCGGTGGCTGATCCGGCAGTACGGCGGCATGGCACACTCCGCTCATGTCGGTGCTTTCCGGCCACAGGCGCCCGGAAGCCTTGTACCGGACTCGCGGTCAGGGCGATGGTCCTGCAAGGCTGCGCGATCGGTCCGACTCCGGAGGCAGGTATGGAACCAGGATTCATCGGGAGCGGCGACGCCCCCGGCTTCGAGGAGCTGCTCGCCGCCGCCCGGTACTCGGCGTGCCATCTGCAGATGCGCGACGTCTACGGGGTCGCTGACGAGCCGGACGGCTTCGAGCGCTGGGAGCGGACCGGTGAACGCGACACCGACCCGCGCTCGGCGTACTGGGCACCGTGGGTGGAACTGATCGGCCGCGCCGCCGCCCGGGGCATCAGAACGCGCCGGGCACGCATCGTCTCCGAGCCCGTCACTCCGTACATCGCGTACGAGCACGCGGGGACCTCCGTCAACGTACGGGCCGGTGAGAACGTGCGCTGGCTCCCGCGACGCCAGGCATCGGACATCGCCCTGCCGGGCAACGACTTCTGGCTCTTCGACCGGGCCGCGGTCCTGTTCAACCACTACACGGGGACCGGCGACCGGAGCGAGCCGAAGGGGGAGGTCCGCACCGAGCCGACGGTCATCCAACTGGCGGCCAGCGCCTTCGAGACGGTGTGGGAGCGCGGTGTCCCGCACGAGAAGTACAGCCTGTGAAACCGGCTGGGTGGAGCGGCGCCCCCGACTGTCAGCCGGCACCCCGGCACGGCCTGCACAGCCCGCCCGGCAATGCCTCCGGCCGCCCCGGCCGCCCGCAGTCCGTGCACTCCACGAGCGTGCGGTGCGTCGACGGTACGGGCACGTGGGCGGCCCGCGCGCGCTGCGGCGGCAGCTTGTCGCGGAGGCGGACGGCGACGAAGGCACGGGGCGAGTGGACGGTGGCGGGCAGGCCGCCGGTCATGGCCTGGGTGAACAGCTGCGGGTCGGGCTCGCGGGCGATCCACTCGGCGGCGGCCGCTTCCAGCGTGGCGCAGTCAGCCGCCGAGAGCGTCAACCGGGGATCACGGAGCCCGAGTTGGGCGAGGCGTCGGTAGGCGACGGAGCGGGGATTCGGCTGTTCCGGTTCGTCGTGTTCGGGCTCCGGTACGTCACCGTCGAGGAACCGGGCCCACCAGTCGTCCTCGCGTGCGACGCGGGACCAGTACGTGTGGAACACCCAGCGGGTCGTGCCGTTCTCGGCGCCGGGTTCGGAGAGACGCCGTACGCGGCGCAGGTGCCCGGCGGCGGACAGCTCGTTCAGCGCGCTGCGCACCGCCGCCTGTCCGTAGAGGGGCTGGGCCTTCGCGAGCGTCTTCGCGTCTATGGCGCCTTGCTCGGGGAGCGCGTCGATGAACCCGGCCAGGTAACGGGCCCGGAGCGGGAGATGCGCGAAGGAGTCGCGGCGCAGGGGGCCTTGGTCCGGGGTGCCGCGTTTTCCGTAGCCGGGGTTGGCCAGGGGGTGTGCGGGGGAGGGCAGCGCGGAGATAGTGTTTTCGGTAGCCACGGGATCGCTTCCAGTTCGATCTTGCGGTCAGACCCCGGCAGGTGTTGGTAGCACCTGACCGGGGTTGTTTGTTGCCGCGAACGCTAGAGGGTGGCGACGTTGTGTCGCAACCTGAACGCGGAAAGTGACGCTCCTTGGCCAACAGGGCGGGTGGGAGGGTGGGTTGAGACCCGACCACCCATTCCTTACAGGCAGCGCTCGGGTATCGGGGCTCGAAGCTCAGGCGGTACGAGCGTGCGCCAGGAAGGCGTTCCAGGCGGGCGCGGAGGCGCTGAAGGTGGGGCTCTGGGGCCCGAGCTTCGAGTCGCGGAGGTGAATGCGGGTGGAGCAGGTGGCGGCTTCGAGGCATTCGCCGCCCTGGCTGTCGCTGTAGCTGGACTTGAACCATGTCAGGCTGGCGTTCAAAGCTGCTGCGCCACCTCTCTGATGAACTCGGCCGAACTCTTGGGGTTGAGAGCGTGCATGCGGATCATGTCATGGGCCCGGCTGAGCTGACTGACCTTGTCCGCGTCGGCGTACAAGGTGCTGGTCTCCGGACTTTCGACGTACGCATAGTGTTCGTGATCGGCTGTCTCCAGGAGTGTGATGGGGCCGTTGAGGGCGACGCCGTACGCCTGCCCGTAGCGCAGTACCTGGATCTTCACGTTGCGCGCTTCTGTGACGGCCAGCAGATGGAGAAGCTGCTTCTGCATCACCTCGGGCGCGCCCGCCTCCGACCGCAACGCGGCTTCGTAGACGATGAAGCTGAACATCACGCCCGTACGCGTCGTAAGGGCTTCCTGACGCTTGAGCCGCCAGGCGACTCGTTCCGCGACGGTTTCGTCGTCGAGCGGCGGGTAACTTTCGCTGATCAGCGCATGCGCGTACTCAGCCGTCTGAAGCAACCCGGGTACGAGCAGGGGCTGGTACGAGCTGATGGCGATGGCGTCCTTCTCCAACGCCATGTACTCCTGCGATCGCTGCGGATGCGGCTCAGGCTTCAGGAACTCTTGGGCGGCGATGAGTTTGCCACCCGCGTTGCACATCTGATCGGCGATCTGGAGCAGCCGGATGGTGGGCTTCCGCCGCCCGTTCTCCATGGACTTGACGTACTCGCAGCCGTACCCGGCCTCCTTGGCCAGTATCTCGCGGTCGACGCCCGCCTCGGTGCGCCACAACTTGATCTGACTACCGCAGTAGCGCCACGCGAGATTCGTCTCGGCTGACATCGGCACGCACCACTTCCCTCAGGGGCCACGACAGGTACAACTACCCGAAGTACATGCGCCGTTACTCCCGAGCGTACGCGCGGACCGGGACGGTGAACGCATGCAGACCACACCGCCGACGCAACTCCCCCAGGACATCGAGTGGCGCCTGCCGCGTGACGCGCGGAGTGTGCGCAGAGCGCGCCTGCTCTTCCGGGAGACGGCGGCGCGCTGGGCGCTGCCCACAGATGTCACGGACACGGCGGAACTGCTGCTCAGCGAGCTGATGACGAACGCGTACCGCCACGCGAAGGTCCCGGTGGGCCGGGAGATCAGGGCGCGGGCGACGCTGACGGAGAACACCCTCCGGGTAACGGTGACGGACGCGAGCGACGTACTGCCGACCCCGCGCTCGGCGTCCCCGGAGGAGGAGTCGGGGCGGGGGCTGGCGCTGGTGGAGATGCTGGCGGGGGAGTGGGGCGCGGAGGTGCGCGACTGCGGGGTGGGCAAGTCGGTGTGGTTCGAGCTGATCCGCGTACCGGGAGAGAAACCGGAAGCGTAGGTGCTCAGGGCTCAGGCGTTGATGATGGCGTGTTCGGTGAACCGGCCGCAGGCGCGGAACCCCAGGCGGCGGTAGACGGGCTCGCCGTCGGCCGACGCCTGGAGGACGGCGATGCGGTGATCGCGGTCGCGGGCCGCGCGGAGTGCCGCGAGCGTGATGGCGCCTCCGTAGCCCCGGCGGCGGTCGGCGGCGAGGGTGGAGATGTTGTAGATACCGGCGACTCCCGCGTGGTGGAACACTTCGGCGGAGCAGACCGGGCGCCCGTCCACGTAACCGACCAGATATTGGGCCGGAGAGTGCGCGGCCGGCGCCTCCGGGGCGGCCTGGGCGAAGAAGCGGCGGACGGTGGCGGCGGGTGGATCCCAGTTCGCGGCGAGAACCAGGGCGTAGTCGGCGAGTTGGTCGGGCGTGGCCACGCTCTGGATGTCCAGCTCCGGGATGTCGGGGGTCGGCGGCGAGGAGTCGAGTTCGGCCCACATGGCCGTCTCGTGCTCGGACGCCGGCAGACCGGCCGCGGTCAGACGGTCGCTGAGATCGGGAGGTGTGGAGGCGGGCCCCACCCACCAGGAGAAGGTGCGGCCGGTGCGGGCCAGAGCCTCAGTGGTCTCGGCGATACGTGCCGTGGCGTCGGCGGCGGTGAAGCGGGCCGCGGCGACGATGTTGAAGGTGTCGTCGTCAAGACCGCTGTCGGCGACCAGTAGCCCGCGCCCCTCCGTGACGGTCGCACCGGCCATGTTCCGGTGCAGGTGACAGGCGTGCTCCGCCAGATTCCGTTCCATCCTGTCGAGCAGGCCGGCTTCGCCGAGTGTGTCGGGGGAGTGATCGTCCATAGTGGCCGATCACAGCACGGCCGGATGACGATCGCCCACGATTTTGTGCTGCCCGCCCGCGGCGTTGCGCCATCTCCTCCGCGACGTCATGGGGACTGGGGCCGCCGGAACTTGGGTCGCCCCCAGGAGGCCGTGAGGAAGTAGGCCCACCAGACCGGGTTGAGGGAGGTGAACCACTTTCCCCTGTCGGCCAAGTACGTCTCCCAGTAGGCGTCCTGCGCCTCGACCGATCCGACCTGGTCGGGATCACAGGGGTCGAAGGTGGACACCAGATCCCGGACGGTGACCGGCCGCCACCGGTGAAGGACGTAGACCACCCATGATCCTTGCGAGGCGGCGAGCCCGGACGGCCGTACGTCGACACGGGCACCGTTGCAGCAGACCTTCACCCCTCGGGGTGCCAGCTCCGCGCGCATGCTGCGCAGGGCATCGAAGACATCGTCGCCCTCAGCGGAACACTCACTCCCCGCGGGCGACCGCAGGGTGAGAACCCACGGCCCGTCCCCTTCGACGACGAGCCTCCACCGGACGACCTGCCCGTCGACCTGTACGCGCACAGGAAGTTCGTCGACCATGTCGGGCACCCCGAGCCTCTCGCGAGCGACGTGGAAGATCTGCTCATGCAGGACGATACGGCCGGGCCGGGCGCCACGGACCGCGAACTCGACCGCGGATCTCGGCGACTTCGCGGAGCGCGGCGGCACCTCTTGGTATCAACTGCTGCCCGGCTACGGGACCGTCGCGCGGAAGAGAGCAAGAAGATCCTGGGCCGGCAGGCCGTCCGCGTCGAAGAACTGTGTGGTCAGCGCGGGTGGCACGGCCGTTCCGTGCATGCGGACCTCGTGACAGCTGAAACAGAACGCCGCCTCGAACAGCGCCAGGTCGAGGGAGTCCTCGTACGCCCGGATGCTCCAGCCCGGTGAGAACCCGCAGCGGTGCTGTTCACTCCCGGACAAGCTCTCGATCAAGCCCAAGGCGTCGGCGGCCTCACTTCCGACCCAGTGGGCGACCACCCTGCCGGGGTACGGGGCGTCTGGCTCGGCCGGGAGGGCGGAGATCCGCACGACCTCGATCAGCGCAGCGGCGGCAACGGCTTCGGCGGGGAGTCGCATGCGCGCAGTCTGCCCGCCGCGCAACGGCTCGGCGAGAGTGGGCTCCGGGGGTAGCTTGCCGCCATGTGCATATCGACGGGTGCGGCGGAGTTCTCCGGCACGATCGCGTACTGCGGCAGGCAGCACCATCCGGAGCACGGGCTCATCCACGTCCTCGGCTACCAGAACACGGCGGTCAATCTGGCCGACGGCCCGAACGCCATGCTGCTGCACGTGCCGACCAGGCGGCTCACCCCGCAGCACTTCCTGTCCACCGGCCGCGACGGTGACGTCCTGCGCCGCATGGTGGCCGCGGTCGAGGACGCCGAGGCGGCGGCGGACGGCATCGCGTGGATGAGCGCGGAGCCGAGTGCGGTCCAGATCTTCGACCACGACGTCTACACGGTGCTCCTGGCGGACGATCCGACCGCGATCAACGCCGCGCTGGGACGAGTACCGCAGCACAGACGACCCCACCTCGCCCCGGACCTACTGGACTTCTACGCGTCCCACTACCCCGACCACACCATCGCGGTGTGCTGCTTCGACAACGCGGACGCGCAGCGCGCCAAGCCCCTGCTGCTCTGGTACCCGCCCCTGGACCCCGACCGCCTGACCGTCCCCGCCCTGGACAGCCACACCGGCAAGGCCCCCGACCTCGACGCCATGGTCCCCGTGGACCACTGGATCCTCTTCTCCACCGACGAGTCCCCGCCCGCCTGGGGCGCCCCCGTCACCCACCCCACGGCCCTGCGCCACCGCACCCGCGCCTTCCTCCCTGCCGCCGTGGTCGGCCGGCACTACGGCGCTGAACAGCCTTTGCCCAACGGCGACTTCTCCATCAGCCACCGTGACCTGTTGTCGGGCGACCTGGACGGAGTCGAGCGCGTCGCCGGAACAGGGTTGGTGAAGACCATCAGGGCCCGGACGCCCTCTCTGGGTGACCGTGGCCATCACGGCGAAAGAGGGTGACAGAT
The DNA here is from genome assembly GCF_040297005.1 of Streptomyces sp. NPDC001904. Taxonomy (NCBI): domain Bacteria; kingdom Bacillati; phylum Actinomycetota; class Actinomycetes; order Kitasatosporales; family Streptomycetaceae; genus Streptomyces; species Streptomyces sp. NPDC001904. The sequence goes on along the minus strand of NZ_JBEOYI010000007.1, from coordinate 354,185 downwards.
GTTCAACCCGGCTGCGGTTCCGTGTCGGTGAGGCCCGGACTCGTTTCGGTAGCGCCCATCCCGACTGTACCTACAGGTATGTACAGTGGCTGCAAGGTGCCGCAGACCGACCTTGGAGGGACGTGCCATGCCATTCGTCCGCATCGACGCCATGCACTGTGACGCGACGCGCCTGAGGGCTCTGGGCCGGGCCGTCCACGATGCGCTCGGCGAGACGATGGGGTTTCCCGAGGAGGACCGCTTCCAGGTCCTGACCGCGCACGACGGAGAGCGGGGTCTGCTGCGCCACGGAACCTATCTCGATGTTCCCCGCGACGACGGCATCGTGTACGTGGCGATCACCCTGCGCGCGGGCCGACCGGCCGCGCAGAAGCAGGCGTTGTACCGGCGTGTGTCCGAACTCGCCGAGGAGTACGCGGCCGTGGAGCCGCGCAACATGTTCATCGTGCTGACGGAGAACTCGCATGCGGACTGGTCCCTGGGCCACGGCGAGGCCCAGTACCTGTAAGAGGCGCGCCGAAGGGCCCCGGACCGGTCCGGGGCCCTTCCGAGAGGCGTTCTAGAGCTCCGCGACAGCGGCGCGTGCGAGGGTGCGTGCGGCCGCGGAACGGTCGGACTTCTTGGCCTTGGAGTCGCTCAGGGTCTTCGCGGCCCGGGTCAGGATCTTCTTGCCCGGCTTCTTCGGCGGCGACTGGGACAGCGCGCTGGCGGCCGCCTTCTTCTCCGTCTTCGTCGCGCTGCGGGACGCCACCGTGCTGCCCGCGCCGGTGGCGGCCTTCTTCCCGGTCTTTCCCGATGCCTTCTTGCTGCCGGAGGTCTGCGACAGGGCGCTGGCGGCCGCGGTCTTCGCCGATCCGGTCCTGCTCTTCTTCGTCGCCTTCGCGGCGGCCGTAGCGGCCTTGGGCTTGGTGTTCTTCTGACCTGCCATGTGCGCTTCCCCTCTCGTGTCGGCCGCCCGGCGGAGGTCTGCTCCGTCGGGCGGCCGACTGTCGATCCAGATCCGTTCGCTGGCGTGGTTGGTCACGAATGCCGAGGAGGGGGACGACATCGCCATCGTTGTCGTCCCCCTCCGGCTGCGGTCGGCAGACCGCCGGCGGCGCCCTGCCGTCAGTCCTTGAAGACGTCCTTGACCTTCTCCTTGGCCTGGCGCGCGTCACCCTGCACCTGATCGGCGCGGCCCTCGGCCGTCAGCCGCTCATTGCCGACCGCGCGTCCCGCGGTCTCCTTGACCTTGCCCTTGGCCTGCTCGGTCTTCGCCTGGGCCTTCTCGTCTGCAGCCATGTCAGTCCTCTCGGTGAACGCTGTTCCGCTCGGCGGTCGGTCAGAAATGTTGCTCTGCGGTCCAGGCGCGCACGGTCAGCGCCTGGACGGAGGGTTTCAGCGGCGGGCGAGCCGCCGGGAGCCACCGGGAACGACCTGGAGGCCGTAGTGCCCGAAGAGCTCGGGCTCCATGTCCGCGGTGAGCTCGCCGTCCGTGTCGATGGACGGGGCGTCCTTCACCTTCTGCTTCGGCCAGGCCACCTTGACGTACGAAGGGGCCACCTTTGCCGAGCCGAGGGGGACGAAAGAAATTCGCTTTCGCGTCGGCAGACCGATGGTCACGGCGGCGAAAGAGGGCCGGTCGTCGGAAGTGTCGACGTACACCGACTCCAGAGTGCCGATTTTGTGACCCTCTACGTCGACGACATCCTGGTCGCGCCAGTCACGTATATTCTCGGCGACGAACAAAGCGTCCAGCTCCTAGATTCGTTCGCATTCTCCGGCAATTGAATTTCGTGCGGAGGCACGGCACATCGAACCGGAGTCGTCGTCCCGCTCAGATGCGGCCCGGGCCGGGAGTGCCGGGGGTGCCGGGCGTGCGGTGCGAGCCGTAGTGGGTGCCGACCTGCTGGTGGTAGTCGGCGTTGCCCAGGTGCTTCTCCTTGTCGAACTCCGGCGCGCTCTTGATCTCGTCCTTGGAGCGCGAGACCTGGATCGTCTTGGCCTCGGCGTCGACCGACGTGATGGTGCCCGCCGGCAGGAGGACCTCCTTGCCGAAGATCCAGACGCCCGTGTCGACGACGATGTACTGCGAGTCGACGTCGGCGGAGTGCTTGTCGACCTTGCCGATGTGCCCGTCGGTGGCCTCGACCTTGAAACCGGTCAGGTCCGATCCGGTGGCGTACCCCGAAGTGGCCGAGTAATTCCAGATGTTCTCAGTCATCAGCAAACCTCCGTGCGGGAAACTGTGTCGAATGCGGCGATCCGTGAACCGCGCACCAACCGAGTGGCCACTCACGGCCCAGGCAAACAAGACCGATGGAGATTTTCTGAATTTGCTGTGCACACGCCATTCCCGGCGACTGCGCCGGGGCGCCCCCGGACAGCGCCGCTCGGCCGCCCGTGCCGGCCCGGAACGCGTTACTCCCCGCGCAGAATCCCGTCCGCGATCCCCCGCACCGCCTCCGCGGCCCTCCGCTGCACCCCCGGCCCGAACGTGATCCGGGTCGCCCCCGCCGCTCCCCACTCCCGCAGCACCGAACCGTCCGCCGGTGCGCCCGCGTTGATCGGGCCCTCGATCGCGGCGCGCAGGCGCGGCAGGGCCGTCAGAGGGGCGCCGATCGGGTAGACGCAGTCGGCGCCCGCCGCGATGTAGAGGCGGGCTCGCTCGATCGCCCCGGCGACGGGGTCGGCGGTGCCCCTGATGAACGTATCGATACGGGCGTTCAGCACGAGCGCGTCGCCCGCCGCTGCCCGCACCTCCGCCAGCCAATCGGCGTGCGCGCGCGGGTCCTTGAGGCCGTCGGGGCGGGTCGAGTCCTCCAGGTTGCAGCCCACGGCACCCGTTTCCAGGAGGCGGGCCACCAGTTCCTTCGGGGGCAGCCCGTAGCCGTCCTCGATGTCCGCGCTGACCGGCACCGACACCGAGCGCACGATGCGCCGCACCGCCGCGAACATCTCGTCGGCGGGTGTGGACCCGTCCTCGTGGCCGAGCGATGCCGCGACCCCCGCGCTCGGCGTCGCGAGCGCGGGAAAGCCCGCCTCCTCGAAGGCGCGGGCGCTCGCCGCGTCCCACGGGCCGGGCAGGACCAGCGGGTCGCCGGGGGAGCGGTCGTGGTGCAGGGCGCGGAACGCCGCGGCCGCGTTCACCATGCGGGGCCTCCCGGCTCGATGCGGCGGGCGACCATGAGGCGGTTCCAGCTGTTGATGACCGTGATCACCGCGATGAGATGGGCGAGTTGGGGCTCGGCGAAGTGCTTGGCCGCGCTCTCGTAGGCGTCGTCCGGGACGAAGCCGTCCGTCAGGACCGTGATCGCCTCCGTCAGGGCCAGCGCCGCCCGCTCCCGCTCGCTGTACAGGTCACCGGCCTCGCGCCAGGCGTTGAGCAGGGCGATCCGCTTCGCGCTCTCGCCGTTCTTCTCCACCGCGACGTCCACGTGCATGTCCAGGCAGAACGCGCACGCGTTGATCTGCGAGGCGCGGATCATCACCAGCTCGGCGAGGACCGGATCGCCGAGGCCGCGCTTGGCCGCGGCGCCCGCGGACTGGAGCGCGCGGAGGACCCCCGGCTCCAAGTGGCTGGTCCGTGCGGTCACTTGGCGGCCTGCGGCTTGTAGTGACCGGCGACCATGCGGGTGGTCACGCCGAACCGGTTCCAGGCGTTGATCGTCGTGATCGCCGCGATGAGCTGGCTCAGCTCGGCCTCGTCGTAGACGCGGGCCGCCTCCTCGTACACGTCGTCCGGGACGAAGCCGTCCGTCAGGACCGTGATCGCCTCCGTCAGCGCCAGCGCCGCGACCTCCTTCTCCGTGTAGAAGTGCCGGCTCTCCTCCCACGCGCTGAGCTGCACGATCCGCTCGACGCTCTCGCCCGCCGCCAGGGCGTCCTTGGTGTGCATGTCGAGGCAGAACGCGCAGTGGTTCAGCTGCGAGGCGCGGATCTTGACCAGCTCGAACGTCACCGGGTCCAGGCCCTTACGGGCGGCGGTGTCCAGCTGGATCATCGCCTTGTAGACCTCGGGGGCGTGCTTCGCCCAGGCCAGGCGCGGGGTGTGCTCGTGAACGTACTCGGACGTGCCGTTGTTCGGGGTGCTGCTGTTCGGGGTGCTGCTATTCGTGGTCATGCTGCGAGCCTACGAAGCCAGTAGCCCACGTGTATGGTCCATTTCCATGGCAAACGAGTGGGCCACTTCGCCGTCCGGGCAGGCGCTCGGCATCGATCTGCACATCGAGCCCACCGGCGCGTCCGGGCTGCGGCGCGGGCTGACCGACGCGCTGCGCGAAGCCGTACGCGGCGGACGCCTGGCCCCCGGGACCCGGCTGCCCTCCTCGCGCACCCTCGCCGCCGACCTGGGCATCGCCCGCAACACCGTCGCCGACGCCTACGCCGATCTCGTCGCCGAGGGGTGGCTCACGGCGCGGCAGGGGTCCGGCACCCGGGTCGCCGAGCGGCCCGTCGAAGCGCCCCGACCGGCCCCCGGCCCGGCCCGCCGGGCCACCGGGCCGCTGGTCCACAATCTCCAGCCCGGCAGCCCCGACCTCGCCTCCTTCCCGCGCGCCGCATGGCTCAAGGCCGCCCGGCGCGCCCTGACCGCCGCACCGAACGACGCCCTCGGCTACGGCGACCCGCGCGGACGCCCCGAACTGCGGGCCGCGCTCGCCGGGTATCTCGCCCGGGCCCGCGGGGTGCACGCCGATCCCGAGCGGATCGTGATCTGCTCCGGCTTCGCGCACGGGCTGATGCTGCTGGGGGAGGTGCTGCGCGGGCGGGGAGTCGCCGATGTCGCCGTCGAGTCGTACGGGCTGCCTCCGCACTGGCTGATCCTGACCCGCGCCGGGCTGCGGACACGGCCGCTGCCGCTCGACGAACTCGGCACCGAGGTACAGGGGCTGGGGGCGGCCGGGGCCGTGCTGCTCACGCCCGCGCATCAGTTCCCGATGGGCGATCCGCTCCATCCCGACCGGCGGGCCGCCGTCGTGGACTGGGCACGGCGCACCGGCGGACTGGTCATCGAGGACGACTACGACGGGGAGTTCCGCTACGACCGGCAGCCCGTCGGCGCGCTCCAGGGGCTCGACCCGGACCGGGTCGTCTATCTCGGCACCACCAGCAAGTCGCTCGCCCCGGGGCTGCGGCTGGGGTGGATGGTGCTGCCGCCCGGCCTCGCCGACGAGGTGGCCGCCGCCAAGGGGGTCAGCGACTGGTCGTGCGGGGTGCTCGACCAGCTGACCCTCACCGAGTTCCTGAACTCCGGTGCCTACGACCGTCATCTGCGCGGGGCGCGGCTGCGCTATCGCAGGCGCCGGGACCAGCTCGTCGCCGCGCTCGCCGAACGGGCGCCGTCGGTCCGGGTCACCGGCATCGCCGCCGGACTGCACGCCGTGCTCCCGCTGGCACCCGGCACCGAGGACTCCGTGGTGCGGGCCGCCGCCTGGCAGGGGCTCGGCGTGGTGGGCCTCTCCAGTTACCGGCATCCCGATGCCGATGCCGATGCCGATGCCGATGCCGCGGCCGGGGGCCCGTCCGACGCCCTGGTCGTCGGGTACGGGACGCCTCCGGATCACGGGTGGAGCGGGGCGCTGGACGCGCTGTGCCGGGTGCTGCCCTAGGGCGTCAGCGACCGTTCGCGGAGAAGTGCTGATAGTCCGGGTGCGCCCAGCGGCCGCCCCACTGCCAGCCGACCTTGCGCATCGCCGTCGTGATCACGTCGCCGCGCTTGATCATTCCCTTGACCGGCCGGTCCCGCCGCAGGTACGGGCGGCCCGCGGGCGGGTACACGCGGCCCGCCGTGTCGACGTAGGGGTTCTCCAGTGTGTTGATGTCGATCGCGTTGCCGTACGAGTGCTGGGACAGCTTGCCCGGGCTTCCCGTCACGGCGCGGCAGTTGAAGGCGGAGGTGTTGTCCTGCTTCATCGCGGCGGTGTCGCTGCCGCGGTACGCGGCCATCACCTTCATGCGGCGGATCGGGAACTTCGCGGTGAAGGCCCGGCCGAAGACGTACAGCATCGGGTTCACGGCCTCGCGGCTCACGATCAGTTCGCCGCGGTGGATCCTGCCGTCGAAGCCCCAGTGGTTCATCCGGATCAGGCGGAGCCGTCCCGGCGGGACCGGGCAGCCGCGGCGGTAGGTGTGGGTGAGCTTCGCGCCGGGGACGGCGGTGACCACGGCGTTCAGGGTGGGCTTGGCGGGGGTCGGCTGTGCTTGGGCGGGGGTGAGGGTGGGGAGCAGGAGGGCTGTGGTGAGGGTGAGGGCTGTCATCGCGGAGCGGGGTACCGGGTGCACTCGGTGACCCTAAATGTGGTGCTTTGTGGATCCCGGTAGATCGGTGTCGCGTTCTGGGCGCGGCGCCGTCGTGGCGACCAGCCCCCACCGGCCCGCAGACGTCACTCCCGCGCGGCCGGCGCCTCCCCGAACCGGGCCAGAGCCAGCGCGGCCGCCACGGCCACCCCGAACCCCACCACCCCCACCCATCCGAACCCGTCCCGCGTCCGGTCGCCCAGCCACACCACACCCACCAGCGCGGGCCCGACCGTCTCCCCGATCACCATCCCGGCCGTCGCCACCGTCACCGACCCCCGCTGCAGCGCCGACGTCAGCAGCAAGAACGCCGCGCCACCGCCCACCAGCAGCGCGTACACCGCCGGGTTCGTCAGCAGCGACCCCGGCGACACGTCGTCGATCAGGCGGACGCTCACCTCCACCACCCCGAACCCGAACCCCGCGCCGAGCCCCAGCGCGAGCGCCCGCCCCCGCCCGGGCAGCCGTCCCGCCACCACCCCGACCCCGAGCACCCCGACGGCCACCCCGAGCATCGCCCACCGCAACGCGTCCGACCCGGCCCGCTCCCCCTCCGTGCCGGAGGCCAGCGCCAGCAGCGCCAGCCCGGCGCACACCGCCGCCACGGCACCCCACTCGGCCCTGCTCAACCGCACCCGCAGCAGCCGCGCCGCGACCACCGCGGTGACGGCGAGACTCGCGGCGAGCGCCGCCCCCACCGCGTAGATCGGGATGCTGCGCAGCGCCACGACCTGGAAGACGAACCCGACCCCGTCCAGCCCGAGCCCCGCGGCATAGCGCCACTGCCGCAACGCCCGTACCAGCAGAGCCGGATCGACCCCCGACCCGGTTCCCGGCGGAGCCGCCCGCGCGGCCATCGCCTGGAGCACCGAAGCCGTTCCGAAACAGACCGCCGAAGCCAGCGCGCAGAGCATTCCCAGAGTCACAGGGGGAATCTAGGGGTACTCGGATGCGCGGCCACGGAAGGCGCTCTCTACGCTGGGCGCCGACACGCACCACGGGACACGGGGGAACCACCGATGACAGACAGCACCACCCGACGGCGCCTGCGTTCGGGCACCGTCGTGCTCGGCGGCGTGGGACTGCTCGCCGCCGCCCTCACCGCCTGCGACTCCGACCCGGACAAGCGCTGCGTCGACCGCGACAGCTACACCACCGGAAAGGGCTACAAGGTCGTCGACGACAAGTACTGCAAGAGCGGTTCGTCGTCGACGGGCGGCGCCGGCTGGTACTACGGCGGCTCCAAGAGCGGCAGCCGCGTCGAGAGCGGATCGTTCAGCAAGTCCTCCGGCGGCTCCGGCGTCTCGCGCGGCGGGTTCGGCGGCAAGGGCGGATCGGGCGGCTGAGCCGGACCATGCGCAGACACCGGATCACCCCGCGTCCCGACTGGCAGCGGACCGTGGAGGAGCAGGGGCTCATCTACCCGCTGACCCGCCACCCGGACGACTCCCTGCGCCCGTACTGGGACGAGAGCGCCTACTACGAGTTCTCGCTGCCCGAGGTCGAGGCGCTGGAGGAGGTCGTGGAGGAGCTGCACGCGATGTGCCTGGCCGCGGCCGGGCACATCGTGGACGCCGGCCGCTTCGCCGACCTCGGCATCACCGACCCGCGCGTCGTGCGCGCGGTCACCGAGTCCTGGCACCGGCGCGCCGAACTCCCCTCCCTGTACGGCCGGTTCGACCTCCGCTACGACGGCACCGGCCCGGCGAAGCTCCTGGAGTACAACGCCGACACGCCCACCTCACTCGTCGAGGCGGCGAGCCCCCAGTGGTTCTGGATGGAGGAGCGCTTCCCCGGCGCCGACCAGTGGAACTCCCTCCACGAGCGACTCGTCGACGCCTGGAAGCGGCAGGCGGACCTGCTGCCGCCCGGCAGCCCCCTGCACTTCGCCCACTCCGCCGCCGACGAACTCGGCGAGGACCTGATGACCGTCGGCTACTTGAAGGAGACCGCCGAACAGGCGGGCCTCGCCACCGACTGGATCTCGATGGAGGAGATCGGCTGGGACGGCCTCTCGGGCCGCTTCGTCGACAACCAGCTCCGCTTCATCCGCAGCTGCTTCAAGCTGTACCCGTGGGAGTGGCTGACCACGGACGCGTTCGCCGAGCACGTCCTGGACACCCTCGACAACGGCGGTGGCACCGGCAGCACCCTGTGGATCGAGCCCGCCTGGAAGATGCTCCTCAGCAACAAGGCGCTCCTTGCCGTCCTGTGGGAGCTGTACCCGGACCACCCGAACCTGCTGCCCGCCTACGTCGACGGCCCCCGCGACCTCGCCACCACCACCGGGTACGTCGCCAAGCCGCTGCTGGGCAGGGAAGGGGAGGGCGTCACCCTGCACGAACCCGGGTCCGTGCCTACAGCCCTCCCCGAAGAGCCTTGCTGCTACCAGGAGTTGGCGCCCCTGCCCGACTTCGACGGCAACCGCACCGTGCTCGGCGCCTGGGTCGTCGAGGGGGAGGCCGCCGGACTCGGCATCCGGGAGTCGGCGGGCCTCGTCACCGACGGATACGCCCGCTTCCTCCCGCACGTCATCCTCTGATCCCCGGCTGATCCCCGGCCGCGGATCAGACCTTCAGCACCGCCCGCAGCTGATCGAGCCCCCAGTCCAGATCCTCCTTGCCGATCACCAGCGGCGGCGCGATCCGGATCGTCGACCCGTGGGTGTCCTTCACCAGGACGCCCCGGGCCATCAGCTTCTCCGAGATCTCCCGGCCCGTGCCGTACGCGGGGTCGATGTCGACGCCCGCCCACAGGCCACGGCCGCGCACCTCGCTGACCTTGCCCGTCCCGGCCAGCACGCCCAGCTCGGCGTGCAGATGCTCGCCCAGCTCGGTGGCCCGCCGCTGGAACTCCCCGCCGCGCAGCATCGCGATCACCTCGAGCCCCACCGCGCAGGCGAGCGGGTTCCCGCCGAACGTGGACCCGTGCTCGCCCGGCCGGAACACGCCGAGGACGTCGCTGTCCGCGACCACCGCCGACACCGGCACGACCCCGCCGCCGAGCGCCTTGCCCAGCACGTACACGTCCGGCACCACGCCCTCGTGCTCGCACGCGAACGTCCGGCCGGTCCGCCCGAGCCCCGACTGGATCTCGTCCGCGATGAACAGCACCCCGCGCTCGCGCGTCAGCTCCCGTACGCCCGGGAGATAGCCGACGGGCGGCACCAGGACCCCCGCCTCGCCCTGGATGGGTTCGATGAGGACGGCCACCGTCTCGTCGGTGACCGCGGCCCGCAGCGCGTCGAGATCCCCGTACGGGACGATGTCGAAGCCCGGCGTGTACGGGCCGAAGTCGGCGCGCGCCTCCGGGTCCGTGGAGAAGCTGACGATCGTCGTCGTACGCCCGTGGAAGTTGTCGCTCGCCACCACGATCCGGGCCCGTCCGTCGGGGACGCCCTTGACCCGGTAGCCCCACTTGCGGGCGGTCTTCACGGCGGTCTCGACGGCCTCCGCGCCCGTGTTCATCGGCAGCACCATGTCCTTGCCGCACAGCTCGGCGAGCTGCGTGCAGAAGTTGGCGAACCGGTCGTGGTGGAAGGCGCGCGACGTCAGCGTCACCCGCTCCAGCTGGGCCTTGGCCGCGTCGATCAGCCGCCGGTTGCCGTGCCCGAAGTTGAGCGCGGAGTAACCGGCGAGCATGTCCAGATAGCGGCGCCCCTCGACATCCGTCAGCCAGGCGCCGTCACCGGTGGCGACGACGACCGGCAACGGGTGGTAGTTGTGCGCGCTGTGCGCGTCGGACGCGCTGATGAAGTCCTGCGTGGCGCGGTCGGGAGTCACAGAAGTCACGGGATCTCCGTTCGTACGGCACTCGGCGGGCGGTGCGGGACGGGCTTGTGGCCCGTTCCTATCGTGGCTCGCATGCCGGACGCGGAAACCTCGCCCGACGGCGCGCCCGGTAGTGTGAGAACGGAGCCGTGACTGGCGCGCTGGGATGGGACCGACCATCGGGGAGCGGCTCGTGAACTGTGTGCCGTGCGCCTGGGCCGACCGCGAACCGACCGTGTCCGGAGGCAGTCCCCATGACCCAGCCCGACCTCACCCCCGAGTCCACCGCGTACCGCGCCGCTCTCGACGTCGTACGGAGCGTCGAGCCGCGCATCGCCGACGCCATCGGCCAGGAACTCACCGACCAGCGCGAGATGCTCAAGCTGATCGCGTCCGAGAACTACGCGTCCCCGGCCACGCTCCTGGCCATGGGCAACTGGTTCAGCGACAAGTACGCCGAGGGCACCGTCGGCCGCCGCTTCTACGCCGGCTGCCGCAACGTCGACACCGTCGAGTCGATCGCCGCCGAGCACGCCCGCGAGCTGTTCGGCGCCCGGCACGCCTACGTCCAGCCGCACTCCGGCATCGACGCCAACCTGGTCGCGTTCTGGGCCGTCCTCGCCGACCGCGTCGAGGTGCCGTTCCTGGCGAAGACCGGCGTCCGGCAGATGAACGACCTGACCGACGCCGACTGGGCCGAGCTGCGCCAGGCCTTCGGCAACCAGCGGATGCTCGGCATGTCGCTCGACGCGGGCGGCCACCTCACGCACGGCTTCCGCCCGAACATCTCTGGAAAGATGTTCGACCAGCGTTCCTACGGCACCGACCCGGCCACCGGCCTCATCGACTACGAGGCCCTGCGCGCCCAGGCCCGTGAGTTCAAGCCGCTGATCCTCGTCGCCGGCTACTCCGCCTACCCGCGGCTGGTGAACTTCCGGATCATGCGCGAGATCGCCGACGAGGTCGGCGCGACGCTCATGGTCGACATGGCGCACTTCGCGGGCCTCGTCGCGGGCAAGGTGCTCACCGGCGACTTCGACCCGGTCCCGCACGCGCAGATCGTGACGACCACCACCCACAAGTCGCTGCGCGGCCCGCGCGGCGGCATGGTGCTGTGCGACGACTCCCTCAAGGACCAGGTCGACCGCGGCTGCCCGATGGTGCTCGGCGGCCCGCTGCCGCACGTCATGGCCGCCAAGGCCGTCGCCCTCGCCGAGGCGCGGCAGCCCGCCTTCCAGGACTACGCGCAGCGCATCGTCGACAACGCCAAGGCGCTGGCCGAGGGGCTGACCCGGCGCGGCGCCACGCTCGTCACCGGCGGCACCGACAACCACCTCAACCTCATCGACGTCGCCTCCTCCTACGGCCTCACCGGCCGCCAGGCCGAGTCCGCGCTGCTCGACTCCGGCGTCGTCACCAACCGCAACGCCATCCCCGCCGACCCGAACGGCGCCTGGTACACCTCCGGCATCCGCATCGGCACCCCCGCGCTCACCACGCGCGGCCTGGGCGCCGCCGAGATGGACGAGATCGCCGCCCTCATCGACCGGGTCCTGACCTCCGCCGAGCCGGGCACCACCAAGTCCGGCGCCCCCTCCAAGGCGAGCCACGTCCTGGAGCCGAAGGTCGCCGACGAGGTGGGCCGGCGCGCCGCCGACCTGCTGAGCGGCTTCCCGCTGTACGGGCAGATCGACCTGGGCTGAGCCCGGCGTCAGCCGACGAGCTGCTGCCGCGGTTCCCGGGGTTCCCGCCCCGCCCGCAGCAGCCGCCCCCGGAACCACCACGCCGCCGCGGCCGCGGCCAGCCCCACGACGAGCCCGCCCAGCGCCCACAGGAGCCGGTCCCGCAGCGGTACGCCGTCGTGCGCGTCGGCGCGCTCGGCCGGGAACACCCCCGCGTGCCGCAGCTCGGCGACGAGGCCGGGGGAGGCGCGGTGCCAGCGCAGATCGTCGTCGTTCACGTCGACCATGGGGTCCGTGCGGATCCACGGAGTGCCGTCGTCGGCGACGATCAGCTGGTCCTGGCGCTCGATGACGGTGTCGGTGCCGGGCGCCCGCCGGGTCTCCGGCCAGCCGCCCACGCCGGTCACGCCCCACACGATCGTCGCCACCACGGGCGGGAACCGGCCGTCGTCCCAGGCGCTCGGCACCGGTTCGGTCACCGCGTCGAACTCCGCGGTCAGTTGTTCGAGCCGGGCGAAGTTCGGGTCCTCGTCGTGCAGCGACACCGACGGTCCCGCCGCGGCGCCCGGGGCGATCACCACCGCCAGGTCGGGGACGTCCGCCGAGCCGGGTCCCACCGGCCTGGCCTGTGCGGACCCGCCGCCCACCAGCACCAGCAGCACCGCGGCCGACGCGGCCAGGCGGACCGTCCGTAGTCCTCGCATTCCCCACCCCCGACGCAGCGCCCGGCGTGATCCGGGTCACGGGAACACCGTAGTGGCAGACCTGTCGTGCACCTGTCCCCATTCCATGAGGGACACCTGAGACAATGGGGCACATGGCCTCTGAACGTCCCCGTGTGCTTTCCGGAATCCAGCCCACCGCAGGCTCGTTCCACCTCGGCAACTACCTCGGCGCGGTCCGCCAGTGGGTCGCCCTCCAGGAGTCCCACGACGCCTTCTACATGGTCGTGGACCTGCACGCGATCACCATTCCGCAGGACCCCGAGGTGCTGCGCCAGAACACCCGGCTCGCCGCCGCGCAGCTGCTGGCCGCGGGGCTCGACCCGGAGCGGTGCACGCTGTTCGTGCAGAGCCATGTGCCCGAGCACGCGCAGCTCGCCTGGGTCATGAACTGCCTCACCGGCTTCGGCGAGGCCAGCCGGATGACCCAGTTCAAGGACAAGTCCGCGAAGCAGGGCGCCGACCGCGCGAGCGTCGGCCTCTTCACGTACCCGATCCTCCAGGTCGCGGACATCCTCCTGTACCAGGCCAACGAGGTCCCGGTCGGCGAGGACCAGCGCCAGCACATCGAACTGACCCGCGACCTCGCGGAGCGGTTCAACGGGCGGTTCGGCGAGACGTTCACGATCCCGAAGCCGTACATCCTCAAGGAGACGGCGAAGATCTTCGACCTCCAGGACCCGTCGATCAAGATGAGCAAGTCGGCCTCCACGCCGAAGGGCCTCATCAACCTGCTCGACGAGCCGAAGGCCACCGCCAAGAAGGTCAAGAGCGCGGTCACCGACACCGAGACGGTCATCCGCTACGACGCCGAGAAGAAGCCCGGCGTCAGCAACCTCCTGACCATCTACTCGACCCTCACCGGAACCGGTATCCCGGAACTGGAGCAGAAGTACGAGGGCAAGATGTACGGTGCGCTCAAGACGGACCTGGCCGAGGTCATGGTCGATTTCGTGACGCCGTTCCGGACCCGTACCCAGGAGTATCTGGACGACCCGGAGACCCTCGACGCGATCCTGGCCAAGGGGGCGGAGAAGGCGCGGGCCGTCGCCGCCGAGACCCTGGCCCAGGCGTACGAGAAGGTCGGCTTCCTGCCCGCCAAGCACTGAGGTCCCGTACGCCTCGCGCAGCAGTAACACCACCGCCCGCCCGCCACACGACGACAGGAGTACGACGTGGGGACCGTAACGATCGGTGTCTCGATCGCGGTCCCGGAGCCTCACGGCAGCCTGCTCCAGGAGCGGCGCGCGGGCTTCGGCGACGCCGCGGCGCACGGTATCCCCACGCACATCACGCTGCTCCCGCCGACCGAGGTGGACGGCGGGCAGCTGCCCGCGATCGAGGCGCATCTGGCGGAAGTCGCCGCCAGCGGGCGGCCGTTCGCGATGCGGCTGTCCGGCACCGGTACCTTCCGGCCGCTGTCGCCGGTGGTGTTCGTGCAGGTGGTGGAGGGCGCGGAGGCGTGCACCTGGCTCCAGAAGCAGGTGCGGGACGCCTCCGGTCCTGTCGCGCGCGAGCTGCAGTTCCCGTACCACCCGCATGTGACGGTCGCGCACGGGATCGCCGAGGAGGCGATGGACCGGGCGTTCGCGGAGCTGGCCGATTACGAGGCGGCCTGGCCGTGCACCGGGTTCGCCCTGTACGAGCAGGGGGCGGACGGCGTGTGGCGCCGCCTCCGCGACTTCGCCTTCGGCGGGCCTTCGTTGCCGGGCCAGGCCCTGCGCCGCAGCGCAAGCACCCGAACCTCCCCCTCCGCCCGCCCCGGCGGCCCTCAGTAGGAGCCACGCTCCGAGCGCGGGCGGCTGTCAGCCCCGTCAGGACGCTGTCGATCGCGGGCCGGTGTCCGCCCCGTCAGGGGCGCGGGGAACTGCGCGAGAAGCCCCCACCGGGGCCGCACCCGCGAACGGGGCTGAACGGGCTGCCCCTCAGGGCGCTATACCGGGAGGCGGCGGAACAAGGGGCGCGGGATGTGGCGGAGGCCCGCCATCACCGCGCGGAGAGCCCCGGGCACCCAGACCGTCTCCGAGCGGCGCCGCAGCCCCAGCTCAATGGCGGAGGCCACCGCGTCCGGCGTCGTCGCGAGCGGCGCCTCGGCGAGCCCGGCGGTCATCTTCGAGCGCACGAACCCGGGCCGCACGACCATGACGTGCACCCCGGTGCCGTGCAGCGCGTCGCCCAGCCCCTGCGCGAACGCGTCGAGGCCCGCCTTGCTCGACCCGTAGATGAAGTTGGAGCGCCGGGCCCGCTCGCCCGCGACCGACGACAGCACCACCAGCGAGCCGTGGCCCTGGGACTGCAGCGCCCGCGCGCACACCAGGCCGGCCGAGACGGCCCCGGTGTAGTTGGTCTGCGCGACGCGCACGGCGGCGAGCGGATCGCCCTCGTCGCGCGCCTGGTCGCCGAGGATGCCGAAGGCCATCAGGACCATGTCGATGTCGCCCTCGGTGAACACCTTCCCGAGGATCTCCTCGTGGGACTCGGAGTCCAGCGCGTCGAAGGGGACGGTGCGCACGTCGGCGCCCGTCTCGCGCAGCCCGGCGGCGGCCTCGTCGAGCGCCGGGGACGGACGGCCCGCCAGCCACACCGTGCGGGTGCGCCGGGTGATCAGACGGCGGGCGGTGGCGAGCCCGATCTCGGACGTGCCGCCGAGGACGAGCAGGGACTGGGGGATGCCGAAGGCGTCCTTCATGAGGGGCGAACTCCTGTGAGGGGTCAGAGGGAGAGGCGGCGGGACAGGTCCGAGCGGAACACCCCGGCCGGATCGAGCCGCGCCCGCAGCGACCGGAAGTCGGCCAGGCGCGGGTACATCGCGTCCAGCAGTTCGGGGCGCAGCCGCGAGTCCTTCGCGAGGTAGACGCGGCCGTCCGCGGCGGCGACCTCGTCGTCGAGCTCGTCGAGGAAGGTGCCGAGGCCCGGCAGGTTCGCGGGGATGTCGAGGGCGAGGGTCCAGCCCGGCATCGGGAAGGACAGCCAGCCCGGATCGCTGTCGCCGAACCGCTTGAGAACGGCGAGGAAGGACGGGCAGCGCCGCTCGGAGACCCGCCGCACGATGCGGCGCAGGGCCTCCTCCTGCCCGTGCCCGACGACGAACTGGTACTGCACGAAGCCGCCGCGCCCGTAGACCCGGTTCCAGTGCGGTACGCCGTCGAGGGGGTGGAAGAACGTGGCGAGCTTCTGGATCTCACCGGTGCGGGACCTGGGCGCCTTGCGGTACCAGAGTTCGTTGAAGAGGCCGACCGTGGTGCGGCCCAGCAGGCCCTCGGGGACGAAGGCGGGCGGCGCGGGCAGCCGGCCCGGGCGGAAGGCCAGCGGGGCGCGGCGGGCGCGGGCGGGCAGGGCGTCCAGCGGGGCGTGGTCGCCGCGGGTGAGGACGGCGCGGCCCAGGGCGGTGCCGCGCGCGAGCAGGTCGATCCAGGCGACGGAGTAGCGGTAGCGGTGGTCGGTGGCGGTCAGCCGGGCCATCAGGTCGTCGAGGTCGGTGGCGCGCTCGGTGTCGACGGTCATCAGCGACGTCTCCACGCGCTGGAGCCGGACCGTCGCGGTCAGGATGACGCCGGTCAGGCCCATGCCGCCGGCGGTGGCGTCGAACAGCTCGGTGCCGCGCTCCACCATCCGCACCTCGCCGTCGGCGGTGAGCAGTTCGAGGGCCTCGACGTGCCGCGAGAAGGAGCCGTGGACGTGGTGGTTCTTGCCGTGGATGTCGGCGCCGATCGCACCGCCCACCGTCACGTAGCGGGTGCCGGGGGTGACCGGAACGAACCAGCCGAGCGGCAGCAGGACCTCCATCAGCCGGTGCAGGGAGACGCCCGCGTCGCAGAGCACGGTGCCGCCCGCGGCGTCGATGGCGTGGATGCGGTCCAGGCCGGTCATGTCGAGGACCGCGCCGCCCGCGTTCTGCGCGGCGTCGCCGTAGGCCCGGCCGAGGCCCCGGGCGATGCCGCCGCGCCGCCCGGCGACGGCGCACTCCCGGACCGCGGCCACCGTCTCCTCGTAGCTGCGGGGGCGCACCAGGTGCGCGGAGGTCGGGGCGGTGCGGCCCCAGCCGGTGACCGGCACGGTGTCGTAACCGGGGCTCGTGGGTGCCGTGGGTGAAGGAGCTGCAGCCATGACGGCGACCGTATCGTCCGTAGAAGGTCGCTTTGCCCCAAATCTCATATTCCCTCACCGAAATGGGTGATTGAGGGGGTGTCATCCGAAATGGCGCGGGCTGCGAGCCGGTCGGCCTCCACAGTGAGCCACATGGACGACATCGACCGCCGATTGCTGTCAGCGTTGCGCGACTGCGGCTCGGACCGGCGCGTGGCGGCGGCCGCGCGAGCGCTGTCCTGGGCCGGGGAGCACGGCGCGCTCTGGCTCGCCGCCGGGCTCGTGGGCGCCGCCGCCGACCGGGAACGGCGCCCGGCCTGGCTGCGCGCCACCGCGCTGACCGCGGGCGCCCACCTGGCCAGCATGGGCGTGAAGCGCGTGGTGCGCCGCCCGCGGCCCGAGGCCGGCGCCGGGATCGAACCCCTGGTGCGCACGGCGGGCCGGCACTCCTTCCCCAGCTCCCACGCGACCGCGGCGGCCGCCGCCGCGGTCGCCTACGGCGCGGTGCGGCCGGTGGGCGCGCAGTGGGCGCCGCCGATCGCCGCCGCCATGTGCGTCTCGCGGCTCGTCGTCGGCGTGCACTACCCGTCCGACGTGGCCGCGGGCGCGGCGCTGGGGGCGCTGACCGCGCGGCTCGGGGCGCGCTGGGCGGCCGCCGGGGGTGCGCCCCGATGACGGACGGCGCCAAGGGCGCGGCGGTCCTGGAACGGCCGCCCGAGGTACGGCAGCGGGTCACCCCGCTCGGACTGCCCGCGGGCCTGCTGCGGACCGCACGGCCCCGGCAGTGGGTGAAGAACGTCCTGGTCGTCGCCGCCCCGGCCGCCGCGGGCGAACTCTTCTCCCGGCACGCGCTGGCCCAAGTGGCGCTGGTCTTCTGCCTGTTCACCCTCGCCTCGGCGGCGGTGTACCTGATCAACGACGCGCGCGACGCCGAGGCCGACCGCGCGCACCCGGTCAAGCGGAACCGCCCGGTGGCCGCGGGACAGGTGCCCGTCCCCGTCGCCTACGCCACGGGCGCGGTCCTCGCCGCCCTCGCGCCCACCGTCGCGGCGGCGCTGTGCAACCCGCTGACGGCGGCGCTGCTCACCGCGTACGTCGTCATGCAGCTCGCCTACTGCGTCAGCCTCAAGCACGTACTCGTCGTCGATCTGACCGTGGTGACCACCGGGTTCCTGATGCGGGCGATGATCGGCGGGCTCGCGCTCGGCATCCCGCTGTCGCGCTGGTTCCTGATCACCACGGGGTTCGGCGCGCTGTTCATGGTCTCCGCGAAGCGGTACTCCGAGGCCGTGCAGATGGCCGGCAAGGAGGGCGCCACGCGGGCCCTGCTGAACCAGTACACGACCGGATACCTGCGCTTCGTCTGGCAGCTCGCGGCCGGGGTCGCCGTGCTCGCCTACTGCCTGTGGGCGATGGAGGAGGGCGGCGTCGCGCGCACCAGCCTGCTGCCCTGGCGGCAGCTGTCGATGGTGGCGTTCATCCTCGCCGTGCTGCGCTACGCCGTCTTCGCCGACCGGGGCACGGCCGGCGAGCCGGAGGACGTGGTGCTGCGCGACCGGGCCCTCGCGGTCATCGGCCTGGTGTGGCTGGCCATGTACGGACTCGCGGTCGTCGACTGGTGAGCCGGCTGCGGGCGCTGGGACCGGAGCTTGCCGCCTTCGCGGGGGTGGGGCTCTGCGCGTACGCCGCCGACCTCGGCCTGTTCGTGTGGCTGCGCGGCCCGGCCGGGTTCGACCCGCTCACCGCCAAGGCGCTCTCCTTCGTGGCGGGCTGCTCGGTGGCGTACGCGGGCAACGCCCTCGGTACCTACCGGGGCGCGGCGCCGCGGGTCACACGGCTGCGGCAGTACGGGGTGTTCTTCGCGGTGAACGTGGCGGGCGCGCTGGTGCAGTTGCTGTGCCTCGCCGTGTCGCACTACGGATTCGGGCTGACGTCGCAGCGGGCGGACACCGTATCCGGAGCCGGGATCGGCATGGCGCTGGCCACGGTCCTGCGGTTCTGGGGTACCCGCACTCTGGTCTTCGGCGCGGACGCCCACCGCGCGGGACCGATGGAAACGGCCGATCAGGGCAGGGTTGGATCATGGACTGGCTGAAGAAGCTCCCCGTTGTCGGCCCCCTGGTGAGCCGGCTGATGCTGACGCACGCCTGGCGCGCCTACGAGCGGCTGGACGCGGTGCACTGGGCGCGGCTCGCGGCGGCGATGACGTTCATCAGTTTCCTCGCGCTGTTCCCGCTGCTCACCGTCGCCGCGGCGATCGCCGCCGGCACGCTGTCCACCGCGCAGCAGCAGGAACTCCAGGACAAGATCGGCGACCAGGTGCCGGGCATCTCCGACCAGCTGGACATCCAGGCGCTGGTCGACAACGCGGGCACCGTCGGGGTCGTCGCCGGCGCGCTGCTGCTGTTCACCGGCATCGGCTGGGTCGGCTCGATGCGGGAGTGCCTGCGCGCCGTGTGGGAGCTGCCCGACCCGGACGAGAACCCGGTCATGCGCAAGCTGAAGGACGCCGGGATCCTGGTCGGCCTCGGTGGCGCGGGCCTCGCCTCGATGGTGGCGTCCACGGTCGCCTCCACCGCGGTGGACGCCACGGCGGACGGGCTCGGCCTCGACAAGAACGGCTGGGGCGGTTTCCTGCTCCAGGTCGCCGCGTTCGCGATCGCCGTGCTCGCGGACTTCCTGCTGCTGCTCTACGTCCTGACGCTGCTGCCCGGGGTGGCGCCCGAGCGCCGCGATCTGGTGACCGCGGCGCTGATCGGCGCCGCCGGGTTCGAGCTGCTGAAGATGCTGCTCGGCGGCTACATCAAGGGCGTCGCCGCGAAGAGCATGTACGGGGCGTTCGGCACGCCGGTCGCCCTGCTGCTGTGGATCAACTTCACGGCGAAACTGCTGCTGTTCTGCGCCGCCTGGTCGGCGACCGGCGTCAGCTCCGCTTCTGAGCCGGCCACTTCTTCCGCACCAGGAACACCGCGGCGGCCAGCACCACCAGCGACCCACCCGTGATCGCCAGCGCGATCCCGACACCGCTGGAGCCGTCCGTCGAGGCGACCGCGGCGTGCGCGTCGGGCTTCGCGGGACCGGCGTCGCCCTTCGGCGCGGCCGAGCCCGACGGCGCGGCGGCCGTCTTCGCCAGCACGAGATGGCCGACCGGGGAGACCTTGCCGTCGGCCTCGAAGCCCCAGTCGAGCAGCCGCGCGGCCTCCTTGTAGACCGCGAAGGACTCGGTGGAGCTGGGGTTCATCACGGTGACGAGGAGCTTCCTGTCGCCGCGCTGGGCGACACCGGTGAAGGTCGCGCCCGCGTTGGTCGTGTTGCCGTTCTTGACGCCCGCGATGCCCTTGTACGGCGAGATGCCGTAGTCCCCGGTGAGCAGCCGGTTGGTGTTCTGGATCTCGAAGCGCTCGGTCGTCTTCCCCTTCTTCTGCTTCATGGGGAACTTGGCCCGGGCCGTCGCCGCGTACTCGCGGAAGTCCGGGTTGTGCAGCCCGGAGCGGGCGAACAGCGTCAGGTCGTACGCGGACGAGGTCTGGCCCGGCATGTCGTAGCCGTCGGGGCTGACCACGTGCGTGTCGTTCGCCTGCAGTTCGTCGGCGTGGGCCTGCATGTCCTTCACGGTCTGCGGGACGCCGCCGTTCATGGCCGACAGCACGTGCACCGCGTCGTTGCCGGACTTCAGGAAGACGCCGAGCCACAGGTCGTGGACGGTGTACGTGAAGCCCTCCTTGATGCCGACGAGGCTGGAGCCCGCGCCCATGCCGGCCAGGTCGGAGGGGACGACCTCGTGCGTCGTCGACTTCGGGAACTTGTGCAGGACGGTGTCCGCGAACAGCATCTTCAGGGTGCTCGCGGGCGGCAGTCTCCAGTGCGCGTTGTGCGAGGCCAGGACCTCGCCGGACTCGGCGTCGCTGACGATCCAGGACTTCGCCGTCAGGTCCTTGGGCAGGACCGGCGCGCCGCCGCCGAGCTCCACCTGGGTGCCCGCCTTCGCCAGCCGGGCGCCACCGATGTCCGACATCGTCGCCGGAGGCTTGTCGTCCTTCTTGTCCGCGGCCGCCGCCGCGGGGGCGATCCCTGTCAGTGTCAGGGCACAGGCGGCCAGGACGAGCGCGGACTTCTGCAAGTGCGCGGACTTCTTCGGGTACGAGGTGACGTACGACTCATGGGCAGACACGGACGAGAACGTACAGGTACCGGGCCCGTAAGTCTCCGCCGAGGTGTCCTGTGTCTGCGCCGCCCCACCCCGGCGGCGGTGCGCGGCGCGCGCTGGCGATACTGAACGCATGAAGCTCAGTCGCCCCGTCTCCTGGTTCCTGCTCGCCTTCGGGGTGTGGTCATGGATCATCTGGATCACTTTCGCCAAGAATCTGTGGAAGGACGGCAGCGGCCTCGCCTTCGACGACGCCGGGGACCCGACCGCGTACTTCTGGGTGCACCTGACCCTCGCGATCGTTTCCTTTGTCTTGGGGACGGTGGTCGGAGTGATCGGGTTCCGTGGCGTGCGCGCCCTGCGCAGCGCCCCGTAGCGGCGGCCGGTCATGGTCGTCGTGTTCGTCCTCGTCGCCGTCGCCGTGCTCGCGGCCTTCGCCGGGCTGCACTACTACGCGTACCGCCGCCTGGTCAGGGCCACGACGGCCGGGCCCGGGTGGCCCCGGCGCCTGGGCGCCGCCGTGTTCGTGGCGGGCCCCGTCCTGATGTTCGCGGCGCTGGCCGCCGAGCGGGCCGGAGCACCCTTCCCGCTGCAACGGGCGCTCGCCTGGCCGGGGTTCCTGTGGATGGCGTTCGCCCTCTACCTGCTGCTCGCGCTGCTGGTGGGGGAGGCGGTGCGGCCGCTGCTGCGGCGGTGGTCCGACCGGGGACCGCGCCGCTCCGAACCGGCCGCCGCCCCTGAACCGGACTCCGAACCCGCCCCCGAACCCGAACCGGAGCCGGAGGCCGCGCCCGGACCCGCGCCCGTCGCCGCTCCCACCCGGCGGCTCGTCCTCGCCCGCACCGTGGGGGCCGCCTCCGTCGTCGCCGCGGCGGGGATCGTCGGCAACGGCGCGTACGGCGTGCTGCGCGGCCCGAAGGTGAAGCGGGTCACCGTCCCGCTGGCCAAACTGCCGCGCTCCGCCCACGGGTTCAGGATCGCCGTGGTCAGCGACGTGCACCTCGGGCCGGTGCTCGGCCGGGGCTTCGCCGAGCGCGTCGTCGACATCGTCAACGGCACCCAGCCCGATCTGATCGCGGTCGTCGGCGACCTGGTCGACGGCAGCGTCGAGGACCTCGCGCCCGCCGTGGCGCCGCTCGCCCGGCTCCGCTCCCGCCACGGCACGTACTTCGTCACCGGCAACCACGAGTACTTCTCCGGCGCCGACCCGTGGGTGGCGCACGTCCGCGAGATCGGCATGCGGCCGCTGGCCAACGCCCGGGTGGAGATGGGCGCGTTCGACCTCGCCGGTGTCAACGACATCAGCGGCGAGAATTACGGCGAGGGCCCCGACTACGGCAAGGCGCTCGGCGACCGCGACACCTCCCGCGCGGCCGTGCTCCTCGCGCACCAGCCCGTGATGATCCACGAGGCCGTGCGGCACGGAGTCGACCTGCAGCTCTCCGGCCACACCCACGGCGGCCAGCTCTGGCCGGGCAACTTCGTCGCGGACGCGGCCAATCCGACCCTCGCGGGCCTGGAGTCCTACGGCGACACCCAGCTCTACGTCAGCCGGGGCGCCGGGGCCTGGGGGCCGCCGGTGCGGGTGGGGGCGCCGTCCGACGTCACGGTCGTCGAGCTGGCGTCCCGTCAGGCCTGACCGAATACCGACGTGCTGTCGGTGACTGTGGTGGCACTCAGCGTATTCATGCCCCAGCATCTTGAGTCGCAACTGTGTTCACGTTGTACGTGAACGGACAAAGTGGTTCGGCGACGGATGAGAAGGAGGTGGCTACGTGTGTTGCGGCGCAGTGCGTTCAGACTGCCCCGGCACCCGGCATCGGTGGGGCTCGCGCGGCTACGGGTGCGCGATCATCTCGCGGTCTGGGGGCACACAGGGCCGGCTGAAGCGCTGGACACCGCGATTCTGCTCGTGTCCGAACTGGCGACGAACGCGGTGCGGCACGGTCCGGTGCGGGAGCGTGAGTTCGAGGTCGCGGTGACGGTGCTCGCGGACGGCTCGTGCTTCCTCGAGGTGTCGGACGCGTCGTCGGCCGAGCCGGAGGTGAGGGTGCCGGTCCCGGCCGACGGGGAGCACGGGCGGGGGCTGCATCTGGTCGATGCCCTGGCCGAGGCCTGGGGTGTCTGGCATCGCGGTCGCCACGGCAAAACTGTCTGGGCCCTGATCCGGTCCTGACCCTTTCTGCAAGGAGCGGGGCCCGGCCCCAGCCCTCTCCGTGTTCGTTTCCCGGCACTTCTCTGAGGCAGTTCGTCACGCGCGCCCCGGTGGCCGCTTCTCGCGCAGTTCCCCGCGCCCCTGAGATGCGCACTGCGTGCGGCATCTCATCTTGAGAGGCGCGGCGGAGCCGCAGCCTCAAGGGGAGGCGGCGCGAAGCGCCTGCCTCAGGGGCGCGGGGAACTGCGCGAGCAACCACGACGAGAGCCGCGCGTGGCAGACGGCCCGGGGGCGCGGGGAACTGCGCGAGCAACCACGACGAGAGCCGCGCGTGGCAGACGGCCCAGGGGCGCGGGGAACTGCGCGAGAAGCCCCCACCGGGGCGCCACCCGAAGGACAACCCAACACGGGGCGCGGGGAGACCGAGGGTGCCCTATGCGCGCCGTCGCCCGGTAGGCCGTCCCCGACGTCGCAGAGCCACCAGACTCCCGCCGGCCAGCGCAGCGACCACGGCGGAACCCCCGAGCGCCCACTCCTCCCGATGCTCGGCGGAGCCGGACCCGCCGGTGGACGCCTGCGCCCCGGCGGCCGGCGACGCCGACTCCTTGGGCAGCTCGCTCAGCGGCACGACCAGCTCCCCGACCGGGCTCACCCGGCCCCCGGCCGTGAACCCCCAGTCGAGCAGCGCGGCCGTCTCCTCGTAGACCTCGGCCCCGGCCCCGGGATGCATGACGGTCGCCAGAAGAGTGCGGCCGTCACGGGTGGCGGCACCGGTGAAGGTGTTCCCCGCATGGGTCGTGTAGCCGTTCTTGACGCCGATCAGCCCCCGGTACGGAGCGACCCCCTGCCCGGTCAGCAGCCGGTCGGTGTTCTGGATCTGGAAGGTCTTGGAGCCGCCCGCCGGGAAATCGGCGACGCGCGTGGCGCAGTAGCCGCGGAAGTCGTCGTTCTTCAGCCCCGCGCGGGCGAAGAGCGTGAGGTCGTACGCGGAGGAGAGCTGCCCCTTGTGGTCGAAGCCGTCGGGGCTGACGACATGGGTGTCGTTCGCCTGGAGGTCCTTCGCGCGGGCCTGCATCTGCGCGACGGTCTCGTCGACGCCGCCGTTCATGTGGGCGAGGACGTGCACGGCGTCGTTCCCGGAGCGCAGGAAGACGCCCTGCCACAACTGGTGGACGGTGTACGTGGTCCCGGCCTGGATGCCGACGAGACTGGACCCGTACGGGATTCCGGCCAGGTCCTCGGCGGTCACCCGGTGCCTGTCGGTGCTGTCGAACTTCGGCAGCACGGTGTCCGCGAAGAGCATCTTCAGGGTGGAGGCGGGCGCCAGCGCCTTGTGCGCGTTGCAGGAGGCCAGCACCTCACCGCTGTCGTTGTCGGCGACGAGCCACGCGCGGGCCTTGAGCCCCGGCGGCTTCGCGGCCCCGGCACCGCGCCGCACCTGCACCCCGGACGCGCCGAGCCGCGCACCGCCCACGGCCTGAGCGGCGGACGCCCGCTGCGCGGGCAGGGCGAACGTGGCGGCCGCCCCGATACCGAGACCGAGCGCGGCGCGACGGCTGAACGGGGAGGACGACGGCTGATGCGGGGACGAGGCTGTGCCGGGCATCCCGCGAAGGTACAGCTCAAAGCTGAGGCAAAGGTAAGAGGGGTCGGTCTACGAGGTGTACGGGATCAGGGCGTCCCCGGAGGCTTCGGGCGGGTCATCCCCGGCAGGAAGTCGGTGAACAGTTCGTGCACCTCGAGGACGAGCGGCCGCAGCACCCGGAACCGGGCGAGCGCCACGCCCCGGGTCGTCAGACGTGCGCCCCGGCCGGCCAGGCGGCGGCTGCGCTCCCGGCCCTCCGAGGAGTCGAAGACCCAGTACAGCACCAGGCCCATCTGCGACAGCCACATCAACTCCGGCAGGATCTCGGCGAGTTCGGCGGGCACCTTCGCCTTGGACCCGGTGAGCACTTCCCGGTGCATGGCGATCGCCGTCTGCCGCGCGCGCTCCGACTCCGGTGAGAACGGGCTGAGCGGCGACTCCGGGTCGGCCGCGTTCTTGAAGAACTGCGCCGCGAACTCGTGGTACGGCTCCGCGATGTCCAGCCAGGCCCGCAGCACCCCGGCGAGCCGGGCCTCCAGATCGTTCTCCGTGTCGAGCACGGACCGGACCGCCGCCTGGTGCTCGGCGGTGATCCGGTCGTAGAACCCCTGGATGAGGTGTTCCTTGCCCGCGAAGTAGTAGTACGCGTTGCCGACCGAGACCCCGGCCTCCTGGGCGATCGCGCGCATCGTGGTCTTGTCGTAGCCCCGCTCCCGGAACAGCCGCATCGCGGTCTCCAGGATCAGCGCCCGCGTCTGCTCGCTCTTCACGGTCTTCTCTGCTGCCACGCCGTCGAGCCTAATCGGCCGTACGGCAGCCGCTGTCGCACCCTGCCGCCGGTGCCGCCGGCTCCTCCCCGTACCCGTAGGCCTCGTGGAACCAGCCGCCTTGCGGGTCGTACCGCCAGCCGTCCGAGCGGCGGTAGGCGCCGCCCCCGGCCCGCGCACCCCACTGGGCCTCCCGGTACCTGGCGGCCCCGAGCACCACCTGCTTGGCGACCTTCATCCCGGCGGGCGTCGCCATCCGGTGGGCGGTGGGCCGGTACTCGCGCAGTGCCCACATGCACACGACCCAGGCGGCCTGACCGCGGTAGACCTGCCCGCCGTCGGCGACCACGGTGATCTCGCCGAGCGTCGCCGCGTGATCCAGGTCCGGGAAGAGCCGCCGGGCCCGTGCGTGCCCGGCCGGGACCAGATCGAGCGGCACCAGCTGCCGCTGCTTCACCAGCCAGTTCCGCACGAAGGTGCAGAGCCGGCACTCGGCGTCGTACAGCACCGTGAGCCGGCGGACCGGGACGTCCCCCCGTGCGCCCCGGTCCGCTTCCCCCACGACTCCCACCGCACTCACACCCCGGCCGCCGGAGCGGCCCACCCCTGCGGCGGGACCGGCGGCTGCTGCTCACGTTCCATGAGCCCGCGCCGCCGGATCCTGTTGAGGACGTAGACGTTCCCCAGGTGCATCACACCGAGCGCGAGCAGGACGACCCCGAGCTTGGTCGACAGCGACTCGAAGATCTGGCGTGTGGTGGTGATGGTCTCGTCGCCGCTCAGGTACAGGGCCACGAAGCCGAGGTTCACCAGGTAGAAGCCGACCACCAGAAGGTGGTTGACGGCGTCGGCCAGCTTCTCGTTGCCGTGCAGCACGTCGGAGAGAAAGATCCGGCCGTTGCTGCTCAGAGTGCGTGCCACCCAGACGGTCAGCCCGATGCTGACGGCGAGATAGACGACGTACGCCACGACTGTGAGGTCCATGCCCCACCCTCCTTGAACGCGTTCAAAAACGCTGACAGGGATGAATGTAGACCTGTTTTTGAACACGTTCAAGCGAGAGTCGTCCTACGGGACGGGACGTGACGCGGATCTCAAGTGCGGGCCAGCTCCGGGCGCTTGAGGTAGTCGGTGAAGCCGATGACGTTGCCCCACGGATCGGCGAACTCGACGACGTATCCGGTGGAGGTGGAGAAGGGCGGGTCGAGGAGTTCGATCCCGGCCGCGGTCAACTGCTCGCCCGCGGCCCGCGCGTCGCGCACCTCCAGCCACAGCCGCGCCGCGGGCCACGCGGGGGAGCGCGGACCGAACTCCTCCTCGGTGCGCAGCAGCAGCCCCGGGGTCTCCTTGCCGGCGCCGAGCAGGGCGATCCCCGCCTCGTCGAACCGCACCTTCACACAGAACCCGGCGCGCTCGTAGAAGGCGACGGCCTCGCCGAGGTCGCCGACGGGGAACAGGGCGTTGTCGAAGCCGAGGACATCCAGTCGATCATCAGGTGACATTCCGTCAGATTAGCGGTCGAGTCGGGCAAAAGGCGTGCAGCGGGGGCGGGGGGATTGTCAGTGGTGGCCCGTACGGTCCTGGACATGGGGACAGTGACGTTCGTCGACGAGACGACAGCGGGGCACAGGGACACGGCCTTCGGCCTGGAGATCGCCGAGGAGCGGCTCACCGTACGGGAGCTGATCCGGCGGCGGGTCTTCCAGGAGGTCGCGGAGTTCAACGCGCGATCGGCGGACCGGGTCTTCCAGGGCCTGGTCCAGCCGGAGCACACGGAGCGCGTGCTGAACGGATACGCGCTGCGCACCCCGCGCCGCATCGACCCCGAGGCCCAGACGGCCCGCGCCCTGACGGCGTTCGGGGGGAGCGGCTTCCTGGTCCTGGTGGGCGACCGCCAGTTCACCGACCCGGACGAGGAGATCGAGCTGGGGCTCGGCGCCGAGGTGACCTTCCTGAAGCTCGTCGCGCTGGTGGGTGGCTGACATGCGGATGGTGCTCAGGCTGGACCGGTTGCAGGACCACGCGGCCGCGGGGGACGCCGCCGCGCTCGCGCGGGAGGCGCTGGACGCGGCACTGACGAGAGAAGGGCACAGCGCGGACGTGTGGAACAGGATCGTCGCGTTCGTGGAGACGCTCGACACCACCCTGCGGGCCCGTACGGCACAGGAGTTGCGCCGGCTGCACCCGGAGCGCCGGGCCGGCGAGCGCGCCCGGCCGCAGGCGCTGCGCCTGCTGACCGCCGTCGGCGCGGACCTGCCCGGCGACCCGCTCGCGGCCGAGCGCACGGCCGAGCTGGAGCGCTTCGGCCTGGAGGACGCGGTGTCGTACGGGAACGGCGTGGCCGCGGTCGCCGAGGCCGAGCTGGCCGCGGGCCGCACCCTCTCCGCGCCCGTCGTGGCCTACGTACGCCGCTGCGCCCTGGAGACCTACAGCGACCGGGAGATGACGGCCCTGGCCAGAAAACTGACGGACCCGGTGCTGAACGTGGGGGAGCAGTGGGCCGAGCGGGCCCTCGCCCACGCCGCCGCCGACGATGCCGCCGCCTGG
The DNA here is from genome assembly GCF_040297005.1 of Streptomyces sp. NPDC001904. Classification (NCBI taxonomy): domain Bacteria; kingdom Bacillati; phylum Actinomycetota; class Actinomycetes; order Kitasatosporales; family Streptomycetaceae; genus Streptomyces; species Streptomyces sp. NPDC001904. The sequence continues at coordinate 326,448 of NZ_JBEOYI010000007.1, read as the reverse complement.
CGCGCGCTGCTCGCCCACGCGGCGACCGCGACCTCGGCGAAGCCCACCGCCACGTGGGACAGGGCGGCGCTCGCCCTCGTCGAGCCGCTCGGCGCCGAGGCCGTGCGGACCGCGGTGCTCGACTGGCTGCCGCTCGTCGGCCGCCCCCGCACCTTCGAGCTGGCCACCTTCCGGTACGGCCCGGACGCGAACCTCTGCTTCGACCCGTTCAACGCGAACGCGCTGCGCGGCCTCACCTGGATCCTCGCCCTGCTCCCCGCCCGCCCGGACACCGCCCGCGCGCTCGGCGCGCTCGTCGAGACCGCGCTCAAGAAGGTGCCGGGCCTCGGCCCGGTCAACCCGAAGGTGGCGAACGCGGGGGTCAACGCGCTGGCGAGGATCGACGGCGAGGCCGCCCTCGCCGAGCTGGCCCGGCTGGCCACCCGCCTCACCTACAAGGCCACCGTCAAGCTCCTGGAGGCCGCCCTCGACGCCCGCGCGAGCGCCATGGGCCTGACCCGTGAGGAGATCGAGGAGCTGGCCGTACCGGCGTACGGGCTCACCGAGGTCGGCCGCGCCGAGTTCCGTCTCGGCGACACCACCGCCCGGCTGGAGGTGCGCGGCACCAAGGCCGTCCTCGGCTGGGTCGCCGCCACCGGCAAGAGCGTGAAGTCCGTCCCCGCCGCCGTCCGCCGCGACCACGCGGACGAGCTGAAGGAGCTCAAGGCGGCCGTCAAGGACATCGACAAGATGCTCAGCGCCCAGGCCGAGCGCCTCGACCGGCAGTTCCTCGCCCGCCGCACCTGGTCCTACGCCGCCTGGCGCGAGCGCTACCTCGACCACCCGCTGGTCGGCGCCCTCGCCCGCCGTCTGCTGTGGACCGTCGACGGCACCGCGGCCGGCTTCGCCGACGGGGAGCTGCGCACCCTCACCGACGACCCCGTCACCACCGGCACCGAGGTCACCCTCTGGCACCCCGTCGGCCGCGACCCCGCCGAGGTCGTCGCCTGGCGGGACTGGCTGGAGCGGCACGCGGTCACCCAGCCGTTCAAGCAGGCCCACCGCGAGGTGTACCTGCTGACCGACGCCGAGCGCACCACGGGCACGTACTCGAACCGGTTCGCGGCGCACATCGTCCGCCAGCACCAGTTCCACTCCCTCGCCGCCGTCCGCGGCTGGCGCAACAAGCTGCGGCTGAGCGTGGACGACGAGGCACCGCCCGCCACCCGCGAGCTGCCGCAGTGGGGCCTGCGCGCCGAGTACTGGATCGAGGGCGAGGGCCAGGAGTACGGCGTCGACACCACCGAGTCGGGCAGCTATCTCCGGCTGCGCACCGACCAGGTCCGCTTCTACCCGATCGACGCCCCGGAGAACGCGGCGCACTGCTGCGGCGGCGAGTACCGGATGTGGCTGCGCGACGGCCAGGAACCCGTCGAGCCGCTGCCGCTCGGCGAGATACCGGAGCTCGTCCTCTCCGAAGTGCTGCGCGACGTCGACCTGTTCGTGGGCGTGGCCAGCGTGGGGAACGATCCGACGTGGCAGGACGGCGGCCCCGGCGGCCGCTTCCGGGAGTACTGGACCTCGTACGGCTTCGGTGAGCTGAACCAGAGCGCCGAGACCCGGCGCGCCCTCCTGGAGCGCCTCGTGCCGCGGCTGGCCATCGCCGACCGCTGCCACCTCGAGGGCCGCTTCCTGCACGTCAAGGGCGAGCTGCACACGTACAAGATCCACCTGGGCTCCGGCAACATCCTGATGACGCCGAACGACCAGTACCTGTGCATCGTGCCGAAGTCCGGCGGCGGCGCCGCCGACACCGGCTACCTGCCCTTCGAGGGCGACCGGGTACTGGCCGTCGTCCTCAGCAAGGCACTGATGCTGGCCGCGGACACGAAGATCACCGATCCGACGATCCTCAGCCAGATCCGCCGCTGACACGGTCCTCGAACGGGCGTGGGCCCCGCTCCGGGAAGGAGCGGGGCCCACGGCACGGCGGGACCGGGAAGGTCAGTAGCGGCGCGTGATCAGCGCGCGCTTCACTTCCTGGATCGCCTTGGTGACCTCGATGCCACGCGGGCAGGCGTCCGTGCAGTTGAAGGTGGTGCGGCAACGCCACACACCGTCACGGTCGTTGAGGATCTCCAGCCGCTGCTCCCCGGCCTCGTCGCGCGAGTCGAAGATGAAGCGGTGGGCGTTCACGATGGCGGCCGGACCGAAGTACTGGCCGTCGTTCCAGAACACCGGGCAGGACGACGTGCACGCGGCGCACAGGATGCACTTGGTGGTGTCGTCGAACCGCTCGCGGTCCTCGGCGGACTGCAGACGCTCGCGCGTCGGCTCGTTCCCCTTGGTGACCAGGAACGGCATGACGTCCCGGTACGCCTGGAAGAACGGGTCCATGTCGACCACGAGGTCCTTCAGCACGGTGAGGCCCTTGATGGCCTCGACCGTGATCGGCTTCTCGGGGTTGATGTCCTTGATGAGCGTCTTGCAGGCAAGGCGGTTCTTGCCGTTGATGCGCATCGCGTCGGACCCGCAGATGCCGTGCGCGCAGGACCGGCGGAAGGTCAGCGACCCGTCCAGGTCCCACTTGATCTTGTGGAGGGCGTCGAGGACGCGCTCCTTCGGGTCGATGTCGAGCTGGAAGTCTTCCCAGGTCGACTCCGCCGAGACCTCCGGGTTGAACCGGCGGATCCGGAAGGTGACCGTGATGAGGTGCGAGCCGTTGTCCGCCTCGAGCGCCTCGAGCTTGTCCATGGTCGGAGTAGCCATCAGTACTTACGCTCCATCGGCTGGTAGCGGGTCTGGACGACCGGCTTGTAGTCGAGACGGATCGTCTCCGTGCCGTCGTCGCCGACCTCGCGGTACGCCATGGTGTGGCGCATGAAGTTGACGTCGTCGCGGTTCGGGAAGTCCTCGCGGTAGTGACCGCCGCGGGACTCCTTGCGGGCGAGCGCGCTGGTCGCCATGACCTCGGCCAGGTCGAGCAGGTTGCCCAGCTCGATGGCCTCCAGGAGGTCGGTGTTGAAGCGCCGGCCCTTGTCCTGGATCGACACGTTGCGGTAGCGCTCGCGCAGCTCGGCGATCTTCTCGACGGCCGTCTTGATCGTCTGCTCGGTGCGGAACACCATCACGTTGGCGTCCATGCACTCCTGCAGCTCGTTGCGCAGGACCGCGACGCGCTCGGTGCCCGTGGAGTTGCGCAGGTGCTCGACCAGCTCCTCCACCAGCGACGCCGGGTTCTCCGGCAGCTCGACGTAGTCGGCCGTGTGGGAGTACTCGGCGGCCGCGATGCCCGCACGACGCCCGAAGACGTTGATGTCGAGCAGCGAGTTGGTGCCCAGGCGGTTGGCGCCGTGCACCGACACGCAGGCGACCTCACCGGCGGCGTACAGACCGGGGACGACGGTGGTGTTGTCCGCGAGGACCTCACCCTCGACGTTCGTCGGGATGCCGCCCATGGCGTAGTGCGCGGTCGGCTGGATCGGGATCGGGTCCGTGTAGGGCTCGATGCCGAGGTACGTGCGCGCGAACTCCGTGATGTCCGGGAGCTTCGCGTCGAGCTGCTCCGGCGGGAGGTGCGTGAGGTCGAGGTAGACGTGGTCGCCCTCGGGACCGCAGCCGCGGCCCTCACGGATCTCCGTGTAGATGGAGCGGGACACGACGTCACGGGACGCGAGGTCCTTCATGACCGGCGCGTACTTCTCCATGAAGCGCTCGCCGTCCTTGTTGCGGAGGATGCCGCCCTCACCGCGGGCGCCCTCCGTCAGCAGGATGCCCATGCGCCAGATGCCGGTCGGGTGGAACTGGAAGAACTCCATGTCCTCCAGCGGGATCCCGCGCCGGTAGCAGGCGGCCTGGCCGTCGCCGGTCAGCGTGTGCGCGTTCGACGTCACCTTGAAGAACTTGCCGGTGCCGCCGGAGGCGTAGATGACCGCCTTCGCCTGGAAGACGTGGATCTCACCGGTGGCCAGCTCGTAGGCGACGACGCCCGCGGAGCGCTTGACGCCGTCGACCTCGACGATCAGCTGGTCCAGGACGTAGAACTCGTTGAAGAACTCCACGCCCTCCTTGACGCAGTTCTGGTACAGCGTCTGGAGGATCATGTGGCCCGTGCGGTCCGCGGCGTAGCAGGACCGGCGGACCGGCGCCTCGCCGTGGTTACGGCTGTGGCCGCCGAAGCGGCGCTGGTCGATGGTGCCGTCCGGGGTGCGGTTGAACGGCAGGCCCATCTTCTCCAGGTCGAGGACCGAGTCGATGGCCTCCTTCGCCAGGATCTCGGCGGCGTCCTGGTCGACCAGGTAGTCGCCGCCCTTGATCGTGTCGAAGGTGTGCCACTCCCAGTTGTCCTCCTCCACGTTGGCCAGCGCGGCGGCCATGCCGCCCTGCGCGGCGCCCGTGTGGGAGCGGGTGGGGTACAGCTTGGTCAGCACGGCGGTGCGGCTGCGCTTCGTCGACTCGATGGCCGCGCGCATGCCCGCGCCGCCGGCGCCGACGATGACGGTGTCGTACTTGTGAATCTTCACGGTTTCGCTCGCCTCGGCTTTAACGGATGTTGGGGTCGAAGGTGAAGATCACCAGCGTGCCCAGCAGGACGGTGAAGACCGTCGCGGCGTACAGCAGGCCCTTCAGCCACATGCGGGTGGTGGGGCGCTCGGCGTAGTCGTTGATGACGGTACGCAGGCCGTTGGCGCCGTGCAGCATCGCGAGCCACAGCATCAGCAGGTCCCAGCCCTGCCAGAACGGGGACGCCCAGCGGCCGGCCACGAAGGCGAAGCCGATCTTGGAGACGCCGCCGTCGAGCACGAGCTGGATCAGCAGGTGGCCGAGGACCAGGACGACCAGGACGACACCCGAAAGGCGCATGAACAGCCAGGCGGCCATCTCGAAGTTGCCGCGCGTGGAGCGCGGGGTCTTCGAGGTGCGCTTGCGGGGGGCCTCGATGAACGGCGCGGGGTTGTCGACGTCGTAGAGCGAGACGCCCTCGACGGGGCCGACGCCGGAGGTGGTGTCAGTGGACATGTCTGGCCTCAGCTCCCGAAGAGTTCACGGACGGCGTGGCCGAGGACGGGGTACAGGGCCCCGACCATCAGGACGACCCAGATGCCCACGACGGTCCAGAGCATCTGCTTCTGGTAGCGCGGGCCCTTCGACCAGAAGTCGACGGCGATGACACGCAGGCCGTTGAGCGCGTGGAAGAGGATGGCGGCGACGAGGCCGTACTCCAGCAGCGCGACGATCGGCGTCTTGTAGGTGGAGACAACATCGTCGTACGCCTCGGGGGAGACGCGGACGAGAGCGGTGTCCAGGACGTGTACGAACAGGAAGAAGAAAATGAGGACACCGGTGACTCGATGAGCCACCCACGACCACATGCCTTCCCGGCCGCGGTACAGCGTTCCAGCCGGCACGGAAGAACCCTCCGGGAGCGGGGACTGAGGGCCGCGCCGGCTTCGGTGTCGGTCGGGCCCGGCCGGGTACGGTCCACCGGCCGCTCGTCATCGTATCGACGAGTTGTCGGCTCGCTCGCCCGGGGGCCTTCGGTGTGATCAAACAGGCAATCAAACAGGCACGTACGGGCTATTGCCGACGCATTCCCGCTCCGCGCCCCGCTCCGCCGGTCCCGGGCCCGCCGCGGGGACGGCCGGACGATCGGTGCGCTCCGGGCGGTTCAGCAGATCCGGGAAGTTCCGGACCAGCCGGACGATGCGCCCCCGGGCGAGTCGCCGCAGTTCGTCGGCGGCGACCACCCGCTCCTCCTCCCGGTCGTTGCCCAGGCGGTCGCGCAGGGCGCTGAGCAGGTGGTCGAGGGCCTCGTCGGGCGCGGTGTCGTCCAGGCAGACGACGAACGTGTGCCCGAAGCGGTCCTGGTAGGCCGCGTGCGCCGCGGCGAGTGCGGTGTGCGCGGCCGAGTAGACGGCGGCGACCGCCGGCAGCGGCAGGCTCTCGCGGCCCAGGGCCTCGGTGACGTCGGCGGGCGCCAGGTCGTACGACGCCTCGTCGGCCGCCGCGAGCAGCGCGTCGAGGTCGGGGTACGGACGGTGGGCGGCGAGCCGGTGCGCCCAGGCACGGCTGGCGCAGCAGGAGTGCAGGGCCTGTTCGGCGGCGTGCCGCGGCAGCGCGTTGAGCCGGGTGAGTCCCTCGTGCGGTGTGACCTGCGCCGGTATGGGCAGGCGGTCGGGGCCGAGAGAGGGGCGGTGCGCGGACAGCGGGTGCCTCCGGCGGCTGGGATCGGTGGTGCGGGGTGCTCTGGTCATTCTGACGACGCGGGGCCCCATCGGGTTGTGCGGTGAAACGGAGTTTGTTTGTGGCGCAACGCTAGCGAGGCCTGATTGCGACTGTCCGACGGATGCGCGAATTTCACTCGGACGGGGAGTTTGATGGCCTGAAGTGGACGGGCGGGGTCCCCATGGGTCTGCGCCCGCGCGCCGTGGAGCCCACGATGAGTCTGCGACCGCGGGTCGAGTGTGGCCGGTCGCGCAGTTCCCCGCGCCCCCTTCGGGGCGCAGATCGGAGCCGGATCGTATGGAGAAGCAGCGGAAGGTCCTGCTGGCGGGGGCCGTGGTGGTCGCTGCCGGGGCCGTGGCCGTCACCGCGGCGGTGTGGCCCGACGGCGGCGGCGACGGTGAGCGCGGTGCCGCGGCGCGGGAGCCGTCCGCGTCCTCGTCGTCTCCGTCGCCCAGCCGGTCCTATCCCCTGTCCACGCCCCCGCGCACGATCCCCGCGGTGCGGGACTTCACCCCGGCGCACGGGCCCGGCTGGAAGCCGGACGGCGGGCGGGTCGTGGTGCGCGACGCCGACCTGGCGGACGAGGGGCGGCTGATCGCCGGAGAGCTGGACCTGACGTACGCGGGCGAGGACGCGAAGGCGGGCCCGGGCGATGTGGAGCTGGCGCTCGGCGGGGCGTCCGGCGCGGGCGCGGAGTCGTACCGGATGACCGTCGCGGACGGGCGGGTGCGGATCGTCGCTCCGCGGGACACCGGCGTCTTCTACGGCACCCGCACCCTCAAGCAGGAGGTGCACGACGGGGGCACCGCGCCCGAGGGCGTCGTCGCCGACGAGCCCGCCAAGCCGCAGCGCGGGTTCAGCCTCGACATGGCGCGCAAGCACTTCACGGCCGGCTGGATCAAGGACCGGGTCCGGGAGCTCGGCGACCTGAAGTACAACCAGCTCGGCCTGCACTTCTCCGACGACCAGTCCTTCAGCATCGAGTCCGACTCGCACCCCGAGATCGTCTCCTCCGAGCACCTGACCAAGGCGCAGGTGCGGGAGATCCTGGCGCTCGCCGCGCAGCGGCACGTCACCGTCGTGCCGGAGATCGACTCCCCGGGGCACCTGGGCGCCGTCATCCGGGCCCACCCCGACCTCCAGCTGCGCGACGTGGGCGGGGTCGCCACCCGCGGCGCGATCGACATCTCCAAGCCGGCCGCGGCCGACATCGTCGACGACCTGCTGAAGGAGTACGCCGGTCTGTTCAAGGGGGCCTACTGGCACCTGGGCGGCGACGAGTACCAGGCGCTGACGCGGACGAACCCGGAGGCGTCCTTCCCGCAGCTGGCGCGCGCCGCACGCGAGAAGTACGGGGCGAAGGCGCGGGTGCAGGACCTCGCGCAGGGCTGGCTGAACGACCGCGCCGCGACCATGAAGCCCTTCGACCGCAGGCTGAAGGCGTGGAACGACGGGTTCTTCACCGGCGGGGTCGTCGAGGCGGACAAGAAGCTGGAGGTCGCGTACTGGACGGGCAAGGAGATCGGGGCGCGCGACCCCGTCTCCTATCTGAGCGCCGGACGCGAGCTGACCAACTACAACGACGAGTACCTCTACTACGTCCTCGGTCAGCCCAACACCTTCGTCTATCCGACGGGGGAGCGGATCTACGAGAACTGGACCCCGCTGGTGGTGCGCGGCACGCGTCCGGTCCCCGAGAAGTACGACGACCAGATCCTCGGCGGTTCCTTCGCCGTCTGGTGCGACCTCGCGCAGTCCCAGACGCCGGAGCAGGTCGCGCGGGGCATCAGGATGCCGCTGCGGGCGACGGTGCAGAAGCTGTGGGACCCGGAGAAGCCCGAGCTGACCTGGACGCAGTTCAAGGAACTGGCCGACCGGCTGGACGGCTGAGGGCGGGCTGTCCCAGTTTGCGTTTCCGGTGGCGAAGTCCCGTACGCCTGTGGTGTATTCGGCCCGAGCCGCGAAGAACACCGGGACGGGGGCACGGGGATGGGCTACTGGGGCTACTACGTGGTGGCCAGAAGCGAACGGCCGCTCAAGGAACTGGACGCGCTGGGCGGGGTGCGCGACGCGCTGACCCTCCTGGAGGAGCGGGCCGGGGGCTGGCAGGTGTGGGAGTGTCCGGGCGGCGGGGCCGACGGGGAGCAGGCGCCGGATCCCGGCAGCATGAACTCCCTCGCCGCCGAGACGGGCGCGCCCGCGCTGTTCGCCTATGTCATGGACAGCAGGTGCGCCGTGGTGGAGGCCGCCGCGCCGAGCGGCGGTGCCTGGACGACCTGTCTGGGCCGGACCGCGATGGCGCAGTACATCGGCGGTGACGAACTCGCCCTGGAGGACTACTTCCTGCCGCCCGACGACGCCGCCGAGCGCGCCGTCGCCTGGGCCGCCGAGGGCGCGCGGACCGTCGAGCGCGGGCCGCTGCTCGACGTGCTGCGGGCCCGGGCCGAGCCGTCGGCGGAGGAGCTGTTCTTCCGGTTCCTCGACCGGCTCGGCGTCGTCGCGATGTGACGTTTCGCCGCAGCACGCGGCCCGGACCCGGCCGCCCCCTCTACGGTCGGGGCCGGGCCCGTGGGAGGTAGTGAGTAACCCATCGGCCGTGCGCGGCGCAAGCAGGGGTGCAATTCGGACGGACACGACGCGGCCCCCCTCTCCCGGGAGAGGGGGGCCGCGTCGTGCGGTCCGGTTACGGAGCCAGGTTGGTGCCCAGGCGGGCGCCGGCCGGGGAGCCGACCTGCGTCAGGCCGTAGTACGTGGCCGTGGACAGGCCGAGCCCGCCGCTGTTGCTCGGCACGTACAGCAGCGTGCCGTTGCCCGCGTCCTCGCCCGCGACGCCGAGCACCAGGTCGGCCCGGCCGTAGCCGGACAGGTCGGCGAGCGCCGCCGAGGAGCCGAGGTTGTCGTCGGTCTCGGTCGAGCCGGGGACGCCGGGCTCGTCCTGCGAGACGGCGAGCGCGCCCGTGCCGGTCAGACCGGCCGAGGAGCCCTTCAGGAGCAGCGAGGTACCGGCGTTGGACTGGTTCTTGCCGCTGCGGGTGATGTCCTCGTTCGGGGCGCCGGTGAGGACGTCCGCGTAGCCGTCGGCGTTGTAGTCGCCGACCGCGACGGAGGCGCCCATGGCGTCACCGGCCTCGGAGGCGCCGGGGACGCCGCTGGTGGACTGGTGGACCGTCGTGACCTTCGTGCCGAGGCCGGTGCCCGCCGTGCCGTAGACCGCGGTGACCTGGCCGCCGGAGTGGGCGGACGACTCGGAGGTGTACGGCTGGCCGATGACGATGTCGTCGACGCCGTCGCCGTTGAGGTCGCCGGAGGCGATCGAGCGGCCGCCCTTGACCGTCAGGGTCGCCGCCTTGCGCAGGCCGCCCGCGCCGCCCTTGTACCAGGCGACCTTGCCGAGGCCCGCGCCGTCGCGGTAGTCGAGGGCGATGTCCGCGTAGCCGTCCCGGTTGAAGTCGCCGGACGTGGCGTCCATGAAGGACAGGTTGTCCTCGGTGGTGGTGACCATCGAGTCGCTGTCCCAGCCGTCGCCGTACCGGGCCGACCAGGTGCCGCCGTGGCCGGTGGAGGCGGCGAAGACGTCGGCCGTGCCGTCCGCGTTGAAGTCGCCGACCGCGACGGCCGAGCCGAACCGGGCGCCCGACAGGTCGTAGCTCGCGTCGAGGTTCACGCCGGTGCCGGTGGTGAAGCCCGGGCCGTACACGATGGTGTAGGCGCCGCGGTCCTTGTGGCCGGTGGTGTCGTCCTCGCCGGGCTGGCCGACGACGAGGTCGGTGAAGCCGTCGCCGTTGACGTCGCCGGTCGCGGTGGACGCGCCGAACTCGTCGCCGCTCTCGCCCGCGCCCGGGACGTCACCGGTGGACTGCGATATCAGCTTCTTGCCGGTGGTCGTCGGGCCGGCGGTGCCGCCCGGGACGATGGCGACCTGGCCGCCGCTCGCGCCCTTCGGGATGCCCGCGACGAGGTCGGCGGTGGCGTCCCCGGTCAGGTTCTGCGAGGGCAGCGCGTGCGAGACGCCGGGGGCGGCGGCCTGCGTGGCGATGCGGCTCAGCTTCGGGTACAGGTTCGCGCCGGGGCAGAGCGTGGAGTTGGTGTCCCGGTGGCCGAAGACGCGGGGCAGCGTGATGGTCTTGCCCAGCGCGACCTTGTTGCCGTCGGTGCCGAGGTCGCCGTTGGACGTCAGCGTCACCTTGTCGGTCGCCGTGATGCCGTACTGGCCGAACTTCCAGGCGACGACCCGGGAGATCGCGTCGAGCGCGGCCTGGCTGGGCTTGGCCGACTCGAAGTTGCCGATGTAGGAGATGCCGACGGTGTCGGTGTTGAAGCCGTAGTCGTGGGCGCCGTGCACCGGCAGGTCCATGCCGCCGCTGCGGCCCTCGAAGATCTGGCCGCAGCGGTCGACCACGAAGTTGTAGCCGATGTCGTAGTAGCCCTTGGCGATGTGCTCCTGCTGGATCTCGCGCAGCCGCTTGGCGGACTGGGCGCAGGGCACCGCGTTGTCGGAGTCGACGCCGGTGTGGTGGACGACGGCGGCCTTGATCTCCGTGTCGTAGGTGGGCGTGCCGTCGTAGTTGGTGCCGGCGCCCCACTGGGCCTGCGTGATGATGTGCGGCTTGACGACCGTCGACGGGAGGGGCGCGGGCGGCGTCTGCGGGGCGGAGGTGCTGGGCGCGGCGGAGGTCGTGGCGGGCGAGGACTCCGGGGCCGAACTCGCTGGTGCCGAACTCTCCGGGTCCGAACTCTGCGGCGCCGAGGACTCGGGAGCCGTCACGGGCGCCGAACTGCTCCCGTCGGCCGGGGACTCGCCGTCGGCCGGGGCCGTCGTCCCGTCGGCGTACGCGGCCGGCTCGATGCCCGCGCCGCGGCCCTCGGCGGAGCCGGTGCCCGGGTCGATCAGCTTGACGTCCATGCCGGACGGCAGGTCGGACGCCTTGCCGTCGGCGTCGACCACCCGCACCTCGACGCCGTCCGCGTCGGTCTTCGTCGGCACGGACGCGGTGCCGCCGCGCAGGGCCGCCCGCTCGCGCTCGGCGCCGTCCGCGTCGATGGTCTCCTTCGGCAGCGCCGTCCACGCGCTCCAGTCGCCCGACTCCGCGTCGCGCGAGCGGAACTGGGCCGAGCCGTCGAGCGTGTCCTCGGGGTCGCTCCAGGTCACCGTGACCGCGCTGAACAGCTGCGTCGACTTCTGCGGCACGACCTTGCGGTCGTCCTTCGTCTGCATGCTCACGGAGTGCACGGCCGCGGCCCGGTGCGCGGGCGCGCCGTCCGAGGTGGCCCCCGGGTCGGCCATCGCGTACGTCACCACACCGGCGCCGCCGAGCACCACCGCACCGGCCGTGATCCAGGCCCTGCCCCTGAGACTGAGCGGCTTGTACGCGTGCGCGGCGCGCGTGTCCGGCGCCCTACCTCGCGAATGTCGCGGGCTCACTTGCCCCACCCCTTGAAGAAGTTCACAGATCGAAGACGTTCACAACGGAGGTTCACACCTGACCCGCGCGTCCCGCGGGCAGTTGTCCTATTCAGCGAAAGACCTCCGAGGAACGTCACACGTTGCGCGGGTGTGCCGTACGTCACTCGGGGTGCCAGGCATAAGAGCTGTGTAGGCATATGCCCAAGCCGGGTTAAAGCTCGCCAATCAGGCAGCCAAAGAATGTGTCTAGCCTCGGTTTCCCCTCCCTCGCGTGGGTGAATTCGCGCAGGTCAAGCGGGCAGTCATCGATCTAGGTTCGGCAGTGATCGGCTCATGCCGCCATCCGCTCTGGAGAGGTCATGTCCTACACCTCCGCGCCCGTCCCCGCCCCGCTTCCCGCACCCGCCACCACCCCCGTCGAGACCCTGTTCCCCCAGGAGGAGGCCCAGCCCCGCGCCGTCTACGACGCGATCCGCGACGAGCTCCTCCTCGACGGCCGCAGCCGTCTGAACCTCGCCACCTTCGGCACCACCTGGATGGAGGACGAGGCCCGCCTCCTGATGACCGAGACGGCCGACAAGAACCTCGTCGACACCGAGGAGTACCCGCAGGTCGCGGACATGGAGGCGCGCTGCGTGCGGATGCTCGCCGACCTGTGGCACGCCCCCGACGCGGCCCGCGCCACCGGCTGCTCGACCACCGGGTCCAGCGAGGCCGCCATGCTCGCCGGGCTCGCCCTCAAGCGGCGCTGGGAGCGGCGCCGCCGGGACGCGGGGCGCGACACCGAGCGGCCCAACATCGTCGCGGGGGCCAACGTCCAGGTCTGCTGGAAGAAGTTCTGCTCCTACTTCGACGTCGAGGCGCGGCTCGTCCCGCTCGCGCCCGGCCGGCTGCACCTCACCCCGGAGATGCTCGGCGAGTACTGCGACGACCGCACCATCGGCGTGGTCGGCATCCTCGGCTCCACCTTCGACGGGTCGTACGAGCCGATCGCCGACCTGTGCCTCGCGCTCGACGGCATCCAGGACGCCACCGGGCACGACATCCCCGTCCACGTCGACGGCGCGTCCGGCGCCCTGGTCGCCCCCTTCCTCGACCCCGACCTGCTGTGGGACTTCCAGCTCCCGCGCGTCGCCTCGATCAACACCTCGGGCCACAAGTACGGGCAGGTCTTCCCCGGGCTCGGCTGGGCGCTGTGGCGGGACGCGGCGGCGCTGCCCGCCGAACTCGTGCACCACGTCGACTACTTGGGCGGCGAGATGAACACCTTCTCGCTCACCTTCACCCGCCCGGCCTCGCACGTGGCCGCGCAGTACTACACCTTCCACCGCTACGGGCACGCCGGGCTGCGCCGCCTCCACCTGGAGTCCCGGCGCACCGCGCGCGGGCTCGCCGCCGGGATCGCCGACCTCGATCTCTTCGAACTCCTCAGCGACGGCGACGAGTTGCCCGCCTTCGCGTTCCGCCTCACCGACCGCGCCCACGCGCTCGGCCTGCACGAGCGCGGCATCGCGCTGGCGATGCGGGCCCGCGGCTGGCAGGTACCGGCCTATCCGCTGCCGACCGGGATGACCGACACCTGGGTGCTCCGGGTGGTCGTCCGCACCGGCTTCACGCCACGGCTGGCCGCGCTCTTCCTGGACGACCTGCGCAACGCGGCGCGCACGGTGATGCGGGCCACCGTCGGGGTGCCGCAGGAGCTGGGGGCGCTCGCCCTCGGCTGAGCCGGGACGGTCCGGGCGGGAAGAGCCGGGCGGGGTGGGCGCGAGCCCGGGGCGCGCCCACCCCGTCCCTGACGTCTCCGGGCCCTGGCTCCGGACGACCTGACGGTGCAAAAGGTTGTACGAATCCGCGCAACTTGTGGTGTGAGAAGGGACATGTGAGAAACCCGTGACGGTCCGGTCACGCTGTCCGCTGGGGGAGTTACCGAGCGAAACAGAGGGGGACCGACCATGCCACAGGGCGAGCATCCGACGGCCGCCGACATGCGACGCCACGCGACGGCGTTCGTCGCGCGCGTCGCCTCGTCGCGCCTGCCGCTGGACCACTCCGTCGCCAGCCTGCGCGTCGTCGACTTCCTCATCGACGGACTGCGCAAGGGAACCCCGGAGCGGGAACGCCCGGACGCCGTCCTGTTCGCCCTCGGCGCCTACGTCGGCGAGGTGCTCGTCCGGCGGGCCGGTGCCGTGTGGGTGGACCTGGACGCGCACCAGCGCGCCTACTTCGGGCAGTGCGTAGGGGTGCGGATGCCGGACGGACGCGTGTGGAACCCGCTGGGCAAGGTCGTCAACCGCTACGAGGTCGGCCCCGAGGAGTCGCTGCGGACCTTCTACCTGACCCTGCCGGGCCGGACGGCGGGCCGGACCGCGGAACCCGCCCTGTGACACTTCCGTGCGGATCGGCGCTGATCGACTCGGGGAACGTGGACGGCTGAGGCGCCGCTGTCCTGAGTGACGTACGAAGGAATGCGGTTGGGGCAGGAAGGGGGCGGGGAGCCTCGTGGTGCGCGTGAGTACGACGAGGAGCTGGCTGCCGCCGTCGCGCGGGCCCAGGAGGGCGACGAGAGCGCGTTCGCCGCTGCCTACCGGCTCGTCCAGCCCGGACTGCTCGGCTATCTGCGCGGCCTCGTCGGTGACGAGGCCGAGGACGTCGCCGCCGACGCCTGGCTGGAGATAGCCCGGGACCTCGGGCGGTTCCGCGGCGACGGCGCCGGGTTCCGCGGCTGGACCGCGACCATCGCCCGGTACCGCGCCCTCGACCTGCTGCGCCGGCAGAAGGTGCGGCCCCGCCCGTCCGGCACCGAACAGGACGTGCTCGACCTGCCGGGCGCCCACAACACCGCCGAGCAGGCCATCGAGCTCCTCTCCACCGAGCGCGCGCTCGCCCTCATCGCCCAACTCCCGCAGGATCAGGCCGAGGCGGTGCTGCTGCGGGTCGTCGTCGGCCTCGACGGGCCCGCCGCCGCCCGCGTCCTCGGCAAGCGGCCCGGCGCCGTGCGCACGGCCGCGTACCGCGGCCTGAAGCGGCTCGCCCGGCAGCTCGCGGCCGGAAGCGGAACGCACGACGGCACCGGCAGCGGCCCGGATGAGCTGGAGGAACCGGGTGGACCGCAGGACAAAGGGCGATGACGTGTGACGGATGGCGTCCGCCGCACGCTGAGTGAGTCGAGATGAGTGACGAACACGCCCACACCCTGGGCGACGCGCTGGCCGCCGCGGTCCGCCCGCAGCAGCCGTCCGAAACGGCCGGAGAACGCCTTGCGCTCGCCGCGTTCCGGGCCGCGCGCGACGCGGGCGCCTTCGCGGCGGCGCCCCGCCGACGCGACGACTGGCGGCCCCGGAGCGCCGTGGACCGGGCGAAAACCGGCTGAACCGCCGCCCGTCATACGGGACGGCCGAGGTCGCCACCCCCCACAGGAGAGACCCCGGCCGCCGCGCGGTACGGGTCGCGAGCGGCCCGTACTCCCTTCAGCGCCGGGGGTGCGTTTTCTGTCACACCCCGCTGTGTGCGCCATTGGTTGCTCGTTGTACAAACATGGACGCGGCGGCGTTTCACGCCGTAGCGTGCTGATTCGCGCTGGGGGCGCACGAGACCAAGTGGGCAGGGACTGGGAGTGCTGGGGGACGACGCGGAGCTGACCGCCGCGGTGCTTGCGGCACAGGACGGGGACGAGGCCGCGTTCCGGACTGTGTACCGCGCCGTGCATCCGAGGCTGCTCGGATATCTACGCACGCTCGTCGGCGAGCCCGACGCCGAGGACGTCGCGTCCGAGTCCTGGCTGCAGATCGCCAGGGACCTGGAGCGGTTCGAGGGCGACGCCGACCGGTTCCGCGGCTGGGCCGCGCGGATCGCGCGCAACCGGGCCCTGGACCACATACGCATGCGGGGACGCCGGCCCGCCATAGGCGGTGACGAGACCGAACTCACCGGCAGACCCGCCGCATCCGACACCGCCGACGAGGCGATGGAGTCCCTCGCCACCGGCGACGCCATGGCGCTGATCGCCCAACTGCCGCAGGACCAGGCGGAGGCCGTCGTGCTGCGCGTCGTCGTCGGGCTCGACGCGAAGAGCGCCGCGCAGACCCTCGGCAAGCGGCCGGGGGCCGTCCGCACGGCCGCCCACCGCGGCCTGAAGCGGCTCGCGGAACTCCTCGGGGCGGAGGTTCCGGACACCCCGGAGCCCCGGAACGGCCCCGGAGCCCTCGTCGCGCTGCCGCAGCCGCGGCGACCGAGAACAAGCACGGCGACGTCCGCCGGTGTGACGCAATCGCGTACGCGGACGCAGAAGGACATGTGATGGCCGACGAGCACGACAAGTGGCTGGACCGCGACGCGGCGGAGCGTGTGCTGCGCGGGGAGCCGCTGGAGGCCGTCGCCGACGACGACGCGCGACGGGCCGGACGGCTGGCCGGGACACTGGACGCGCTGAGCGCGCTCCCGACCGGCGCCGACGGTGAACTCCCTGGTGAGGAAGCCGCGTTGAAGGCGTTCCGCGAGGCCCGCGCCGAGTCCGCGGTGGACGCGGCCGTGACCTCCGTGACCTCCCTGGCCCATGAGGGTGCCGCCGCCGGCCCGGCGGGCACCCGGCTGTGGGGCCGCCCGGTGCGCTTCGGGTTCGTCGCGGCCGTCGCCGTGTGCATGGTCGGCGGAGTCGCCGTCGCCGCCGGGACCGGGGTGCTGCCCTCGCCGTTCGGCGGCCGGGACGAGCCGGTGCCGGCCTCCTCGATCTCCGCCGCCGGCTCGGAGCAGCCGCTCGCCACGGGATCCCCGAGCCCCGAGGGCGGCGGCGCCGAGACACCGGAGGGCTCCGTGAGCCCCGGCAGCGGCTCCACCGGCCCGGACCGCACGGAGCCGGCCCCGACGGACAAGGGCACCTCGCGGGCGCCCGGCCCCCGGCCGTCCGAGAAGGGCAGACTCGCCGAGGCGCTGCGCCGCGAACTCACCAAGGGCTGCGTCAAGTACCGCGGCGGGCGGCTGACCCCGTCGGAGAGGCAGCGCCTGCGGGACTCGGCGGAGAGATACGGGCGGGGCCCCGCCGACATCGCCAGGATCTGCGACCGGGTGCTCGGCGAGGGCGGCGACGGCGGCGGTTACGGCGACGACGACGGCCGCAATCCGGGGTCCGAGGGCCACAACGGCGGCCAGGACGGCGACGAGGACAACGAGAGCCACGGATCCGGGAACGGCCACGGGTCCGGCGGCGGCAACGGCAATGGCAACGGCCACGGATCCGGTGGCGGCTACGGGTTCGGCACCAACAGCATCCACACCGGCAGCACCGGAAACAGCGGCGGCGACGACGGGCTCGATGGCGGCCACACCGTCAAGCCCGGCACGATTCCGAGCCCCGACCAGTCCTACAGCGCCGCACCACAGCTCCCGTCCGCCTCACCCTCACCGTCCGACTCTCGCGGCATCGAAACGCGCTGACCTGCGAAAACGCAGGCTCTCCCACCCCTCGAAAACTTCTCGTAGAAAAATCTACGCAACGGGTGTGACGTTTTTGGGGCCTGTGACGCAGTACTGAGTGAGCCGACTGGTCATCGGCCGCGCACGAGCCGGGGTTCCCCCCGTACCTTCGGCTCAGTGCCACTGGCGTGGGTGGGACACGTTCCCCCGGTCCCACCCACGCCGCTCATCACCAGTAGACGACGACCTTGTCGCCGGTACGGACCTGGTCGAACAGGCTCGCGATCTTCGCCTTGTCCCTGACGTTCACGCAGCCGTGCGAGGCGCCGGCGTAACCGCGGGCCGCGAAGTCCGACGAGTAGTGCACCGCCTGGCCGCCGCTGAAGAACATCGCGTACGGCATGGGCGTGTGGTAGATCGTCGAGACGTGGTCCCGGGACTTGAAGTTCACGTGGAAGACGCCCTCGCGGGTCGGCGTGTACTGGGAACCGAACCGCACGTCCGTCGTCATCAGCCGCTTGCCGTCGATCATCCACGACAGCGTCCTGCTGGTCTTGCTGATGCAGAGCACCCGGCCCGTCATGCAGCGCGGGTCCGGCTTCGCCGCGGGCCGGCCACCTGATGCGTACAGCTCGTCCCGGCTCGGCTCGTGGGTCATCCGCAGCAGCCGCTGCCAGGTCACGGTGTCGGTCGTCCCGGTGCGCCGCAGCCCGCGCTTGCCCTGGAAACCCTCGACGGCCTTCACCGTCGAGGCCCCGTACGTCCCCGTCGGCCCGTCGAACAGCCAGGCCACCTGCCGCAGCCGCGCCTGCAGCTCCCGCACCTGCGGCCCCTCGTCCCCGGCCGCCCACAGTGTCCTGCCCGGCTCCGGGGGCGCGGTGGGGGAGGCGGACGCGGAGGCCGAGCCGGACGGCTTGGCGTCGTCGCCCGACGCCGCGGTGGACGCCGAGGGGGCCGGGGAGGCGGACTTCGACGCCGCCGACGGTGTGGCGGACGCCGCCGACGGCGCGGGCGAACCGCCTTCGACCGCCTGTGCGGTGCAGCCGCCGACCAGGGCCAGCACCCCGGTCGCGGCGAGAGTGCTCCGAATGACAGCTGTGCGCATGACGTCCCCCGTCTGTCGCGTCGTTCCCTTGTGTCTCTACTGATGCTTCCCGGCGCCGAAACGTTGCGAACTGCCACTACAGTCCGTCCCGAGGGTCGATGACTACTGGTAAGTAACCGCTGGAGGCACCACCATGGCGCGCGCATCCGAGTCCGGACTGCCCATCGAGCCGGTCTACGGCCCGTCGGATCTCGACGGCTGGGACCCGGGACAGAAGCTCGGCGAACCGGGCGGCTATCCCTTCACCCGCGGCGTCTACCCGACCATGTACACCGGCCGCCCGTGGACGATGCGCCAGTACGCCGGATTCGGCACGGCCACCGAGTCCAACGCCCGCTACCAGCAGCTCATCGCCAACGGCACGATGGGCCTGTCGGTCGCCTTCGACCTGCCGACCCAGATGGGCCACGACAGCGACGCGCCCATCGCCTCGGGCGAGGTCGGCAAGGTCGGGGTCGCCATCGACTCGGTCGACGACATGCGGGTGCTGTTCGACGGCATCCCGCTGGACAAGGTGTCGACGTCGATGACGATCAACGCCCCCGCCGCCCTGCTGCTCCTCATGTACCAACTGGTCGGCGAGGAGCAGGGAGTGGCCGCCGGAGCGCTCACCGGCACGATCCAGAACGACGTGCTCAAGGAGTACATCGCCCGCGGCACCTACATCTTCCCGCCCAAGCCCTCGCTGCGGCTGATCGCGGACATCTTCAAGTACTGCCGGGCCGAGATCCCGAAGTGGAACACCATCTCGATCTCCGGCTACCACATGGCCGAGGCGGGGGCCTCGCCCGCGCAGGAGATCGCCTTCACCCTCGCCGACGGCATCGAGTACGTGCGCACCGCCGTCGCCGCCGGCATGGACGTCGACGACTTCGCCCCGCGCCTGTCCTTCTTCTTCGTGGCCCGGACGACGATCCTCGAGGAGGTCGCCAAGTTCCGCGCCGCGCGCCGCATCTGGGCCCGGGTGATGAAGGAGGAGTTCGGCGCCGAGAACCCCAAGTCGCTGATGCTCCGCTTCCACACCCAGACGGCCGGCGTGCAGCTGACCGCCCAGCAGCCGGAGGTGAACCTGGTCCGGGTCGCCGTCCAGGGTCTCGGCGCCGTCCTCGGCGGCACCCAGTCGCTGCACACCAACTCCTTCGACGAGGCCATCGCCCTGCCGACCGACAAGTCCGCCCGCCTCGCCCTGCGCACCCAGCAGGTCCTCGCCTACGAGACCGACGTCACCGCCACCGTCGACCCCTTCGCCGGGTCCTACGTCGTCGAGAAGATGACCGACGACGTGGAGGCCGCCGCCCTCGCGCTCATGGAGCGGGTCGAGGACCTGGGCGGCGCGGTCAGCGCGATCGAGCACGGCTTCCAGAAGTCCGAGATCGAACGCTCCGCCTACCGCATCGCCCAGGAGACCGACTCCGGCGAGCGCGTCGTGGTCGGCGTCAACCGCTACCAGCTCGACGAGGAGGAGCCCTACGAACCGCTCCGCGTCGACCCGGCCATCGAGGCCCAGCAGGCCGAGCGGCTGGCGAGGCTGCGCGCCGAGCGGGACCAGAAGGCGGTGGACACCGCGCTGGCCGCCCTGAAGGAGGTCGCCGCCGACGACACCAGCAATGTCCTGTACCCGATGAAGGACGCCCTGCGGGCCCGCGCCACGGTCGGCGAGGTCTGCGACGCGCTGCGCGAGGTGTGGGGCACCTACGTCCCCTCCGACACGTTCTGACCTGCGCTTCGTTGATCATTTCCGTGATGTGAAACCCCGGCGCGGAGTGTCGTACCCATGTGCGACACTCCGGGCATGCTGGGTGTCATCGATCTTCCGACCTATCTCGCGGGCCTCGTCCTCATCGTCCTCCTCCCGGGGCCGAACTCGCTGTACGTGCTCTCCGTCGCCGCCCGCCGGGGCGTACGCACCGGCTACAAGGCCGCCGCCGGAGTCTGGTGCGGGGACACCGTGCTGATGACCCTGTCCGCCGCCGGTGTCGCCTCCCTGCTCCAGGCCAACGCCGTGGTCTTCAGCATCGTGAAGTACGTGGGCGCCGGCTATCTCACCTGGCTCGCGGTCGGCATGCTGCGCGCCGCCCTGTCGATGTGGCGCACCCGCCGCGAGCGGCTCGCCGCCGAGGTGTCCGGGGACGCGGCCGTGGAGGCCCAGGAGCGTCCGTTCCGCCGGGCCTTCGTGATCAGCCTCCTCAACCCCAAGGCGATCCTGTTCTTCATCGCCTTCTTCGTGCAGTTCGTCGACCCCTCCTACGCCTACCCGGCGCTCTCCTTCGTGGTCCTCGGCGCCTTCGCGCAGGCCGCGAGCGTGCTGTACCTCTCGGCCCTGATCTTCAGCGGCACCCGGCTCGCCGCCGCCTTCCGCCGCCGCAAGCGGCTGTCGGCCGGTGCCACCTCGGCGGCCGGGGTGCTGTTCCTCGGCTTCGCGGTGAAGCTGTCGCTGGCCAGCGTGTGAACGACGTGCTCCCGGGGCGCCTCACGCCCCGGCGGTGACGCCGACCCCCGCCAGGTACTCCACGGCCCCCTCCGCCGTGTCCCCGGCCCACCCCACATAGCCGTCCGGCCGCACCAGGAAGAACCCGGTGCCGTACGCCGCGTACGCGGGGACCGAGACCGTGCGGACCGACTCGCCGGGCAGGGACGGCAGCGCTCCACTCCCCGTGCCCACCGCGAGCAGCGTCCAGTGCGGTCCCCGGAAGGCGTCGAAGAGGCGGACCCCGCCGGGACGGCCGTCCGGCGCCCGGTCGCCCGCCCGCAGCGCGTCCTCGGGCAGGTCCGCCCGGGTCTCCACGGTCAGCGCCGACTCCCGGTAGCCGATCCCCAGTTGGCGCAGCTCGCCGCCGCGCCGGACCGGGGTCGCGGACCGGTGGATGCGGGTGCTGACGCCGAGGATGTCCGCCGCGACCGGTATCCGCTCCTCCTCGTAGCTGTCCAGGAGCGACTCGGGGGCCCCGGCGAGCACGGCCGCCAGCTTCCACGACAGGTTGTACGCGTCCTGCACGCTCGTGTTCAGCCCCTGGCCCCCTGCCGGGGAGTGGACGTGCGCCGCGTCGCCCGCCAGGAAGACCCGGCCGGAGCGGAAGCGGTCCGCGAGCGCCGCCCGCGCCCGGAAGTCCGAGGCCCAGAGCACCTCGGCGACGTGCTTCTCATCAAGCACCGTGCGACCGGCGAGAAGCTCGGCCACACCCGCCGGTGAGGTGTCGGGGAGCGCCGACTCGTCCGCGTACTGCGCGGCAAGCTGGAAGACGCGGCCGGTGTCCGAGGGCAGCGGGCAGAAGGCCACCATCCCCTCCGCGGCCTTGGGCCACACGTGCCAGTGCGTGTCCGGGAGCGGCGCGTCGTCCGTGATCCGCACGTCGGCGACCAGCATCGGCTTCGGGTCGACGGTCTCGCCGGTCATGCCGATGCCGAGCAGCCCGCGGACCGTGGAGCGGCCGCCGTCCGCCGCCACCGCGTACCGCGCGCGGACCGTCGAGCCGTCCGCGAACGACGCCGTCACCCCGTCCGCGTCCTGCGCGAGATCCGTCAGCCCGGCACCGAACCGCACCTCGCCGCCCAGCTCCCGCAGCCGCGCGTACAGCACCTCCTGCGTGCGGGCCTGCGGCGTCAACCAGCCGTCGGGGAACGGCACCTGCTCGCTCGGCTCGGAGCGCTCCATCATGTCCCACTCCTGGCCGGGCACATCGCCCTCCCAGACGCGCATCGTCGGGTACTCCGAGCCGGCCGCGCGGATGGCGTCCAGCACCCCGAGGTCGTACAGCACCTCCTGCGTGCGCGGCTGGAGCCCCTTGCCGCGCGACCCGGGGAACAGGCCGTCGGCCCGCTCCACCAGCAGTGCGTCCACCCCGCGCCGTGCCAGATCCGCTGCCAGCACCAGGCCCGTGGGGCCCGCGCCCACGATCAGGACGTCCGTCATCTCCATCGCCTCCTTAACGCCGTTAAGTTCGATGTGTCGAGCATCGCCTTAACGGCGTTAAACTGTCAAGCGTGGCCGACGACAAGAACCCGAAAGACGCGAAGAAGCCCAAGCCCGACAAGCCGAAGCTCGACAAGGCGCAGGTCGCCGACACCGCGCTGGATCTGCTGAACGACGTGGGTCTGGAAGGCCTGACGCTGCGCGCCATCGCCAAGGAGCTGAACGTGCAGGCGCCCGCCCTGTACTGGCACTTCAAGAACAAGCAGGCGCTGCTCGACGAGATGGCGACCGTGATGTTCCGGCGCATGGTCGGCGCCGAGGGGACGCACACGACCGTCGGCTATGAGCCCCGGGGCCCCTGGCAGGAGTGGCTGACGCTCGGCAACCGCCGGCTCCGCGCCACGCTCCTGCGCTACCGCGACGGCGCGAAGGTCTTCAGCGGCTCACGGTTCACCGGGACCGACCACGGCCCCGAGATGGAGGCGAACCTGCACTTCCTCACCGAGGCCGGATTCACCGCCGACCAGGCCGCCTGGGCGAGCTCCACCACGTACATGTACACGCTGGGATTCGTCACCGAGGAGCAGGGCATGCAGCAGCCGGCCCCGGACGCCCCGCCGCCCGTGGACGTGGCGGAGCGCGCCGAGCTGCTCGCCGACTATCCGCTCGCCGCGGCGGCGGGGGAGCGGTTGTTCACGCGCTACGACGAGCGGTTCGAGGAAGGGCTGCGACTGATCGTCGCGGGGATCGAGGCGCGGTACGGGGTGCGCTGACGGGACGCCCGGATCACGGGGCCAGCGCCCCGCGCAGCCGGGGCGTCGCCCACCGCTCCACGTACCGGTGCACCAGCCAGGCGAGAACCAGCATCGACACCACCGTCCCCGCGAACGTGACGGACGACGGCAGCCCGGCGCGCCGGTGCAGAAAGCCGATCACCACCCAGCCCAGGTGTTCGTGGACCAGGTAGAAGGGGTACGTCAGCGCGCCCGCCGTGGTGAGCCAGCGCCAGTTCACCCGGCCCGTGCGGCCCACGGCGATCACCGCGACCGCCGCGAAACCCAGCGTGACCACCGCGACGATGCCGAGCGAGGAGCGCTGCGAGAAGGCGTGCGGATCCGGCGCGTGCCACAGGCCCGCCACCGCGTAGTGCTGGCCGATCGCCCAGCCGACGGCGACGATCCCCCAGGCCAGGACGTCACGCCGGTCGCGGTGGACCAGATAGAGGCCGATGCCGCCGATGAAGAACGGCGCGTACTCGGGCATCAGCAGGACCCCGAGGAACGGCTCGCCGGACGCCTGCGCCAGCGCCGCCGCCAGCGTCCACACCGCGCAGAACAGCACGACGCGCTGGCGGGTCGCGCCGGGCAGCACCACACACAGGGCGAACAGGGCGTAGAAGCGCAGCTCCGCCCAGAGGGTCCAGCACACGCCGAGCACCCGGTCGGCGCCCAGCGGCTGCTGGAGCATCGTGAGGTTCAGCAGCGCGTCGCTGGGCGAGACCGTCGCGTAGGCCACCATCGGCAGCGCGAAGACGGCCGTCACCAGGACGACCGCCACCCAGTACGCGGGGAGGAGACGGGCCGCCCGGGAGGCGAAGAACGACCGCAGGGGGCGGCCCCAGCCGCTGCGGCAGATGACGAAGCCGCTGATCACGAAGAAGATCTGCACGCCCAGGCAGCCGTACGCGAACAGGCCGTGCAGCGTGGGGAACTGCTCGCGCGGTGACGTGCCCCAGGCGGTGGCGACGTCACCGCCCCGGCCGCCGTAGTGATAGGCGGCGACCATCAGCGCCGCGACCAGCCGCAGCCCGTCCAGGGCGCGCAGCCGGCCCTGGACGGCGGGCGGCGGCGCGGTGTCCGGCGTGCTGACGACCGTCTCGGTCACGGGTGCTGCTCCCTGCTGCGCGTCGTGGAGCCGCGAGGGCGGCGGGTCGCAGCCCACACTAGGCAGCGTCGCAGCAGGAGTCGGAGCGTCGCGGGCCCGGTTCGCCGAGTGCTCGCGAGAACGTCATCCGCCGGTCACCCGCCGTCAGCCGAGATAGCGGCGCAGGTTCAGCCGGCCCCACAGCAGGCTGGTCGCGAACGACAGCGCCATGACCGTGGCGAGCAGGCCGACCAGGAGCAGTCCCGCCACCGGGCCGCTCAGATCCGGCGACACCAGCGGCCGCACGATCTCCTCGACGAACAGCACGTGCACCATGTACGCGCCGAGCGCGGCACCGGCCAGCTTCTTCAGCAACGGCCGCCACTTCTCCGGCACGTCGACCCGGCTGACCAGCAGCAGCACACAGATGAAGCTGACGGCCACGAACAGGTGGGCGTTGGGGATCACGTAGTGGACCTGCGTGTTGTACCAGAGGCACGCCGCCATGGAGACCGGCAGCAGCACCATCAGCGCCTTGCGCCACCGGACGACCCCGGCGGGGACGGCGAAGAGCATCGCGCCGCCGACCGCGTACACGAGCGAGTACGTGCTGAACCCCCAGGCCACGGTGGGCATCTCGTGGCCGGTGGTCTCGGTGACGGTGCTCAGCACGCTGGGCAGGACGGCGATCCCGAGCAGCACGGCGCCCAGGCCCCACGGGCGCTGCCCCGCCCTGATCAGCATGGCGAACGCGAGGAGCACGATGATCGGGATGTACGTGTACATGAACCACAGGTGGTACGCGGGCTGCACGGAACCGACGAGGGAGTCCACCGCCAGCTCGGTCATGGGCCGCTCGTTGCGGTCGCGCAGCCAGGCCCACAGCAGGTACACCGCGGTCCACGCGAACAGCGGCACCGTGTTGCGCACGAGCCGCTTCCACATGCGGGCGCTGTCCTTCGGCGGCGCGCCCACGAGCACCGCCCACCCGGCTATCGCGAAGTACATCGGGACGGCGAACGGGTTGATCGCCTCGGCGACGTGCCCCGCCCAGTACGAACCGGAGCCGTTCGCCGGGTCGTTGCCGGTGGAGCGGATGAACTGGGAGCCGACGTGCCCCAGCATGACGATGGCGGAGCAGAGCAGCCGCATCAGGTCGACGTCGAAGCGGTGTTCGCGCTTCGGGGCGGCCGCGGCCGGCTGCGCCGGGGCGGCTTCCGTGGCCGTGGCCACCGCCTCGGGCGGGCTGAGGGTCGTCTCGGGTTGCACGGCGCGCCTTTCGGGGGCGGGAGGGTGAGGGACGGGGGCGGTGCCGGTCATCGCCGGGGGGTGCGCCGGACGGTCCTGCCGACCACGCGCCGGGCCCGGCGCGCCCGGAGCTTCGCGCGGGCCTGCGGTCCGGCGCCGGGCAGGTCCAGTTCGGCCAGCCGCGGCTCGGGGAAGTAGGGGGCGGGCAGCCCGGCGAGGTGCTCGCGCAGATAGCTCTCGGCGTGCTCGCGGGACTGCTCGTGGAGGCCCGGCTGCATGCAGAACCCGATCGTGCGCACCAGGGGCGCCAGCGTCGCCGGGGCCGCTCCGACGAGGGCCGCGCTCTCGCCGGCCGCCAGGTCGGGCACCACGTGGTCGATGACGGCCAGCGGGATGCGGTTGCTGTTCTGGTACGGCTTCAGCCGCTCCATCACCAGCGCCGTGCCGACCCGGCCGACCGGGATGTCGTAGTACGCGGACGCCGTCACCATCGCCGTCGAGAAGCAGCCGACGACCAGTTCGGGCCGGGCGTGCGCGTACAGCGTCTCGGCGAGCAGCGGCGCGTCGAGGACGGTGAGCCGGACGCCCGCGTCGGCGGCCGCCTTGCTCAGCGCCGCCGAGTAGCTGGGCGGAGCGGTCGGGTGCGGCTTGAAGACGACGGACGTGTGCCCGGCCCGCGCGGCGGCGGTGAGCATCCGCACGTGCAGGTCCTCCTCCTCGGCCGCGCTCAGGATGTTGATCGCCGCCAGGTACTGCCCCAACAGCACGGCCGTGGGCGCCTGTTCGCGTACGGGCGTCAGCAGCGGGTCGTCCGCGGCCTCGGCCGCGATCTCGTCGAGCACCGCACGGAACGCCTCGTCGGGCACGACCTCGGGCGCCACGTCGAACTCGGAGAGCAGCAGCGGGCGGAGCCCCGGCACCAGGTCGAGGTGGAGCAGCCGCTGGATGCGCGAGCCGATGGACAGCGGCAGCCGCTCGCGGGTCGGGCCGTAGCTCATCAGGCCGTCCGCGTACACGTGCACGGCGCTCTCCGAGAAGATCGCCGCCAGCGCGCGCCCCGGGTTGACCTGGATCGACTCGACGGCGATCTCGACCTTCTCGCGCGGGTCGATGTCCCAGGCCAGCCGGAACGCCCGCTGCCACAGCGTCGCGTCGTCGCCGCGCGGGCCCCAGACGCTGGGGTGGTGCGGGCGGATCGCCTCGTTCCAGCTGACCACGTGGTCGAAGCGGCGGACGATCGGCGCGTAGCCGTGCATCTCGTCGAGGCGCAGCGCGGCCTCCGGCACGGTCGCGTTCTGGGAGACCAGGAGGATGCGCCGGGTCCCCTCCTGCGGGCCGAACCGTCCGGCGTCGAGCGCGGCGGCCAGCGTGGCGGCGCCGTACAGCGTCGAGACCTGGAAGATCTGCGTGGTCCGGGTCGTGCGGTGAGTCCTGTCAAGCATCGGTCAGGCAGCCTTCCGCCCGTCGCGCAGGCGGCTGAGGATGCGGCTCCGCTTGCTGTCCATCGATCTGAGGGTCTCCTCCAGCACCCGCTCGGGCATCCGGTGGAGGGCGGCGCGGGCCTCGCGGCGCAGGCGCCGGGCCGCCGTGGTGTCGTACTCGTCCGCCTTGGCCAGGTGGAAGGCGATCATCGCGCAGTACGTACGGACGGCCTTGGGGAGGAAGCGGTCGGCCTCCGGGTCGTTCTTCACG
Source organism: Streptomyces sp. NPDC001904 (assembly GCF_040297005.1). Lineage (NCBI taxonomy): Bacteria > Bacillati > Actinomycetota > Actinomycetes > Kitasatosporales > Streptomycetaceae > Streptomyces > Streptomyces sp. NPDC001904. The sequence goes on along the minus strand of NZ_JBEOYI010000007.1, from coordinate 299,613 downwards.
TCCTCCAGCAGGAGGTCGTAGGCCGGGATGAAGTCCAGCTGGCGGTCGTCCTTGATCTGGGTCAGGGAGGTCGCCACGCCCCGCCGGTAGAAGATCCCGTGCAGGCCCACGGCCGCGTACGTCCGCGCCGCCAGATGCAGCCGCCAGATCCACAACCGGTCCTCTGCGGTGCGCAGTTGAGTCGCGAAGCGCATCCCGCCGTCGGCGAACAGATGCCCGCTGTAGATACCCGCCCAGACGAACGGGTAGTCGACCATCGTCTCCCGGTGGGCCGGCGCGATGCCGTCCCGGGCCGCGAACACCGTGTCGCGGGCGCCGGCCGGCGGTCTTCGCACCACCCGGTCCCGGCCGGTGGCCTGGACGTGGTCGGTGCGGGCGAAATCGCAGCCCAACTCCTGTATTCGGTCGACGAGTTCGGGCAGATAGCCGGGGGCGTACCAGTCGTCGCCGTCGAGGAACGTCAGATAGTCGCCGTTCGCCGCGTCGATACCGGTGTTGCGGGCCTGCGCGATGCCCCGGTTCTCCTCGTGCCGCAGCACCCGCGCGTTGGGGAGCTTCTGCGTCCAGCGGTCGATGATCCGCGGCGTGGAGTCCGTGGAGCAGTCGTCGACGATCAGGAACTCGAAGTCGGGGTGCACGTTGCCGACGAGGCTTCGCAGGGTGCTCTCGGCGAAGGCCCCCACATTGTGCATGGGGACGATGACGGAAAGTATCGGCACGCGTGCCACTCCAAAGATCCAAAGAAATGTTCGAGCCTGGAACAGGTTGTGCCACAGGTTATGGATGTTCCCGGTGTGAACGGTGACCGGAGAAGCGCTGTTGGGTGAACTCTGATTACGTGCCAGATGAACTGTCGGACATCCCGAAGGTCCCGCGCAGTTCGGCGATGTTCTCCTGCGTGGTCTTCCAGAGGATCTCCTGCGCGGCGCGCACGTCCGCAACGGCGGCGTCGTGGTCGTCGAGCAGCGCACCCGCCCGCTCGGCGAGCCGCGGCCCGAGGTCCCGGTCGTGCACCGACAGACCCCACGCGGGACGGTCGATGTCCGACAGGAAGTACGCCAGCTTCGGATGGGACACGAGGCTGAGGATCGGGGTGCCGCAGCCGAACGGGATCATGCCCGCGTGCCCGCGCATCCCGATCACCAGCCGCGCCCTGCGGTACAGGTCGCGGATCGCGTCGTTCGACAGCGCGTACAGCCGCTCCACCGGCAGGCTCAGGCCGTGCTCGCGGCGCAGGTCGTGCACGAACTTCTCGTCGGCCGGCATGTGGGCCGCGTACCGTACGTCGGCCCGCTCGCGCAGCTGCCGCAGCGCGCCCGCCGTCTCGGCCAGGAAGTGACCGTAGTCGTGGCCGAAGCGCAGCCCCGCCCGGTCGTACGCGCAGTTGACGAGGACGGTGTCGGAGCGCGGTACCCGCTCGGCGGGCGGCACGAGCAGATCGGCGACCGTGGTCGGGCACGGCTGGTGGCGCACCCGGTCGCGCAGCTCCGCGGGCAGCAGCTCACGCACCCGGTCGATCGAGCCGTGGTTGCGCAGTCCGAAGAACGCCGACCGCTCGACCAGCGTCCGCAGGCTCTCGGCGAACCGGGTCCTGCGGTACTGCTGCCCGTCGAAGACGTTGTAGCCGACCGCGAACACCGCGAGCGGCGCCGTGAGCCGGCGGAGGAGATCGTCCGGCACGTTCCACTGCCAGTGGCTGGTGCTGTTGGGCGAGGTGTCCGGCAGGAAGAGCCCGCCGCCGCCGACGACCACCCCGCGCCGCGCGTTCAGCCGCTCCAGCGCCGCCTCGTCCACCAGCAGGTGCGCGTGCTGCCCGTACCAGTGGCGCGGACCCGTGTCCGTGCCGAAGCACTGGCGGACGGCTTCGGGCAGCACCTTGTCGCCCGCGTTCTCGTTGCCCTCCGCGAACAGCGCGACGTGCGCGAGCTGTTCGGACGCGGACCCCGCACCGGGCTCGGCGCGCGCCTCCTCGCGCGTGCGTACGTACCAGCTGTGGCACCCCGCGTCCGTCGGGTCGGCGGTCAGGCCCTGCCGGGCGTAGGCGTGCGCGTCCGCCTCCCGGCCGCACAGCCAGGCGAGGCGCGCGAGCTGCGCGAAGGCGCGCGGGGCGGTGTCGGGGGAGGCGGCGGCCAGCAGCAGATGGGTCTCCGCCTCGGCGTAGCGGGACAGCGCCATCAGGCACAGCCCCAACGTCTCGTGGCAGCGCGGCGCGTCCGCCCGGTCGTCGAGCACCGGGGCGAGCACCGCGACGGCCTCGTCGTAGCGGCCCTGCTGCCGGTACACGTCGGCGACCGTGCGGGCCAGGTCCAGCGAGGGCCGGGTCTCCAGCAGCGGCGGCGCGAGATGCGCGACCAGCTCGGGGTGCTTGCCGCCGGGCAGCGCGCGGTACGCGGCCCGGAACGCGTCGTCGTCCAGTTCGAAACGGGCCCGTGCCTCGGCGGCCGGGCCGTAGCCGGGCGCGTCGGACGGATGGCTGAAGTGCAGCACCGCGACCTGCTCGGGCACCGGAAGCCCGTCGTGCAGCCGGCGGGTGAGGAAGTCGTAGCGCGCGTCGACGGGGACCACGGAGTCGGCCGCGAGCGCTGTGTCCCTGTCCCGGGCCGCCTCCGCGTCCGCGCGCTGCACGACCAGCAGCCCGTCCGGCAGCACCGAGCGCCGCTCGGTACCCGACGCGTCGCACCACACCTGCGGTACGGCGGCCACCCCGTGGCGCAGCCGCAGCAGTTCACCGAGGTCGCCGAGGACGACCATCGCCGGGTCGAGGGCGATCACGGTGTCGTGGTCCGGCAGCCGGAACACCTCCTCCCGCGAGTCCGCGCGGCGGGTGAGCAGCCGGGGATGCAGCCGCCGCAGCGCGTCGAACTCGGCGTCGGCGAGCCCGGGATGGAGGACCACCACGTCCTCGCACACGGCCGGATTGCTGAGCACCAGGCTGCGCAGCAGCGTGGCCACGGCGGGCAGTGTGCTGGCGTCGGCGTGGACGGCGAACGCGATCCGCCGCTTGCCGGTGACGGCGGAGCGGTCGTCGGCGCGGGAGTGGGTCATCGCAGGGCGATCCTCATCGTGCTGTCGTCTCGTTGCGTCGAGTGGTCCGCGACCCACGCGGCCTCCGCCGGGCGCAGCGCGCCCGCGCCGGCCGGCGGGAAGCCGATGAGGTCGAGGCGGGGGCTGACGTCCAGGAAGTCCAGGAGGCGCAGGACCGTGAAGGCGGTGCTCGCGTCCTCGCCCCACACGGACTCGCCGAGCAGCGCGGGGTCGGTCAGCGGGCGGCGCAGCGAGACGTCGCCGATGTGCTCCTGCGCGCCGGGCACGAGCCGCTGCCGGACGACGCGGCGCCAGCGCGGGGCCGCCTCGTCGAACACCAGCCGGATCCCGGCCCGCGCGGTCCACGGGGGACCGTCCCACGGGGTGGCGCCGCGCGGGGTCACGGCGTGCAGATCGGTCCGGGCACCGGCGGGCGACGCGTCGCAGCGCACCACCACGTCGTAGCCGTCGATCCGCGCACCGAGCGTGCCGCGCGCGACCTCGTCGGTGCCCGCGACCACGCACACGCTCCGGCCGGAGAGCAGCGCGCGCAGGCCCGCCACCCCGACCGGCGTCACGGCGTCGGGCAGCGCGGCGGGCACGGCGTCCCGCTCCAGGAGCCGCCGGTAGGTGCCGTACAGCTCCGCGAGGCGGCGCACCGCGGGATCGCCCGCGCCGTCCCGGGCCGTCCGGCGCCGCACGAGGGCGGCCAGCTGCGGGGTGAGCGCGGCGGGCGGCGCCGCGGGCCGGCCCAGGGCGGCCCGCAGTCCGGCGGTCTCCTCGGCGCCGTCGGCCACGAGAGCGGCCAACTCGTCGAGCACCGCGCGCCGTTGCCGCAGGGTGTCGATCCGGCGGGCGGTGCCCGGGGCCCCTTCGCCGTCCGGGACCAGGGCGAGGTAGCGCTCGTACGACTCCAGCGCCTCGTCGTCGCGGCCGAGCCCGTCCAGGGCCGCGCCGTGCAGCCGCCAGGCCGCCCGGGAGCGCTGCCGCAGCCGGGTCGCGGTCCCGGCGACGCTCAGGGCCAGCTCGGCCGACGCGTCGCCGTCCGCCTCCAGGGCCCGTTCGCCGACGCCGAGCAGCGCGTCGAACGGGTCGGCGGCGGGGCCGTCCACGGAGGCCGTCAGGGTGCCGATCGCCTGGGTGAGCCGGGTCTGCCGGGGGATCAGCGGACCCGGGGCGCCCTGGGCGGCGAGATAGGCACCGCACCGGTGGACGCTGCCCGCGTACAGGGCCGACCTGGCGGCGTCCCGCTGCCGCGCCTTGAAGAGTCCCGCCAGGGGGTTCGTCATGCGCTCACCGTTCTTGTGTTCTCCCAGTCGTTCCCGGACGGGGCCGGTCCGCGCCGCGCACGGCCGGAGGCCCGAATGTGCCCCACCGCACGGCGCCCCGGGCGGCTTTCCGGTGGACGGTGGGTGAACTCTCCCCGCGCCCCTCAGAGCGCGGGGAACTGCGCGGCCGGCCGCGACGGTGGGACGAGTGACGCGCAGCGTGACCGTCCCCGGGTCACCCCTTGACCGACCGCCACGTCCGCCGCGCGCGGCGGGCCACCCGGCGGGCGGTGGAGTTGCGCGGCAGGAACGCCAGGCGCTGCGGGATGCCGCCGGGCAGCCCGAGCGCGGTCAGCCGACGCTTCTTGAAGTACCGCTGGACGCGGGCGTCGAAGTGCTGGGAGAGGAACCGCTCGGCCGCCGGACGCCGCGCGGACAGCACCTGCGGCTGCATGGCGAAGCTCACCGCGGTCACCAGCCCTTCGAGCTGCTTGGGCGGCAGCGGGTCGGCCGGGGTCTCCGCCTCGAGGTCGGGCAGCAGCGCGTCGGCGAGGACCACCGGCACCCGGTTGCTGTTCTGGAACGGCGCGAGGCGATCGAGGAGCGTCCCGGTCCCGATCCGGGCGACGGGCAGCCCGTAGAACGCCGACGCGGTGAACAGCGCCGTCGAGAAGCAGCCGACGACCAGCGCGGGCCGCGCCCTGGCGAACAGCACCTCGGCGAGGACCGGCTGGTCGATCACGGTGAGGTCGACCCCGAGCCGCTCCGCCTCGGCCTCCAGGGCCAGTTCGTAGTCGGCCGGGGCCATCGGGTGCGGCTTGAAGACGAGCGAGCGGTGCCCGCGCTCGACGGCCCCGCGCATCATCCGCAGGTGCAACCGGGTCTCCTCGGCGGGCGTGAGGATGTCCAGGGCGGACAGGTACTGGCCGAGCAGCAGGGCGGCCCCGTCGGGCACCGCGGGCACCTCGCCGCTCGCGCCGGTCAGCGCGCCCATCACCTTCAGGAAGTTCTCGGCGGGCACGATCTCCGGCTCCACGCCGAACTCGCTGAGCAGCACCGGCTTCAGTCCCGGCACCAGATCCAGGTGGAGCAGCCGCCGCACGCGCGTACCGACCAAGGGGTCGATCTTGTTGCGGGTGGGGCCGTAGCTCATCAGCCCGTCCGCGTACGCGTGGATCGGCGCGCCGGTGAAGATCGAGGCGAACGCCAGCGCCGGATTGACCTGGAGGGACTCCAGGACCAGTTCGAGCCGGTCGTCGCCGAGCCGCCACAGCATCCTGAAGTACCGCTCCAGGAGAGGGATGTCGTCCTGGCGCGGGCTCCAGGCGGCCGGGTGCAGCGGGCCGATGGCGTCGTTGAAGCAGAGCACCTCGTCGAAGTGCTTGCGCAGCGCGCCGAACCCGGGCATCTCGTGGACGGGCGTCGAGGTCTCGGGCACCGACGCGTTGTTGAACACCAGCAGGATGCGGCGGTCCGGTTCGCGGAAGCGGTCCGCCTCGATCGCCGCGGCCAGCGTGGCCGCGCCGTACAGCGTGGAGGCGCAGAAGATCTGGGTGGTACGGGGCATCAGGCGGCCGCCTTCGCTGAGGTGACCCGCCGCCGCAGCCTGCGCAGCCGCGCGGCCCGGTCCAGGTCCATGGTGTCGAGGACGTCGGCGAGGAGCGGCTGCGGCATCCGGTCCAGCGCGGCCGCGCTCATCGTGCGCAGCCGCTTGGCGACGGCGGGCTCGAACTTCTCGATCTCCGACAGGTGGTGGGCGATGATCGCGCAGTAGGTGCGGACGGCCTTGGGGAGCAGCTTGTCGGCGTCCCGGTCCGCCGCCGTCTCGGCGAGCACCTCGTCGAAGGCGCGGATGAAGTCGAGCTGGCGCACGTCGCCGATCTGCGTCAGGGACGTCGTCACCCCGCGCCGGTAGAAGACGCCGAGCAGGCTGACGGCGGCGAACGACTCGGCCTCCCGGTGCAGCCGCCAGATCCACGGCCGGTCCTCGGCGGTGCGCAGCCCGTCCGTGAAGTGCAGCAGCCCGCGGTCGAGGAGGCGCCGGTGGTAGACACCGGCCCAGGCGTACGCGTAGTCGACCGAGGTGGTGCGGTCGGCGGGCAGGATCGCCTCGCGCGGGACGAGGACCTCGTCGCGCACCCCCACCGGCACCCGGGAGACCGAACGGGCCCGGCCCCTGGTCTGCACATGGTCGGTGCGCACGAAGTCGCAGCCCAACTCCTCGATGGAGCCGACCAGTTCGGAGAGGTATCCCGCGGCGAGCCAGTCGTCGCCGTCGAGGAACGTCAGATACTCGCCGCGCGCCGCGTCCAGGCCCGTGTTGCGGGCCGTGGCCAGACCTCCGTTCTTCTCGTGTCTGACCAGGACGGCACCGGGCAGCTCGCGTTCCGCACGCGCGAGTATCGCCGGGGTCTCGTCCTTGGAGCAGTCGTCGACGAGAATGAATTCGAAATCGTCGCGAGTGTTTGTGCGAAGACTCCTGAGGGTGTCGGGCGCGTATTGCTGCACGTTGTAGAACGGCACGATGACGGAGAGCTTGACCACCCGTCGGACGCTAAGGGACCGCCTGACATGCGGATTGGCCGACGGCTTGATGTCGGATGAACGACATGTGTCGGAATGGTGAACCGCCGCCGCCACCGTCGAATTCCCGGACTGATTCGCCATTCGGCGATCTGTTGTTAACCGTTTGTTGCGTTCCGGTTGGGCCGCGGCTCGGAATCACTTTCTACGTTCTTCCACGTGCCAGTAAGCAGCAATACGAGGACCGAAAAGGCGCCCGGGGGACCGCTCAGGGCAGCCGTGCTCGCCGATTCCGACACCCGATGGAAGTGGGGCTCGCTCACCGCCGCCCGCCTGCTCGGCGACGACGCCCGCCTCGACGGATACCTGCTCCGGGGCCGCGCCACCCCGACGCCCCGCCAGCTCGGCGAGGTCGGCGTCCGCGCGGACCGCATGAGCGAGGTCACCGCCGTCGAGTTCCTGCGCGGGATGGAGCGCGCGCACCAGGAGTACGACGTGGTCGTCCTCGCCCTCGTCGGCGGAGCCGTCCAGGCCGTACTGCACGGACTCGGGCACGTCTGGCGCGAGGAGCCGCACCGGCCGGTGGTCGTCACCGGCTACGTCGGCGTCGTCTACGAGAAGCTGGCCGACGGACTGCTGCTGCGCCACGGCGCGGACGTCGTCCTCGCCAACTCGGCCTACGACGCGGAGCGTTTCCGTGCCGTGTACGAGGGCGTGGGCGCCGACGCGTCCGCGGTCACCGAGTGCGCGCTGCCGTTCCTCGGCGGCGCGCCCCACACCGGGGAGCACGACCCGTACACGGTCGTCTTCGCGGCGCAGCCCTCCGTGCCGGACACCCCGGCCGACCGGATGTACCTCCTCGAACGCCTGGTCCGGCACGCCCGGCAGCACCCCGACCGCGAGGTGCTGCTCAAGCTGCGCAGCAAGCCCGGCGAACACACCACGCACATCGAGGAGATCCCGTACCAGAAGCTCGCGCAGCGCATCGAGGCGCCCGCCAACTTCCGTCTCGTGTACGGGAACATGGGCGAGGTCCTGGACCGCACCGACCTGCTCGTCACGGTCAGCTCCACCGCCGCCCTCGAAGCCCTGCACCGGCGCATCCCCACCGCGCTCCTCACCGACCTCGGCGTCCGCGAGACCCTGGGCAACCACCACTTCACCGGCTCCGGCTGCCTGGTCTCCTGGGACCAGCTCGACGCGGGCCTGCGCCCCGAGCCGGACCCCGCCTGGGTCGCCCGGCAGGGCGTCGCCGCCGACGGCACGTACGAGCGGGCCTTCGACGGGGCGCGCGCCAGGGTCACCGCCCTGCTCGGCCGCGACCGCCCGGCCCTCGCGCCGTACTACTCCCGCACCACGGCCCCCGGCTACCTGCCGCGCATCCTGGCCCGCCACCACCTCGCGCCCGACGGCAGCCCGCTGCCCGGAGCGCCGGCGGCCGACAGGGACCCCGGCGCCGTCCGCCAGATCGTCCGCAGGGCCGCCCGCGGCGCCTACCGGCACGGCGTGCAGCGCGTCGCCCCCGTCATCCGGCGGATGGGGGAGCTGTGACCCCCACCTTCCCCACACCCCCTGGACACCCTGAACTCCCCGAAGGAGCAGCGCACATGACCGACCCGGAAGCGGTCCAGGCCGCCCCCGTCCGCCGCGTCCTCGCCGTGATCCCGGCGCGCGGCGGCTCCAAGGGCGTACCGGCCAAGAACCTCGCCCCGGTCGGCGGCGTGCCCCTGGTGGCGCGGGCCGTGCGCGAATGCCTGGCCACCCGGCACGTCACCGACGTCGTGGTCTCCACGGACGACGCGGCCATCGCGGCAGCCGCCCGGGAGGCGGGCGCCGAGGTCGTCACCCGGCCCACCGCCATCGCCGGCGACAAGGCCACCTCCGAGGCGGCCGTGCTGCACGCCATGGACGCCCACGAGGCGCTCCAGGGCGCGGCCGTGGACGTGGTGCTGCTCGTCCAGTGCACCAGCCCGTTCCTCGTCCGCGAGGACATCGACGGGGTGGTCGCCGCCGTCGTCGAGGGCGGGGCCGACAGCGCCCTGACCGTCGCCCCCTTCCACGGCTTCGTGTGGCGCGACGCCGCGGACGAGCCGCAGGCCGTCGCCGGCGAGCGGACGGCCTCCGTGGGCGGCTCCGGCACCCTCCTCACCGAGGCGCCCGCCACCGGCGGCGGCTACGGCGTCAACCACGACAAGTCCTTCCGGCCGCGCCGCCAGGACCGCCCCCAGGACCTCCTGGAGACCGGCGCCGTGTACGCGATGGAGGCCACCGGCTTCCGCCGCCACGAGCACCGCTTCTTCGGCCGTACGGAACTGGTGCGCACCGACCCCGCGCGCGTCCTGGAGATCGACGACCCGCACGACCTGGCCCGCGCCCGCGCGCTGGCCCCCCTCTTCGACCAGCGCACCCTTCCCACCAAGGAAGACATCGACGCGGTCGTCCTCGACTTCGACGGCACCCAGACCGACGACAAGGTGCTGATCGACTCCGACGGACGGGAGTTCGTCACCGTGCACCGCGGTGACGGCCTCGGCATCGCGGCCCTCCGCAAGAGCGGCCTCACGATGCTGATCCTGTCCACGGAGGTGAACCCGGTCGTCGCCGCCCGGGCCCGGAAGCTCAAGCTCCCGGTCCTGCACGGCATCGACCGCAAGGACCTCGCACTGAAGCAGTGGTGCGAGGAGCAGGGCATCGCGCCGGAGCGCGTGCTCTACGTCGGCAACGACGTGAACGACCTCCCGTGCTTCGCCGCAGTCGGCTGGCCCGTGGCGGTCGCGAGCGCCCACGACGTCGTACGCGGCGCCGCACGCGCGGTCACCACCGTCCCCGGTGGCGAAGGCGCGATCCGAGAGATCGCCAGCTGGATCCTCGGCCCCTCTCTCGACACCCTCGAAACCACGTAAGGAACGCATCCCTCATGTCTGCTCTCCCCACGCTCAACTCCCGCCTGCGCACCTTCGGTTCGCGGACCGCGGGCCCCGGTCACCCCGTCTACATCACGGGTGAGATCGGCATCAACCACAACGGCGACCTGGAGAACGCGTTCAAGCTGATCGACGTCGCCGCCGAGGCCGGCTGCGACGCCGTCAAGTTCCAGAAGCGCACCCCCGAGATCTGCACCCCGCGCGACCAGTGGGACATCGAGCGCGACACCCCCTGGGGTCGCATGACGTACATCGACTACCGCCACCGCGTCGAGTTCGGCGAGGACGAGTACCGCAAGATCGACGAGCACTGCAAGAAGCGCGGCATCGACTGGTTCGCCTCCCCGTGGGACACCGAGGCCGTCGCCTTCCTGGAGAAGTTCGACGTCCCGGCCCACAAGGTCGCCTCCGCCTCGCTCACCGACGACGAGCTGCTGCGCGCCCTGCGCGCCACCGGCCGCACGGTCATCCTCTCCACCGGCATGTCGACCCCGAAGCAGATCCGGCACGCGGTCGAGGTCCTCGGCAGCGACAACATCCTGATGTGCCACGCCACCTCGACCTACCCGGCGCAGGCCGAGGAGCTGAACCTCCGCGTCATCAACACCCTCCAGGCCGAGTACCCGAACGTCCCGATCGGCTACTCCGGCCACGAGACCGGCCTGCAGACCACCCTCGCGGCCGTCGCCCTCGGCGCCACCTTCGTCGAGCGCCACATCACCCTCGACCGCGCCATGTGGGGCTCCGACCAGGCCGCCTCGGTGGAGCCGCAGGGCCTGCAGCGCCTGGTCCGCGACATCCGCACCATCGAGGCCTCCCTCGGTGACGGCGTCAAGAAGGTCTACGAGTCCGAGCTCGGCCCGATGAAGAAGCTCCGCCGGGTCGCGGGCGTCGTCGCCGAGTCCGAGATCGCCGTCGCCGCCGGCGAGCCGGTCGGCGTCTGATCCACCGGTTCGTCGAGCCACGGGCGGTCCGGCACGGTCGACGTGCCGGACCGCCCCGGCGTCCCTCGGGAGGGGTCGCATGTCCAGCAGCGGTACGTTGTGCTTCGTCGAGAGCCCGGTACAACTCCTCAACGTTCTCGAATGGGCTCACTCCGACGGGCCGGCCGGCGGCCACGCCACCGTCGTCGTGCTCTCGCCCACCGACCCCATGACCCGAGGCCAGCTCCGCCGTGTCGCCGAACTCGCCCGCGAGGAAGGCCACACGGTGCGCTGGGAGGAGGCGCGCGGCGGCGCGGCCGCTCCCTTCCAGACGATCGGCGGTCTCGCCGGGCCGCTGCGCGCGGCGGACCGGATCGTGCTCGGCGACCCGTTCTCCCGCTACGTCCAGCTGCTGCTCACCATCACCCGCGCCCGCGATCTCGTCGTGGTCGACGACGGCACCGCCACCATGGAGTTCGTCAGCCAACTCGCGGGCGGGGAGCGGCTGGTGCGCTGGCACCGGCGCGGCGGCCGGCCCGCCCCGCGCGACCTCGTCTTCGGCCCCGTCGCCTCGGCGGCCCGGCGCCGGCTCACCCCGCGCGCCGGGGGCCGCCGCTCGGTCTCCCTGTTCACCTCCATGCCGGTGGAGGGGGTGCCGGAGGGGGTGACGGTGACCGAGAACACGTACGCCTGGACCCGCGCGCGGTTCGGTCCGCCACGGCTGACCCGGGGTGCCGACCTGGTCGGAACGTCGCTGGTGGAGACGGGAGTCGTCGACCTCGACCGCTACCTCGTCGCGGTCCGCGAACTGGCCGCCGCGCACGGCGCCACCCGCTACTTCGCCCACCGCCGCGAGAGCGCCGACAAACTCCACCGGCTCGCCGTCGAGACCGGCCTGGAGGTCGTCCGCCCGGACCTCCCCCTGGAACTCATCGCCCGCCGCGGCCCCATCGGCCGTACGATCCTCAGCTTCCCGTCGACCGTCGTGCACACCCTGCCCATCGCGCTGGAGGGCACCGGCGTGAAGGTCGCCGTCTGCGAGATCGACCCGGCCTGGCTGACCGCGGGCGTCTCCGCCCACGCCCAGGGCTTCCTGGCCGGCATCGCGGACTCGGCCCGCGACGTCCGCACGGTCTGAACCTGCGGCCGGCCCCCACCGGAGCCGCGGAAAAGGGACGACCGCGCCGAGCCCGAGCCGGATAGGGTGCGGAGCATGAGCAGCCCCGAGTCGGACACACCCCAGCCACCGGCGGCATCCGTCCGGTGGCTGCCCCGCACCACGCGCTGAGGCGATTCCACCGTCGGCACCCGCCGGCCCGCGACCACGTCACCACACCTCTGTACGGTCACGGAGTCCGCTGTGCCCCTCACGCTCTATCTGCTCGCCCTCGCCGTCTTCGCGCAGGGCACCTCCGAGTTCATGCTGTCGGGACTCGTCCCCGGCATCGCCCAGGACCTGGGCGTCTCCGTCCCGGCCGCGGGATCGCTCACGTCGGCCTTCGCGGCCGGGATGATCGTCGGCGCCCCGGCCATGACGCTGCTGGTGCTGCGCCGCTCGCGCCGGGCGACCCTGTTCGCCTTCCTGGCGGTGTTCCTGCTCGCGCACGTGGCAGGAGCGCTCACCACGAGCTACGCCGTCCTGCTCGCGACCCGGATCGTCGCCGCGCTCGCCAACGCCGGGTTCCTCGCCGTCGCGCTGGCCACCGCCGCGGCGCTGGTGGGCCCGGACGCCACGGGCCGGGCCACGTCGGTGCTGCTCGGCGGCACCACGCTCGCCTGTGTCGTCGGGGTGCCCGGCGGCGCCCTGCTCGGCCAGTTCCTCGGCTGGCGGGCCGCCTTCTGGGCCGTCGCGGCGCTCTGCCTGCCCGCGCTCGTCGCGGTGGCGCGCTCGGTCCCGGCGGGCCGGCCGGGCGGCGACGCCCACGGGAACGTACGGGACGAGCTGCGGGTCCTGCGCGGTCCGCGCCTGCTGGTCGTCCTCGCGCTCGGCGCCCTGGTGAACGCCGCCACGTTCTGCACCTTCACCTACCTGGCCTCCGTCGCGACCGAGGTGACCGGAGTGGCCCGGCCGTGGATCCCGGCGCTGCTGGCGCTCTTCGGGCTCGGCTCGTTCGTGGGTGTCACCGTGGCGGGCCGCTTCTCGGACGCCCGGCCGCTGCCGGTGCTCGTCGGCGGCGGGGCGGCGCTCTGCGCGGGCTGGACGCTGTTCACCTGGGCGGCGTCCAGCGTCCCGGCGACCCTCGTCCTCGCCTTCGTCCAGGGCGCGTTGTCCTTCGCCGTCGGCTCGACGCTGATCGCGCGGGCCCTGCACGCGGCGTCGGGTGCGCCCCTGCTGGCGGGCGGTTGTGCGACGGCCGCTCTCAACGTCGGTGCGGCGCTGGGCCCCTGGGCCGGCGGCCTGGTGATCGACGGCGGTCTCGGCGAGCGGGCCGTGCCGGCGGTGAGCGCGGCGCTGGTGGCCCTGGCGCTGGTGGCCGGGGCCGCCGCCTTCGGCCGTCAGAGGCTGCGGGCGGCGATGTCGCCGTAGCCGGTGGTCGCGTGGATGGTGAGGCCGGCGGCGGCGCCGTCGGCGTTCCGCAGGGCGTTGCTCACCCGTCCGTAGGAGGTACCGGCGTCGAGCGTGGCGGAGACGCCACGAGCGGCGCCGACGCTCACGTCACCGGCCTCGGTGCGCAGGGTGACCGTTCCGCGGGTGGCCTCGGCGACGCTCAGGTCGCCCTTCACGGTGCTGATCCGCGCGTCCCCGGTCAGCCGGCCGACCGAGATGTCGCCGTCCTTGAGGTCGAGGCGGACGCTCGCGGCCTCGTCCAGCTTGACCGGCCCCTGCGCGCTCTCGAAGACGACGTCACCGAGGCGGCCGACGCCCCGCAGCTCGGCGGCGCCGGCCGTCGCCTCGACGTGCGAGCCGGCCGGCAGCTGCACGGTCACCTCGACGGTGCCGGACGAGCCGAGGAGCCGGTTCTTCGCGGCCGGGGCCGTGATCCGCAGCCGGCCGTCGGCGTAGCCGACCTCGATCCGCTCGGCCGCCTGCACGTCGCGGCCCTTCGTGGCGTCGGCCGGCCGGACCTCGACGACGGTGTCCGCCCGGTCGGCGGCGATGAGCTGGATGCGGCCCGCGGGAATGTCGAGGACGGCGGAAATGGTGGCGGGGGTGGCGAACTTCTGCATCACTGACTCCTTGACTCGTCGTTTCTGATGAGTGAAACGCTACGTTGCGTTCATGGATCGAGCAACACCTACGTTGCATGAAAGTGCAGTCTTTGCAGCTCAAGGCCTCTATTTCGTTGCAACGGACCGTCAGGTAACGCAACAAGCCTTACGCTGTTCGTTGCAACAGAATGAAAGTGAACGCTATAGTCCTGGCGACAGGGAGCAGCGCGCACCACCACGGACGAAGGAGACGGCGATGCCGGGAGGCAGGCTCACCCAGCAGGAACGGCAGCAGATCGCGCTGGGACTGGCCGACGGCCTCGCCTACGCCGAGATCGCCCGGCGCCTGGACCGCCCCACCTCGACCGTCACCCGCGAGGTGATGCGCAACGGCGGCCCGACCTCGTACCGCGCCGACCTCGCCCACCGCGCCACCGAGCAGCGGGCCCACCGGCGCAGGCAGGCCGCGCCCCGGGGCGCCCAGCCGGCCGCGCGGGCCGACGGGCGCGACGACGCGGCGGTGCGCGAGTTCGAGGAGACGTTCACCACCGTCATGATGGCCTCGGGCATGCCCAAGATGATGGCCCGCGTGCTGTCCAGCATCTGCCTCAGCGACTCGGGCAGCCTCACCGCGGCCGAACTCGTCCAGCGGCTCCAGGTCAGCCCGGCGTCCGTCTCCAAGGCGATCGCCTTCATCGAGGGGCTCGGCATGGTGCGCCGGGAGCGCGACGAGCGCCGTCGCGAGCGCTATGTCGTCGACGACGACATCTGGTACCAGTCCATGGTCGCAAGTGCCCAGGCCACCGCCCGGATCGTGGCCATCGCCCGCGAGGGATCGGGTCTGCTCGGCCCGGCGACCCCGGTCGGCGTCCGCCTGGAGAACATCGCCCGCTTCCTCGACTTCGTCTCCGAGAACACCGCCCGCGCCGCGGAGCAGGCCCGCTCGATCCTCCACACGAAGCCGGCCGGAGCGGAGTCCGGCGAGGGTGCGCAAGACGCCGGTGAGCCGACTCCCGGCGACTGACGGCCGCGCGCCGTTCGCATCCGGTCCGACCGCAGGTCGAAAGAGTCTGCATACCCTTCCTGAGCGATCGACATGCGCAGCACCGCTAGATTTCTTACGTCAATCTGGCTGAACTTTTGTTGATCGACCGTTAGTTGGCCCCTGCGTCGCCCTACCCTTCACAGGGTGAACCAGATGAAGTCCCGAGAGTCCGAGGCCGAACAGCCGGGGGAAGCCGCCGGGGAACCCGCCCCGGGCGCCGTGCTCCCCGGCACGCTGCCCGAAGCCCTGCGTGCCGAACTCATCGCCTTCCGGCGTGACTTGCACATGCACCCCGAGCTGGGCAACCAGGAGTTCCGCACCACCGCCGCGCTCAAGGCGCGCCTCGAGCAGGCGGGGCTCGTCCCGCGCGTGCTCGGCATGGGGACCGGGCTCATCTGCGACATCGGCACCGAGGACGGCGAGTGGCGCGGCGGGCGCGGCATGTTCGCGCTGCGCGCCGACATCGACGCGCTGCCCATCCCGGACACCAAGGTCACCTGCGCCTACCGGTCCACCGTGCCCGACCGCGCGCACGCCTGCGGGCACGACGTGCACACCACCGTCGTGCTCGGCGCCGGGCTCGTCCTCGCCGAGCTGCACCGGCAGGGCCTGCTGCCGCACCCGGTGCGGCTGATCTTCCAGCCGGCCGAGGAGGTGCTGCCCGGCGGCGCTCCCGACGCCATCGAGTGCGGAGTCCTGGAAGGCGTACGGAAGATCGTCGGCGTGCACTGCGACCCGAAGGTCGACGCCGGGCGGATCGGGCTGCGGGCCGGTGCCATCACCTCGGCGTGCGACCGCCTGGAGGTCACCCTCGACGGGCCCGGCGGGCACACCGCGCGCCCGCACCTGACCACCGACCTCGTGGTCGCCGCCGCCCGGGTCGCCACCGATGTGCCCGCCCTGGTCGGCCGCCGGGTCGACGCCCGCTCCGGGCTCTCCGTCACCTGGGGGCGCCTGGAGACCGGCCACGCCTGCAATGTGATCCCGCAGCACGCCGAGCTGTCCGGCACCGTGCGCTGCCTGGACCTGGACGCCTGGCGGCAGGCGCCCGACCTGGTGCACGGGGCCGTCCAGGAGATCGCCGACCTGTACCGGGCCAAGCCGGTCGTGAACTACGTGCGCGGGGTGCCGCCGGTCGTCAACGACCCCGCGGTGACCGAGCTTCTGCGCGACGCCATGACCGCCCGGCTCGGTGCCGACTCCGTCGAGGACACCCCGCAGAGCCTGGGCGGCGAGGACTTCTCCTGGTACCTGGAGCACGTTCCCGGCGCCATGGCCCGGCTCGGTGTGAAGGCGCCGGGCGACCGGGTCAGCCGGGATCTGCACCAGGGCGACTTCGACGCCGACGAGTACGCGATCACGGTGGGCGTCGAACTCTTCACCGCCGCCGCCCTCTTGGACGCCGATCTCGCCTGACCGCCCGCCGGGTCGCGCAGTTTCCGCGCCCCTGAGGCATGCGCTCCGCGCGGCCTCATCGATGAGATGCCGCACGAAGTGCGCATCTCAGGGGCGCGGGGAACTGCGCGACCAGCCCCACTCGACCGACAGCCGCCCCCCTCCGAAACGCCCCCTTTCGTCCCCGGCGTCCCCCCACGACACCCAGATGTAACCCACCCCCGCCACGATCCGATAACGGCGGAGCCGAACCCGCTTCCGCGGCCCTTCTACGCGCGTTACGCTCCGCCGAACTCAACGCCCTTCGCGGCGTGTTGACGAAGGAGCAGCCCATCATGCGTCGTTCTGTCACGTCCCGGCTCACGCGGACCGCCGTGGTCGTCACCGGTCTCGCCCTCGCCGCCACCGCCTGCGGCGGCACCAGCGGGGACAAGGCCGCCTCCGAGGGGAAGAGCAAGAACCTCGGCATCGGCCTCGCCTACGACGTCGGCGGGCGCGGTGACCAGTCCTTCAACGACGCCGCGTACGCGGGCATGAAGAAGGCCACCGACGAGTTCGGTTACAAGAGCAAGGACCTCGAGCCGAGCGACGGCGAGTCCGACGCCGACAAGACCGCCCGCCTGGAGTCGATGGCCAAGCAGGGCTACAACCCCGTCATCGGGGTCGGCTTCGCCTACGCGCCCGCCGTCAAGGCCGCCGCGGCCAAGTACCCGAAGACCTCCTTCGGCATCGTCGACGACTCGACGATCACCGCGAAGAACGTCGCGGACCTGGTCTTCAGCGAGGAGCAGGCCTCCTACCTGGCGGGCGTCGCCGCCGCCAAGGCCACCAAGTCGGACGTCGTCGGCTTCGTGGGCGGTGTGGACGTCCCGCTGATCCACAAGTTCGGCGCGGGCTTCGAGCAGGGCGTCAAGGACACCGACAAGAAGATCAAGGTGATCCCGCAGTACCTGACCGAGACCCCGGCCGAGGGCGGCTTCTCCAGCCCCGACAAGGGCAAGACCGCCGCCGAGGGCCAGATAGAGAAGGGCGCCGACGTGGTCTACCACGCGGCCGGCCTCTCCGGTCAGGGCGTCATCCAGGCCGCCGCCGCGCACAAGGTGTGGGCGATCGGCGTGGACTCCGACCAGTACCAGCAGGAAGCCCTCGCCCAGTACAAGGACTACATCCTCACCTCGGCCACCAAGGACGTCGGCGGCGCGGTCTACAAGCTGGCCAAGTCGGTGAAGGACGGCAAGCCGCTGTCCGGCGTGACCCGCTTCGACCTGAAGGCGGGCGGCGTCGGCATCACCGACACCAACCCCAAGTTCAAGTCCATCGCCGGTCTCGCGGACGCGGTCGCCAAGGCCAAGCAGGACATCATCGACGGCAAGATCACCGTCGCGACGAAGTAACCCTCGCGGTCGCCGAGCGGGGCGCGGGCCGGTTCCACCGGCCGGCGCCCCGCTTTGCTGCGTCGCGGACGCACCGGCTCCACCGCGGTCCACCGCGCCCGACTTAAGGCTTTCAGTACAGCCCGATAACAGTGCGGAGAAGGGGGTTCTATGTTCTGTCTACGCGCGTTAATCTGCGGCGAAAGCAGCGCCGTCCGGAACGCCGTCGGTGCATGTACGAAGGAGCTCATCCCATGCGCCGGGTTTCCCGAATAGCGCTCGCAGGCACTGCGACCGTCGCCCTCGCCGCGTCCCTCGCCGCTTGCGGCGGCACGTCCTCCGACGCCTCGAAGCAGAGCGACGGCGGCAAGTCCAAGGGTCTCGCCATCTCCTACGACGTCGGCGGCAAGGGTGACCAGTCCTTCAACGACGCCGCGTACGAGGGCCTGAAGAAGTCCGAGAAGGCCTTCGGCTACAAGGGTACCGACGTCGAGCCGAGCGACGGCGAGTCGGACGCCGACAAGACCGCGCGCCTGGTCGCCCTCGCCAAGCAGGGCTACAACCCCATCGTCGGCGTCGGCTTCGCCTACGCGCCCGCCGTCAAGGAGGCCGCGGCCAAGTATCCGAACGTCACCTTCGGCATCGTCGACGACTCGACGGTCCAGGCGAAGAACGTCGCGGACCTCGTCTTCAGCGAGCAGGAGGCCTCCTACCTGGCGGGCGTCACGGCCGCCAAGGCGACGAAGTCGAACGTCGTGGGCTTCGTCGGCGGTGTGGACGTCCCGCTGATCCACAAGTTCGAGGCGGGCTTCGAGCAGGGCGTCAAGGACACCAACAAGAAGGCCAAGGTGATCCCGCAGTTCCTGACGGAGACCGCGGCCGAGGGCGGCTTCTCCAGCCCGGACAAGGGCAAGACCGCCGCCGAGGGCCAGATCGACAAGGGTGCCGACGTGGTCTACCACGCGGCCGGCCTGTCCGGTCAGGGCGTCATCCAGGCCGCCGCGGAGCACAAGGTCTGGGCGATCGGCGTCGACTCCGACCAGTACAAGCAGGAAGCCCTCGCCAAGTACAAGAAGTACATCCTGACCTCCGCGACGAAGGACGTCGCCAAGGCCGTGTACAACCTGGCCAAGTCGGTCCAGGATGGCAAGCCCGAGACCGGTGTCATCACCGGTGACCTCAAGTCCGGTGAGGTCGCCCTGGCCGGCTCGAACCCGGAGTTCGCGGACAACGCGGACCTGCAGAAGGCTCTGAAGACTGCCCAGGAGAAGATCATCAGCGGCGAGATCAAGGTCAACACCAAGTAGCCGTAACCAGCGGGACACGTTCTGGGAACGGGGTGCGGGGAGGCTGAGGACAGTGCCTTCCCTCACCCCGTTTGTCCGGATTGTGCCCAACTCGCAGTGCCGTAGGGGCTCTACGCGCGTAGTCATAGGCGTCGGCCCCCTGTCCATTCCACAGGAGTGTGCGCCATCAACGCGTCCAGCAGCCCGCCGGCCGTCGAACTGACCGGCATCACCAAACGCTTCCCCGGCGTCGTCGCCAACCACGACATCCACCTCACCGTCCACAAGGGCACCGTCCACGCCCTCGTCGGGGAGAACGGTGCGGGCAAGTCGACGCTGATGAAGATCCTCTACGGCATGCAGAAGCCGGACGAGGGCACCATCGCCATCGACGGCGAGGCCGTCTCGTACGCCTCGCCCGCCGACGCCATCGCGCGCGGCATCGGCATGGTGCACCAGCACTTCATGCTCGCCGACAACCTCACGGTCCTGGAGAACGTGGCGCTCGGCAGCGAGAAGCTGTACGGGATCGGGGCCCGCGCCCGCAAGAAGATCCTGGAGATATCCGAGCGCTACGGCCTCGGGGTGCGCCCGGACGTCCTCGTCGAGGACCTCGGCGTCGCCGACCGCCAGCGCGTGGAGATCCTCAAGGTCCTCTACCGCGGCGCCACCACCCTGATCCTCGACGAGCCGACCGCCGTGCTCGTGCCGCAGGAGGTCGACGCGCTCTTCGACAACCTGCGCGAGCTCAAGGCCGAGGGCCTGTCCGTCATCTTCATCTCGCACAAGCTCGGCGAAGTCCTCTCCGTGGCCGACGAGATCACCGTCATCCGGCGCGGCACCACGGTCGGCACCGCCGTCCCGGCCGAGACCACCCCGCGCCAGCTCGCCGAGCTGATGGTCGGCTCCGAACTGCCGACCCCGGAGACCTCCGAGTCGACCGTCACCGACCGCCCGGTGCTCACCGTCGAGGGCCTGCGCCTGGACGCCGAGGGCGGCCGTCCGCTCCTGGACGACATCTCCTTCACCATCCACGCCGGTGAGGTCCTCGGCCTCGCGGGCGTCGAGGGCAACGGCCAGACCGAGCTGATCGACGCGATCATCGGCCTCAAGCACGCCGACTCCGGCACCATCGCGCTGGAGGCCGACGAGATCACCGCCTGGTCCACCCGCAAGCGCCGCGAGCGGGGCGTCGGGTACATCCCCGAGGACCGCCACCGCCACGGACTCCTCCTGGAGTCCCCGCTGTGGGAGAACCGGATCCTCGGCCACGTCACCGAGAAGCCGAACGCGAAGGGCGTCCTGCTCGACATCAAGGCCGCGCAGGCCGACACCCGGCGCATCGTCGAGGAGTACGACGTGCGCACGCCCGGCATCGACGTCACCGCGGCGTCGCTCTCCGGCGGCAACCAGCAGAAGCTGATCGTCGGCCGCGAGATGAGCCACAACCCGCGCTTTCTCATCGCCGCGCACCCCACGCGCGGTGTGGACGTCGGCGCGCAGGCGCAGATCTGGGACCAGATCCGCGAGGCCCGCCGCGAAGGACTCGCGGTGCTGCTGATCTCCGCCGACCTCGACGAGCTGATCGGCCTCTCGGACACCCTGCGCGTGATCTACCGGGGACGGCTCGTCGCCGACGCCGACCCGGCCACCATCACGCCGGAGGAGCTGGGCTCGGCGATGACCGGCGCGGCCTCCGGTCACCTGGAACACGTAAGCGAAGACGCCGAAGTCCCGGCGACCCGTCAGCCGGAGGACGAGTCCTGATGGCCATGAAGAACACGTTCGACAAGGAGCGACTGCTCCTCGGGGCGGCCGGTCCGGTCATCGCCCTGGTGACGTCGGTCGTCCTGACCTCGATCGTGCTGGTCCTTTCGGGCAAGAGCCCGATCGAGCCCTACACGATCATGTTCACCCAGGCCACGTACTCCGACGTGCAGGTCCTGATCATCAACCAGGCCGCCATGTACTATCTGGCCGCCCTCGCGGTGGCCATCGGCTTCCGGATGAACCTGTTCAACATCGGCGTCGACGGCCAGTACCGGCTCGCCGCGATGGTCGCCGCCATCGTCGGCGCGAAGGTGGCGCTGCCCGCCGCCCTCCAGCTGCCGATGCTGATCATCGTCGCGATGCTCACCGGCGCCATGTGGGCCGGTATCGCGGGCATCCTGAAGGTGACGCGCGGCGTCAGCGAGGTCGTCGCGACGATCATGCTGAACTCCATCGCCTCCGGCCTGATCGGCTACCTCTACCTGCCCGAGATCTTCGGCGTGCAGGTCGGCAACAACAAGACGACCGGGCAGATGCACGAGTCCGGCTGGTTCCCGGGCATCAACATGGGCGCCTCCGGCGAGATCTACGGCTTCGTGGTCATCGCCGCGCTGCTCGGCGTCGTCTACTGGTTCGTGCTCAACCGCACCCGCTTCGGCTTCGACCTGCGCGCCACCGGCTCCTCCGAGTCGGCCGCGGCCGCCTCCGGCGTCGACGCCAAGCGCATGGTGCTGACCGCGATGCTGGTCTCCGGCGGCCTCGCGGGCCTGGCCGGCATGCCGCTGCTGCTCGGTGAGGCGCACACCTACAGCCTCACCTTCCCGACCACCATCGGCTTCACCGGCATCACGATCGCCCTGCTCGGCCGCAACAGCCCGGTCGGCATCGCCTTCGCCTCCCTCCTGATCGCCTGGCTCGACAAGGCCTCGCAGCAGCTCGACTTCGAGGGCTACGACAAGGAGATCGCGACGATCATGCAGGGCATCATCGTGATCGCCGTCGTCGTCTCCTACGAGTCCGTACGCGTCTGGGGGCAGCGCCGCCAGCAGCGCCGGGTCGGCATCGAACTCGGCACCGCGCTCGCGCGGCCCACCGACACCAACGACCTCAAGAAGGAGGTGGCTGCCCGATGAGCACGGCTACGGTCCTCGACAAGAAGCCCGCGTCGCAGCCCGCACCCGGCGGCCGCCGCAGACTGTCCCTCCCCATCACAATGATCGTCATCGCCGCGGTCCTGGCGCTGACCTCCCTGGTCCGCCTGATCACCGACGCGGACGGCATCACGAACGTCAGCCAGATGGCGACGGCCCTCCAGCTCGCCGTGCCGATCGGCCTCGCCGGTCTCGGCGGCCTGTGGGCCGAGCGCGCGGGCGTGGTCAACATCGGCCTCGAAGGCATGCTGATCCTCGGCACCTGGTTCGGTGCCTGGGCCGGCTACCAGTGGGGCCCGTGGGTCGGCGTGCTCGCCGGCATCATCGGCGGCGCGATCGGCGGCCTGCTGCACGCGGTCGTCACGGTCACCTTCAACGTGAACCACATCGTCTCCGGTGTGGCCATCAACATCCTCGCGCTGGGCGTCACCCGCTACCTCTCCAACTTCACGTTCGAGGGCGTCGAGGGCGGCACCACCAAGCAGTCCCCGCCGGTCGACTCCCTCGGCACGATCACCGTCCCAGGTCTTTCCGACTGGCTGACGACCCTGAACGAGAAGCACTGGTTCCTGATCTCGGACATCGCCGGTCTGCTGGGCGGTCTGGTCACGGACCTGTCCCCGCTGACGATCCTCGCCGTCGCGCTCATCCCGTTCACCTGGTGGGTGCTGTGGCGGACCTCGTTCGGGCTTCGCCTGCGCTCCTGCGGCGAGAACCCGGTCGCGGCCGAGTCGCTGGGCGTCAACGTCATCAAGTACAAGTACATCGCCGTGATCATCTCCGGCGGCCTGGCGGGCCTCGGCGGCGCGTTCCTGTCGATCGTCGCCAACCCCTTCTACCTGGAGGGCCAGACCGCCGGTAAGGGCTACATCGGCCTCGCCGCGATGATCTTCGGCAACTGGATGCCGGGCGGACTCGCCCTCGGCGCCGGTCTGTTCGGCTACACCGACAGCCTCAAGCTGCGCGGCGGCACGGAGAACGTGCACGCGCTGCTGCTCCTCGTCGCCCTGCTCCTGGTGATCGGCGCGGTCTGGATGCTGGTGCGGAAGAAGTACGTCGCCGGCGCGGTCTGCGCCGTCGTGGCCGCCGCTACGGCAGTCTGGTACGCCACCACGGACGACGTGCCGACCCAGCTCGTCACGGCGACCCCGTACATCGTCACGCTGCTCGTCCTGTCCTTCTCCGCGCAGCGCCTGCGGATGCCGAAGGCGGACGGCCAGCCCTACCGGAAGGGCCAGGGCACGTGATGACGGACGCCGACTGGGAGGCGCTGCGGCAGGCGGCCCGCGAGGCCATGTCCCGCGCGTACGCCCCGTACTCGGGCTTCCCGGTCGGCGCGGCCGCCCGCGTCGACGACGGCCGCACGGTGACCGGCTGCAACGTGGAGAACGCGTCGTACGGGCTCGGCCTGTGCGCCGAGTGCGGCCTGGTCTCCCAGCTCGCCGCGACGGGCGGCGGCCGCCTCACCCACTTCACGTGCGTGGACGGCAAGGGCGACATCCTGATGCCGTGCGGCCGCTGCCGCCAGCTGCTGTACGAGTTCGGCGGCGCCCAGCTGCTCCTGGAGACGTCCGCCGGAGTACGCACGCTGGGCGACATGCTCCCCGACGCCTTCGGCCCGGACCAGCTCGTCTGAGCCGCCCGCACCACGGCGTACGGCCGCTCCTCCTCCGGGAGGGGCGGCCGTGGTGCGTGGCGGCCGCTTCAGTCTCCGGCGCACTCCTCGGCGTACATGGTGCTCTCGTAGTGCACCGCCATCCCGGGGCCCGGTGACGGCAGGGCCAGGCTCGCGGCGACCGCGGGACAGTCGGTCTCGCCCTCCTGGCCGGACGGCTCACCGGAAGTGCGCAGGCTCGTGAGCCCCATCGCCACGAGCATCAGGGCAGCCCAGGCTCCGACGATCCACCACCAGCGGGGCCGTCCCCTCATGCTCGCACCTCCGTCATTGTGACAACCCCACAAAGTGTGCGGGCCGAATCGCTCGCCTCCCGGGCTTCAGCACAGGCTGCTCGCTGTGATGGTCTCAGAACACATCGCGATCCGTCTTGTGAACTACCTATAAGGGAGGAAGCCGAGATGCCCGAGCGGGAAACGGTCCTGGTGACCGGCGCCGGAGCGACCACCCCGGTGGGCGGCGACGCCGCGGCCACCTGGGCAGCGCTGCTGGCCGGAAAGTCCGGGGTGCGCGCCCTGACCCAGGAATGGGCCGCGGAGCTGCCGGTGCACGTCGCCGCCCCGCTCGCCCAGGAGCCGACGGAGGAGCTGTCCCGGGTCGAGGCGCGCAAGCTGGACCGGGTCGAGCAGATCGCGCTGGTCGCCGCCCGGGAGGCGTGGCGGGACGCGGGTGCGCCCGAGGCCGACCCCGTACGGGTCGCCGTCGTGATCGGCACCGGCACCGGCGGCGTCCTCACCACCCTCGGACAGGACGACGTCTTCGAGCGGTCGGGGGCCCGCAGGCTCTCCCCGCACACCGTGCCGATGCTGATGCCCAACGGCCCGGCCGCCTGGGTCAGCATGGACCTCGGCGCCAAGGGGGGCGCCCGCACGCCGGTCAGCGCCTGCGCCTCGGGCGCGGAGGCCCTCGCGCTGGGCCTCGACCTGATCCGGGCGGGCCGCGTGGACGTCGTCGTCGCCGGGGGAGTGGAGGCCTGCCTGCACCCCTTCACGCTCGCCGCGTTCGCGCAGATGAAGGCGCTGTCGCCGCGGGCCGACGACCCCGAGTCGGTCTCCCGCCCCTTCGACACCGCCCGCAGCGGCTTCGTGATGGGCGAGGGCGGCTGCGTCCTGGTCCTGGAACGGGCGGGCTTCGCCCGGGCCCGCGGCGCCCGCGTCCTCGGCACGCTGGCCGGGGCGTCGGTGGGCTCCAGCGCGGACCACATCACGGCCTCGGACGTCGCGGGCCAGGTGGCGGCCATCGGACTGGCGCTGCGGGACGCCGGGTTGAGCTCGCACGACATCGGTCATGTGCACGCCCACGCGACCTCCACCCCGTCCGGCGACCTCGCCGAGGCGGCGGCCGTGCGGCAGGCCGTCGGCGACCACGCCCCGGTCGGCGCCACCAAGTCGATGACCGGGCACATGCTCGGCGCCTCGGGTGCGCTCGGCGCCCTGTCGGCGCTGCTCACTCTCCGGGACGGCATCGCCCCGGCCGTGCGCAACCTGGACGACCTCGATCCGCAGGTCGACCTCGACATCGTGCGCGGCGAGAACCGCACCGGCCGCTGGGACGCAGCCCTCGCCAACTCCTTCGGATTCGGCGGGCACAACGTGAGCCTGGTGTTCACCGGAGACCACTGAGGCCGACGGTCTTCCCGCCGTGCATCTATGCGCGTAGAGTCGGTCGGGTCACCTGTAACGGCCCCTGGAAGGAAGTGCCATGGACGTCATCTCCGTCATCCGTACGAAGCGGGACCGGGGCCGGCTGAGTGACGAGCAGATCGACTGGGTCGTCGACGCGTACACGCGCGGCGCGGTCGCGGACGAGCAGATGTCGGCGCTCGCCATGGCGATCTTCCTGAACGGCATGGACCGCGCGGAGATCGCCCGGTGGACCGCCGCGATGATCGACTCCGGGGAGCGGATGGACTTCTCGGTGCTGGCGCGCCCGGCGGCCGACAAGCACTCCACGGGCGGTGTCGGCGACAAGATCACGCTGCCGCTGGCGCCGCTGGTCGCCGCGTGCGGGGCCGCCGTGCCGCAGCTCTCCGGGCGCGGCCTCGGCCACACCGGCGGCACCCTCGACAAGCTGGAGTCGATCCCCGGCTGGCGCGCGGACATCACCAACGACGAGATGATGCGCACCCTGGAGGACGTCGGCGCGGTCATCTGCGCGCCGGGCAGCGGCCTGGCCCCCGCCGACAAGAAGCTCTACGCGCTGCGCGACGTCACCGCGACCGTGGACTGCATACCCCTCATCGCCTCGTCGATCATGTCGAAGAAGATCGCGGAGGGGACCGGCTCGCTGGTCCTGGACGTGAAGGTGGGCACGGGCGCGTTCATGCGCGAGCTGGACCAGGCCCGTGAACTGGCCCGCACCATGGTCGGTCTGGGCACCGACCACGGGCTGCCGACCGTCGCGCTGGTCACCGACATGAACACCCCGCTCGGCCTCACGGCGGGCAACGCCCTGGAGGTGCGCGAGTCCGTCGAGGTGCTGGCGGGCGGCGGCCCCGCCGACGTCGTCGAGCTGACCCTCGCGCTGGCCCGCGAGATGCTCGACGCGGCGGGCCTGAAGGACGCCGACCCGGCCAAGGCCCTCTCCGACGGCTCCGCGATGGACGCCTGGCGGCGCATGATCGCGGCGCAGGGCGGCGACCCGGACGCGGCGCTGCCCACGGCCCGCGAGACCCAGGTCGTCACGGCCGCCTCCTCGGGCGTCCTGACCCGCCTCGACGCCCTCTCGGTGGGCCTCGCCGCCTGGCGGCTCGGCGCCGGCCGCGCCCGCAAGGAGGACCCCGTCCAGGCCGCCGCCGGCGTCGAACTCCACGCCAAGCCCGGCGACCCGGTCGTCGCGGGCCAGGCCCTGATGACGCTGCACACCGACACCCCGGAGCGGTTCGCGTACGCGCTCGAAGCACTGGAGGGCGGGTACGACGTCGCGCCGGCCGGCACGGCGTTCACGGCGGGGCCGATCGTGCTGGAACGTATCGGCTGACCTGGGGGTTTCTCGTACGGGTGAACGGGATCGGTGGACCGTCGCCGGTCCCGTTCGGCATGCTGGTATCGGTGACGACCGATTGGAGCACCGCCATGAGCGCACTCGCCGTCGAGCCCGGGCCCGCCCGCGGGTCGGACTGGGACGAGCTCGTCCGTGTCTGGAAAGAGACGGATGCCCCTGAGGGCAGCAAGGTGGAGATCATCGAGGGGATCGTCACTGTGCCGCCCACGCCGTCCCGGGACCACAACACCACGGCCGCCAAGCTGGCCCGCAGCCTTTACTCCGTGATCCCGGAGGACTGGGAGGTCTACCAGACGCTGGGCATCGAGTTCCCGTCCACACAGAACCTGTTCGTTCCGGACATCGCAGTGGTGCCCGTCAAATATGCGGTGGGTCCCGGCAACCGAGTGGCGGCCGAGCACGTCGAGCTGGTCGCTGAGATCACGTCGAAGAACAATGCCAACCACGATCGGGTCAAGAAGGTACGGGGATATGCGATGGGAGGCATCCCGCTCTACCTTCTCCTGGATCCATGGCATTCAGGTCGTCCGACGGCCACCCTCTACGGCGAGCCCACTGACGGCACATACCGAGTTCTGGCCTCTGGTGAGTACGGGGAGGTACTGAAGGTCCCCGCCCCCTTCAGCCTCGAACTCGACACAGGCACGTTCCCCATCACCTGACGGTCACCCCAACAACGCCGCCACCACCACGAGCACCGGCACCGCCACCATCGTCGACAGCAGGATCGACTCCCGGGCCAGCCGCTCGCCCACCCGGTACCGGCTCGCGTACGTGTACAGGTTCTGTGCCGCCGGAAGCGCCGACGTCACCACCACGTCCAGCAGCCGCGCCCCGTGCAGCCCGAAGAGCGAGGTCGCCAGCGCCCAGGCCGCCACCGGCTGGCCCACCGACTTCAGCGCCGTCGACAGCAGCACCGGCACCCGGTCCGCTCCCCGGCCGCCCGGCCAGGAACTCCCGCAGAGCGAGATGCCGAACGCGATCAGGATCGCGGGCACCGACATGTTCCCGATCAGTTCCAGCGGATCGAGGACGGGCGAGGGAACCGTCCAGCCGGTCGCCGACACCAGCACCCCGGACAGCGACCCGATCGCGATGGGATTGCGGAACGGGGTCAACAACCGCCGCGCCCAGGACAGTCGGGCCCCGTACCGCGCCTCCGCCAGATCGAGGACCGTGAGCGCCACCGGCGTCACGAAGAGCTGCTGGAAGAGCAGCACGGGGGCCACCAGCGAGGCGTCACCGAGTACGTACACGGCGATCGGGATACCGAGGTTCCCCGCGTTCACGTAACTGGAGCAGAGCGCCCCCACCGTGGTGCGGCCCACGCCCCAGCCGCGGACGACACCCACCGCGATGAAGATCCCGGCGGTGGCCGCCGTGGAGAGCGCCGTCACCAGCAGACTCGGCGACAGGATCAGCGACAGATCGGCCTTCGCCAGCATCGTGAACAGCAGCGCCGGAGTCGCCACATGGAAGGCCAGCCGGGTGAGCACCTCCCGGCCGCCGTCGCCCAGATAACCGCGCCGCCCGATGACATAGCCGACCGCGATGACGAGCGCGATGACCGCGAATCCGTTGAGTACCCCCTGCACGTACTCCACCCTCGGACGCGGAAGAACCGCAGGTCAACGTTGATCAGCAGCAACGTGACCCAGTCCACGCCGGAGCCGGGCGCCGTTACCGATGAGTTCCGGCCGTCCGGGCGGTCTCGTCTTGCGTGTCTGCCTTTTCTGCTTCCTCCGTCGTGGTCGTCGCCGGGCCGATCCGCCCCGCGGACGTGCCCGAGCTGTGCGCCCGCGTCCGCGCCGCCCGCCGGAGCGACGGCCGGGACGGCGGTGACGCCGGCGACATCGTCTGTGACGTCTCGGGCGTCACCGCGACCGATCTCGCCACCGTCGACGCGCTCGCCCGGATGCAGCTCGCCGCCCGGCGGGCCGGCGGGCGGATCAGGCTGCGCGATCCGTCCCCCCAACTCGCCCTGCTGCTACGCCTGACCGGGCTGGGCGACGCCCTGGGCATCCAGCCGCTCGGGGACGCCGAAGAGCGGGAACCACCGCTTGGAGAGGTCCAGGAAGCAGTGGAATCCGGCGATCCGACCCTCTGAGATCTCCAGGACCTGGATGGCCCAGGGCACGAACCCGCCGCTCTCCGGGTCGGGCTTGTAGTGGGCGAACGCCGGTGTCCCGTTCGCCGACACCGGCAGCAGGCGTGAGCCCGCGCACTCGTGGCCCAGCGTGACCATGAAGCCCGTGATGTCGTCCGTGCCGCGCAGCCACAGGTCGAACGGCGGCATCGTCATGACGGCGTCCTCGGCCAGCAGCTCGGTGAGCGCCTTCATGTCGTAGCCCTCGAAGGCCGCCACATAGCGCTCCAGGAGCTTCTGCTGCTCCTCGTCCAGCGGGTTCGCCGTCGCCGAGTCCGCCGCGGGTGCCTCCGCGAGCGTGGCCCGCGCCCGCTGCAGCGCGCTGTTCACCGACGCCACCGTCGTGTCGAGCAGCTCCGCGACCTCGCTCGCCTTCCAGGCCAGGACCTCGCGCAGGATCAGCACCGCCCGCTGCTTCGACGGCAGTTGCTGCAGGGCGGCCACGAACGCGAGCCGCACCGACTCCCGCGCGACCGCCGCCTCCGCCGGGTCGTGGACGGTCGGCAGCACTCGGGCGTCGGGCATCGGCTCCAGCCACACATTGTCCGGACGGGGGGTGAGGGCGGCCTGGGCGAGCGGTGCCGCGGCCGTCAGGTCCATCGGGCGGGCCCGCCTGTTGCCCGCGTTCAGCGAGTCCAGGCAGACGTTCGTCGCGATGCGGTAGAGCCAGGAGCGCAGGCTGGAGCGGCCCTCGAACTTGTCGAAGCTGCGCCAGGCCCGGACCATCGTGTCCTGCACGGCGTCCTCCGCCTCGAACGCCGAACCCAGCATCCGATAGCAGTACCCGGTCAGCTCGACCCGGTATTTCTCCAGGTCGTCGAGGCCGGCCCTCGTCGCGGTGTCACTCATCGTCCAACGCCCCCATCGCGGCTGTGATCCTCGGCACATCCCCAGCACTTCGCAAGCTACCGCAGCCCACTGACAACGGCCCCCGGACCGGCGAAAAGCGCAGGTCCGGGGGCCGTAGGCAGAAGCCTGGAGGGCGGGGGAGCGGTCAGTGCGCGGAGACCGGCACCCCGCCGTGCCGCCGCTGCGTCCGCGCCGCGTACGTCCCCCACACGGTCAGCGCCACGACACCGAGCACGGCGGCGAAGCCGAGCGCCACCGTGCCGTCCCAGCCCGCCGCGTGGAACGCCAGGGCGCCCACCGCGGAGCCGATGCTCGACCCGACGTAGTACGCGGACTGGTAGAGCGCCGAGGCCTGCGCCCGGCCGTGCGTCGCGGTGTGGCTCACCGAGGACGAGGCCGTGGCGTGCCCGGCGAAGAAGCCCGCCGTGATCAGCACCAGTCCGATCAGCATGACGAGGAGGTGGGGCACCAGCTCCAGCACCAGGCCCGCCGCCGTGGTGCCCGCCGCCAGGTAGAGCGTGCCGCGCCGGCCGAGCCGCCCGACCAGCTTCCCGGCCGCCGACGAGGAGACCGTGCCCACCAGGTACACGAGGAAGATCGAGCCGACGAGGCCCTGGGAGAGGGAGAACGGCGCCGCGCTGAGCCGGTAGCCGATGACCGTGTAGGTCGCGCCGAACACCATCATGAACAGCGCGCCGATCACGTACAGACGGCGCAGCAGCGGGTTGGCGAGGTGGTCGCCGACCGTGCGCGCGAGGGCGCGCGGGTGCAGCGAACCCGCCGTGAAGTGGCGCGGCGCCGGCAGCAGCGCCCGGAACGCGACCGCGCACGCCACCGCGATGACCCCGATGGTGCCGACGGCCACCCGCCAGCCCCACGCCTCGGCGAGCCAGCCGCCGATGATGCGGCCGCTCATGCCGCCGATCGAATTGCCCGCCACGAACAGGCCGATCGCCGTGACCAGCGCCTTCGGCCGGACCTCCTCCGCCAGGTACGCCATCGCCGAGGCCGGCAGGCCCGCGAGCGCCGCGCCCTGGAGCACCCGCAGCGCGACCAGCACCTCGAGGGTGGGCGCGAAGGGCACCAGGAGTCCCACCGCGACCGCCACCGTCAGCGACGCCGTCATCAGCGTGCGCCGCCCGAACCGCTCCGACAGCGCGCTCAGCGGCAGCACGCACACCGCGAGCGCGAAGGTCGCCCCGGACACCGTCCAGCTCGCCGCGCTGGCGCTCGCGCCGTAGTCGGCGGAGACCAGGGGGAGCAGGGCCTGGGTGGAGTACAGCAGCGCGAAGGTGGCGACCCCGGCGAGGAAGAGGGCGAAGCTCATCCGGCGGTAGCCGGGCCCGCCCGGAGCCATGCGTGTGTCGCTGGGGGACTGAGGGGCGGCGACCGCGTGGGTGACGGCCGCCCGGCTACTGGCAGGAGACATGTCATGAACGTAGGACCGTCCGACTCATGCGTCCAATGCATGGACACTCCATAATCGTTCCCATGGAGCATGAGTACACGTCAGCGCGGCGCGGGTCGCCGCCTAGTGACACGGAAGACATCGTCGCTCTGCTCGCGCCACGGCTCTCCTACTTCGCGGCGGTGGCCCGCACCGAGCACGTCACGCGGGCCGCGCAGGAGACGCAGGTGCCCCAGTCGACCCTCTCGCGCGCGATGGCGCGGCTCGAACGGGACCTGGGCGTCGGCCTGTTCGCCCGCCACGGCCGCACGGTGTCGCTGACCCCCGCGGGCCGGACGTTCCTCACCTCCGTCGAGCGGGCCCTCGCCGAGGTGGAGAAGGCGGCCGAGTCCGTCCGCGCCGACGCCGACCCGGCTTCCGGGAAGGTCGCCTTCGGGTTCCTGCACACCATGGGCGTGGAGACGGTCCCGGGCCTGATCAGCGCCTTCCGCGCGGAGCACCCGCGGATCCGCTTCAGCCTCGTGCAGAACTACGGCGAGGCGATGCTGGAGCGGCTGCGCACGGGGGAGCTCGACCTGTGTCTGACCTCGCCGCTGCCCGACGCCCCCGACCTGGTCGCCCGCCGCCTCGACGAGCAGCGGCTCCGGCTCGTCGTACCCGAGGACCACCGGCTCGCCGCCCGCAAGCGCATCCGGCTCGCCGAGTGCGCCGACGAAACGTTCGTCACCCTGGAGCCCGGCTACGGGCTGCGCCGCATCTTCGACGACCTCTGTACGGAGGCGGGATTCAAGCCCCGCGTCGCGTTCGAGGGCGAGGAGGCCGAGACACTGCGCGGCCTGGTCGCGGCGGGCCTCGGCGTCGCGCTGCTGCCGCCGCCCACCGTGCCCCGGCCGGGCGTGGTGGAGCTGACGGTCACCGGCGGGCGCGCGGTCCGTGAGATCGGCGTCGCCTGGCTGGACGGCCACCCGGACACTCCACCGGTCGCCGCCTTCAAGGAGTTCCTGCTGTCGCGGCGGGGGCGGCTGTTGTCACAGGGGCCGGGGGCCGGGGAGGGAACCGTTCACCGGTGACGGACGTGAGAAGGATCGACGAAGCGGAGATCGACCGGGGGGGCGGGGAAGATGACCGGGGTGAGTGATGGCCCGATACGCGGCAAGGCCGAGCCGAGTGCACGGGAGGCGACCGCGCGGCGGCTGCGCCCCCTGGCGTACCTTTCCGTGATCCTCGTACTGGTCTCCGCCGTGCTCTTCGCCGTGGTTCCGTTCGCCGAGGCCGGAAACCGTGCCTACGACGCCGCGGAGAACTGCCCTGCCGGTGTCCGGCGGGGCGGCTGCCGGGCCGAGATCAAGGCGATCCTCATCGGCAGAGAGGACGAACCGAGCGGCCGGAGCTTCCACTACTTCCTCTCCTTCCTCCGCGTCGCCGATGACCCCGAGCCCGTCCCGCACCGGGTGCGCATGCTCGACGACCGGTCCGTCTACGAGGCCGCGCGCGTGGGCGACCGGGTGACCGTGACGTACTGGAAGGGCGAGGTGCGGCAGATCCGGCTCGGCCCGCTGACCCAGCAGGTCTGGCGCTCCCCGGCCGACGACGGACGGCTGCCCGGCGCGTTCGCGCTCCTGCTGCTGTCGCTGGGGCTCGGGCTGCTGTGGGCCTGCGGATCCCTGCGGTTCCTCACGGGCGCGCGGGTACGCGCGTGGCTGCCCGCCGCCGGCCCGCTCGCCGGCGCGGTCGTGGGCGTCACCGGGCTCGTGCTCTGTCTCGCCGGAGGCGCGCTCGGCCGCCAGGACGTCTGGTTCGTCGCGCGGATCTGTGCCCTCGCGGTTCTCCCGAGCATCCTCCTGTCCACCGCCCTGTGCTGGGGAATCGTCGCGCGGATGCGCCGTGCGGCCCGGCGCGTGGTCCCGGTGCGGCCCACGGAACGCCGCTGCCTGCTCGCCCAGGTGTACGGCGATGTCCCGTACAGCATCCCCGGCTACCACTACCTCGTCGTCGGCGACGGACCCCCGGCCGCCACCCCGGACCCGACCGGCGCCTACGGCCGCACCCCGCTCCCGGACACGCTGACGGTGCGCGAGGTCCGGGCGCTGACCGCCGACGACCCCGAGAGCTGGCACCGCAACTACAAGGACCTCGGCGTCGTCATCGACTGTGTCGACACCGACGGCGACATCCGGGTCCGCATCGGCGCGGGCCGCAGGACCGCACCGCTGATCCTCGGAGCGCTGACGGCCGCGGCCGGCCGCTACTGAGGCAGCGTCCGGCCGAACCCCGCCGCCAGCGGCATCCGCAGCCCGATCGGCGGCGGCGCCGCGAGCGCGTCCTGGAGCGGCCGGGAGAACGGGTGGCCGAAGAGCGTGCCGAGCGCGAAGTCCACGGCGAGCGCGGAGACTTCGGACCGGTGCTGGGCCATCGCGTGCCCGTCCGAGTGCACCTCGAAGCGGCACACGTCCCGGTTGGCCTTCTTCGCCCGCCCCGCGAGCCGGAACGACAACTCCGGGTCGGTGCGCCGGTCGTCCGTGCCGTGCACGATCAGGACGCTGCGGCCCGCGAGCTGTTTCACCGGTTCGGGCGGTGCCGCGACATCGTCCTCGGGCAGCCAAGGGGCGAGCGCGAGCACGGAGTTGACGGCCTCGTGGCCGCCCGCGTGCAGCGCCGCGCGCCCGCCCATGTCGATACCCGCCAGACAGATCGGCACGTCACCGTAGCGGCGCACCACCTCGTCGGCGGCCCACCCGGCGTCCCGCGCCAGCTCGGCCTGCGGCCCGTTCCACCCCCGGTACCGGTAGTGCACGGCATGGGTGACCAGGCCCTGTTCGCGTCCCGCGCGCGTGAGCCTGCGCGCCAGCGGCCGCAACAGCGGCGCCGCGAACGGCGAGGGTCTGCGGGTGGACGTCTCCTCGCCCGACGGCAGCAGCAGCACCACGCCGCCCACCGCTCCGGGCACCGGCCCCACCGCCTTGCCGAGCCTGGCCTCGCGGGCCGGCGTCGCTTGCTCCTGCATGACAGAACAGTGTCAGAAGCACGGATGTACGCCACCCGTCCGCAGGGTCACTGTTGCGTATCGGCATCGGGGAAGCGGCGCTATCTACGCGCGTAGGCGCTAGAGTGCGGAAATGACGAGCCAGACACAGAACGTGCCCACCGCGGAACAGGTCCGCCGCGCCCCCAAGGTGCTCCTCCACGACCACCTCGACGGGGGCCTGCGCCCCGGCACCGTCGTCGACCTGGCGCGCGAGCAGGGGTACGAGAGCCTGCCGGAGACCGACCCCGACAAGCTCGGCGCCTGGTTCCGCGAGGCGGCCGACTCCGGCTCCCTGGAGCGGTACCTGGAGACGTTCGCCCACACCTGCGCCGTCATGCAGACGAAGGAGGCGCTGTTCAGGGTCGCCGCCGAGTGCGCCGAGGACCTCGCCGAGGACGGCGTCGTCTACGCCGAGGTCCGGTACGCGCCCGAGCAGCACCTGGAGAAGGGCCTCACCCTCGAAGAGGTCGTCGAGGCGGTCAACGAGGGCTTCCGCGAGGGCGAGCGCCGCGCGAAGGAGAACGGCCACCGCATCCGCGTCGGCGCCCTGCTCACCGCGATGCGGCACGCGGCCCGCGCCCTGGAGATCGCCGAACTCGCCAACCGCTACCGCGACCTGGGCGTCGTCGGGTTCGACATCGCGGGCGCCGAGGCGGGCTTCCCTCCCACCCGCCACCTCGACGCGTTCGAGTACCTCAAGCGCGAGAACAACCACTTCACGATCCACGCCGGTGAGGCCTTCGGGCTGCCCTCGATCTGGCAGGCGCTCCAGTGGTGCGGCGCCGACCGCCTCGGCCACGGCGTGCGCATCATCGACGACATCAAGGTCGCCGACGACGGCACGGTCCAGCTCGGCCGCCTCGCGAGCTACGTCCGCGACAAGCGCATCCCCCTGGAGCTGTGCCCGACGTCCAACCTGCAGACGGGCGCGGCCGCTTCGTACGCCGGCCACCCCATCGGCCTGCTGCGCAAGCTGCACTTCAGGGCCACGGTGAACACGGACAACCGCCTGATGTCCGGTACGTCGATGAGCCGCGAGTTCGAGCACCTGATCGAGGCTTTCGGGTACACGCTCGACGACATGCAGTGGTTTTCCGTCAATGCGATGAAGTCAGCATTCATTCCTTTCGACGAACGACTGGCGATGATCAATGACGTCATCAAGCCCGGATATGCCGAGTTGAAGTCCGAGTGGCTCTTCCGGCAGACCGCTTCTACCAGCGGTTCTGTCGCCGAATAGGCAATTTCGACCACCAGGGAAGCGGCCGCGGATTCCGACGCGCGGTCGCTTTCCGGTGTTTGCGGACGTGTCGATGGCGTGTTTACGGTCGTGGACCGCTCAAGCCCCGTCTACGACATACGTCATGAGGACGCATTCCACATGAAGCAGTCTGCTGTGAAGACCCTCGGTGTCGCCGCTCTCGGTGCCGCCTTCGCCGCCGCCGGTGCGGGTGCCGCGAACGCCGCCCCGGGTGTTCCTGACGCCACCGCGACGCTCGACTCCGTGACTCAGAACCTCCCCACCGAGTCGCTCACCAAGACGCTGCCCGGCGCCCCCGAGTCCCTGGCCGCGGGGCACAACGCCCTGGGCACCCTCGCCACCGCCGCCCCCATGGTCGAGAAGGCCGCCCCGGCGGCCCTTCCCCTCGGCGGAGCCGACCCGGTCTCGGGTCTGCTCGGCGGCCTCCCGGTCGGCGGCCTCGCCGGCGGTCTGCCGGGCCTGGGCGGCTGATCCCCTCCCCGCACGACACACAGGGGCGCACCCGCGAGACATCGCGGGTGCGCCCCTGAGGTGTGCTTACGCTCACCAGGCCTGGCGGGCCTTGTGCTCCGAGGGGAACAGGATCCACAGCGCGATGTAGAGCAGGAACTGCGGTCCGGGCAGCAGGCACGAGGCCAGGAAGATCACGCGCATCGTGGTCGCGGAGGTGCCGAAGCGCCGTGCCAGCGCTGCGCACACTCCGCCGATCATCCGTCCGTCGGTGGGGCGGGCAAGGGCGGTCATGAGAGCTCCTTCGCGAACCGTGCTCGGTTCTGCCGTGTGGTGCTGCCGTGTGGTGCCTACGACATCGACACTACGGTGACGAAGCGGTCATAACGTCAACTCACGGGGCGATGCCGACCCTGGTAATCGTCGGGGTCCGACCCTGAGCCGGCTCCTCCAGAAGGAGGGGCGCCCCCTCGGACCTGTGGCGGATCCGGGCCCGGGCGGCCGGCACCACGGCGAGATGGGCGACGGCGACCCCCACGGTGTTCAGCAGGACCGAGTCGATGTCCACGACCTGGCCGGGCACCCCGGTCTGCAACAGCTCGATGCCGAGCGAGATCAGCGCCCCCGCCGCGACCGTACGCACCAGCGAACCCCACACCGACACGTACAGCCGTCCGCCCGCGAGCGGCAGCAGCACGCCGAGCGGCGCGAGCAGGACGAGACCTTCGCCGATGCGCCGCGCCCCCTCGCGCCAGCCCAGCGCCAGATCGGCCCGGATGCCGGCCAGCGGACGCAGGTTCGCCGCGCTGATCCACGGCACGTCCAGGGGGCGCAGCGTGATCCAAGCGACGAGGAAGAGATGCACGGCGAGGAAAGCGAAGCCTGCCGTACGGAAGCGGACGGCGGCCGTGTGGCCGCCTGAGCGATGGCGCTGCACGCTCCCCAAGACGCCGGGTGCGGGAGGATCGGTTCCGGGTGGGTTCGGGTGGGCGGCGATGACGTGGGTCACGTGCAGTTGTTCGGCTGCGGGCCGGTGGCCGCTTCTCGCGCAGTTCCCCGCGCCCCTGAAGCGAGCTCCGCTCGCCCCGGGGAGGCTGCGCGTCAGCGCATGCCTCAGGGGCGCGGAGAACTGCGCGACCAGCCCCCACCGGAGCCGCGGATCATCCGACCGTCCGGGCCGGAGCCGGGATGGTGCCGGGCCGGGCCTTCACCGCGTCCGTGCACTCGTAGTCGCGCAGCGGATCGTCCGCGGGCCCGCCGAGCACCACGTGATCCCCGTCCTCCGTCGTCATCTTGCTGTTCGCGAACGTACAGACGATC
Source organism: Streptomyces sp. NPDC001904 (assembly GCF_040297005.1). Lineage (NCBI taxonomy): Bacteria > Bacillati > Actinomycetota > Actinomycetes > Kitasatosporales > Streptomycetaceae > Streptomyces > Streptomyces sp. NPDC001904. The sequence continues at coordinate 262,644 of NZ_JBEOYI010000007.1, read as the reverse complement.
TGGGCGAGGGCGTACGGGGAGAGATCGTCCGGCGGGGTGCTCAGCCGCAGCGCGTCGGACGGATCGCCGGCCGCCGGGCCCGAGACCTTCAGGCGCGTGCCCACGTCCGTCGAGAAACCGGCCTGCCGCTCGTCCGACGACGGCCGCCGCGCCAGCTGGGCCAGCAACTGCTGGGCGACCACGGCGCGCTCCGAGGACTGGCCGCGCTTCAGCGTGACCGTACGGTCGACCGTCACGAGCTGCGAGGTGCACACGAGATAGATCTGCACTGCGAACTGGCCGCCCGTGCGCGGCTCCTGCGCCCTGCTCGTGTTCGCCAGGGCGCAGCCCACGCGCGTGGGCGCGGCGCCGAACTCGGTGGGGACCTCGGTCGGCCGGATCCCGCACCCGGCGAGCAGCAACGCCGAGAGGCCCAGCAGGGCCGACAGCCTGGTGCGCGGCCTCACGTGGCGGCACCGCCTTCCTGGGAGCCCCCGGCCCTGCCGGAGCCGTCGGTGTCGCCGGAGCCGTCAGCGGCCTCCGGAGCGTCGGGGTCGTCGGGATCGTCGAGGTCGTCGAGGTCGTCGTGGGTGTCGCGCGGCAGCCGCAGCGTGAACACCGCGCCCGCGTCGGGGGAGTTCGCGGCGGTGATCTCCCCGCCGTGGATGTGCGCGTTCTCCAAAGCGATGGACAGCCCGAGACCGCTGCCCTCCGAACGCGGCCGCGACGCGCTGGCCTTGTAGAACCGGTCGAAGACGTGCGGCAGGACGTCCTCGGGGATGCCGGGCCCGTGGTCGGTCACGTCGATCACGAGGTCGTCGCCCTCCGGAGTGTCCTCCGTGCGCACCGACACCCGTACCGGGGACCCGCCGTGCTTGAGCGCGTTGCCGATCAGATTCGCGAGGATCACATCGAGGCGGCGCGGGTCGAGGCGGGCCATGATGCCGCGCTCCGCGTCGAGGTCGACGGCGTCCAGCCAGGCGCGGGCGTCGATGCAGGCGGTGATCTGGTCGGCGATGTCGACGTCGTCCAGGACGAGCCGGGCGGTGCCCGCGTCGAAGCGGGTGACCTCCATCAGGTTCTCCACGAGGTCGCCGAGCCGCCGGGTCTCGCTCACCACGAGCCGCACCGCGGGCTCGATCATGGGATCCACCGAGCCCGTCTCGGCGTCCAGCTCCTCCTCCAGCACCTCGGTCACCGCGGTGATCGCGGTCAGCGGGGTGCGCAGCTCGTGCGACATGTCGGCGACGAACCGGCGCGAGGACTCCTCCCGGGCGCGCATGTCGGCGACCTGCTTCTCCAGGTTCTCCGCCGTCTTGTTGAACGTCCTGGACAGCTCGGCCAGTTCATCGGTGCCGGACACCCGCAGCCGGGTGTCCAGCTTGCCCTCGCCGAGACGGCGCGCCGCGATGCCCAGCCGGTGCACGGGCTTGAGCACGGTCGTCGCCGCGGCCTGCGCGAGCAGCGCCGAGCCGATCAGCGCCAGCCCGGTCGCGATCCCCAGCGACCAGGCGAGGGAGCTGAGGTCCTTGGCCTCGGGCTCGAGCGACTTCAGCATGTAACCGGTCGGCCCTCCGGCCACCTTCGCGCCGCCCACCAGGAACGGGTCGCTGTCCTGCGTGGTGCGCTGCCAGTACAGGTGGTACGCGTGCTTGTTGCCGGACGTGACCGTCTGCTTGCGGTTCACCGCGTCCTGCAGGGAATCCGGTACGTCGGCCAGCGTGAAGGCGTCGAGATCCGAATTGCCGACCACCTGCCGGCCGTTCTCGTCCGTGCCGATGAGGAGCACGCTGAAGTGCTGGCTGCTGTCGGCCATCAGATTCGCCGCGTGCTGCAGCTCGCCCTGCGTGGGGTGTTCGGGCAGGACGGCCGCCCGGTTCTGCATCTCCTGCTGGAAGTCGCTCAGCGCCGCGTCCTGGGTGCGGGTGAGCACCGCCTCGCGGTTGAGCCAGTACGCGATGCCCGACGCGGAGACCGCGGCGGTCAGCGCCACCAGGGCGAACACGACCACGAGACGCAGCCGCAGACTGGTGAAGCGCAGCCCGGCGAGTATCGCCTTCTTGGCCGCGGCGAACGCCCGGAGCCGGCCGGGCCCGTTCTGGTCGTGCGGCTGGGTCACTGAGGCGAGTCCAGCCGGTAGCCCACGCCGCGCACGGTCCGGATCAGCGTCGGCGACGACGGCACGTCCTCCACCTTGGCGCGCAGTCGCTGCACACAGGCGTCGACGAGCCGCGAGTCACCGAGATAGTCGTGCTCCCACACCAGGCGCAGCAACTGCTGCCGGGACAGCGCCTGTCCGGGCCGCCGGCTCAGTTCGAGCAGCAACCGCAGCTCGGTCGGGGTGAGTTGCAGGTCCTCGCCGTTCTTGGTGACCGTCATCGCGGACCGGTCGATGACCAGCGAGCCGAACGACGCCGCGTCGTTGGCCTCGCGCTCACCGCGGCGCAGCACCGCGCGGATCCGGGCGTCGAGGACCCGGCCCTGCACGGGTTTCACCACGTAGTCGTCGGCGCCGGACTCCAGGCCCACCACCACGTCGATGTCGTCGCTGCGCGCCGTGAGCAGGATGATCGGCAGCTGGTCGGTGCGCCGGATGCGGCGGCACACCTCGAATCCGTCGATGCCCGGCAGCATCACATCGAGCACGATCAGATCCGGCCGCTGCTCGCGCAGCAGCTTCAGACCGTCCTCGCCGGTGGCAGCGGTGGCCACCCGATGACCCTGGCGGGTAAGGGAAAGCTCCAGGGCCGTACGGATGGCGTCGTCGTCCTCGATCAGCAACAGGGAAGGCACAAGCGCCATTCTGGCCCATGACTGGCCCTTAGTTCGACCGCTGGAGCGCTCCCAGGCCCTTAAGGGGCCGGGAGGAGCCGCCTCCACACCCGACCCGCACAAGCGGAGTCCCTGTGACAGGTCTGTGACAGTCGGCGGACACCGTCATGAAGTCACCCGGGCAAGCTTTTGGACATCGCAAGGAACCACCGCGATGAACGAATGAAGGACCGCAGGGAAAACCGGACTCCACGACGGGGGGCGCGAGATGAACACGCTGCACAGCACCAGCTCGAGCGCAGTTGTCACGCGCCTGCACGACGTGGCGGTCCGGGCGGACCGGCACGAGAAGTCCGGTGCCGTGAGCGGGCGGGGGTGCGCTCGCGGCACCGGGCGTCAGCACACGTCGTACATGACGGTGCTCGACGGGTACGAGGCGGTGGCAGACGGGGGTCACGGGGGTGGCCACGGGGGAGCCGCGTACAGGGAGGAATCGGGGGAGCAGCGTCGTCCTTCCTTGTCGGAGGCCGAGTTCACGGCCTACGTCCAGGAGCGCCGCGCCTCCTTGTACGCAACCGCCTACCACCTGACCGGTGACCGCTTCGAGGCGGAGGACCTGCTTCAGAGCGCCCTCTTCTCGACGTACCGGGCCTGGGACCGGATCAGCGACAAGGCGGCGGTCGGGGGCTACCTCCGCCGCACCATGACGAACCTGCACATCAGCGCGTGGCGCCGCCGCAAGCTGAACGAGTACCCGACCGAGGAGCTGCCGGAGACGGCCGGCGACACGGACGCGATGCGCGGCACCGAGCTGCGCGCGGTGCTCTGGCAGGCGCTGGCCCGCCTTCCCGAACTGCAGCGCACGATGCTCGTGCTCCGCTACTACGAGGGCCGGACCGATCCGGAGATCGCCGAGATCCTCGACATCAGCGTCGGCACGGTCAAGTCCAGCATCTGGCGGTCGCTGCGGCGGCTGCGCGAGGACGAGGTGCTCAGCTTCGGCCGTGACCAGGAAGAGTCCTTCGGCGAGCTTGTGGCCTGAGGCTGGGGGGAGACAACGGGGGCCCTGTTCGGGGGAGCGGGGCAGCACGGGGGATGGCAGCGGGACCGGAGGGCCGGGGGGTCTTCCCGGTCCCGCTTCTCTTTTGGGCCCCCACCGGCCCGCGGCCGCCGACGAGATGTCACCCGGCAGACGATGAGGCCACACAGCGGCCCGCCGCGGCCGCCGCAAGACGGCCCAGCGCCTCGTCCCGGTCACAGGCGTGCGCGCCCAGTGCCACCTGGTGTCCCACGATGGCGCGTTCGGCGCGCATCAGGCGCCAGCCGCGGCGCAGCAGGAACGGAACCGACTTGCGCCCCTCGCGCAGATCACGGAGCAACCGGCGACGGAACGTCGTCGAAGGCCGCCCGCGCAGACACAGCGCGTCGGCCAGCACCCCGAGCTCCCGGCACCGCGCGACGACGTCGGCCGCGAAGATCCCCTCCGCGATGAACAGGGGAGTGCGCTCGATGTCGAGCGCCTTCTCGCCCACCCGCGAGCTGGTCGCGATGTCGTACACGGGAACGCTCGTGCGCCCCTTCTCGCACAGCGACACGATCGCGGCGATCGCCACCTCGGCGTCCCACGAGTCGGGCGAGTCCCAGTCGATGTCCGAAGTGCCCGGCACCAGCGGCAACGTGGGATCGTCCGCCTCCTTGTAGAAGTCGTCGAGGCAGAGCACGGGAAGCCCCGAGCGTGCCGCGAACGACGACTTGCCGGAGCCGGAGGGGCCGGACAGCAGAACGACCCGGGTGGGTATCGGAGGATGCGCGCTCACGAGAGAACAGTGTGCGGCATCAGGGCCCGGGCGCCGACCCCGCGTCGCGTCCCTGTGGCGGGCGCCACGTCAACTACGCTACGTGGTTCTGCGGTTACCCGTGCCGCATGTCGAACTCCGAAAGGTCCAGGCGCAATCCCATGGCCCGACACGCACACTCCACGTTCTCCACCCGCACCCGTCGCTCGCTGCTGAACGCCGGCCTCGTCGTGGGTGCCGCAGGCGCGGCCCTCGTCGCGGGCGGTGGCGCCGCGGGCGCCGCGGTGCCGACGAGCGACGGTTCCGACCTCGCGAGCGCGACCCAGGCCGCCACGAACGCCCTGCACGGCTCGACGGCGACCGGTCTCGGCACGCTGAAGACGCTCCAGCTCGACCCGCTGGCCAACACCGGGGTCGACCCGCTGGACAACGCGGTCGGCACCCAGCTCGCCGACTTCCAGCCGATCGGTACGGCCGGCCTCACGGCGCCGCTGACCAGCGGCGGATCGCTGGACGACCTGCCGCTGGTGGGCCCGGCGACGAGCCTGCTGCCGAACTGACCCGACGACACCGACCCGACGACGAGGCCCCGCCCCCTCCCGGACGGAGAAGAGGACGGGGCCTCGGGCCGTGCCGGTCAGTACGAGGAGCCGGACGCGCCCAGCGAGCCCGTCGGGTGCCAGACCGTCTTCGTCTCCAGGAACGTCGTCAGACGGTCCGTGCCCGGGTCCGCCGTGAAGTCCTCCACAGGCTGTGGACGGCGTACGCGCTTCAGGTTGTCCGCCGCCGCGATCTCCAGCTCCTTGGCGAGGGCCGCGTCGGCACCGGTCAGGTCGATGCCGTTCACGTCCTGGTGCGCGGCGAGCGCGGGGGCGATCTCCGCGGCCCGGCCGGACAGGATGTTGACGACGCCGCCCGGCACGTCCGAGGTGGCGAGCACCTCGCCGAGGGAGAGGGCGGGGAGCGGGGACTTCTCGGAGGCGATCACGACGGCCGTGTTGCCCGTCGCGACGACCGGCGCGATCACCGAGACCAGGCCCAGGAAGGACGACTCCTGCGGCGCGACGACGGTGACGACCCCGGTCGGCTCGGGCGTCGAGAGGTTGAAGTACGGGCCCGCGACCGGGTTCGCCCCGCCCACGACCTGGCCGACCTTGTCGGTCCAGCCCGCGTACCAGACCCAGCGGTCGATCGCGGCGTCGACGACCGCGGCCGCCTTGGTCTTGGACAGCCCCTCGGCCTCGGCGACCTCGCGCACGAACTGCTCGCGGCGGCCCTCCAGCATCTCGGCGACGCGGTACAGCACCTGCCCGCGGTTGTACGCGGTCGCGCCCGACCAGCCGCCGAACGCCTTGCGCGCGGCGACGACCGCGTCCCGGCCGTCCTTGCGGGACGACAGCGGCGCGTTCGCGAGCCAGTTGCCCTTACCGTCCTGCACTTCGTACACCCGGCCGCTCTCGGAACGCGGGAACTTCCCGCCCACGTACAGCTTGTAGGTCTTGAGGACACTCAAACGGTCAGACACTGAGGTACGCCTCCAGGCCGTGACGGCCGCCCTCGCGGCCGAAGCCGGACTCCTTGTAGCCGCCGAACGGCGAGGTCGGGTCGAACTTGTTGAACGTGTTGGCCCAGACGACCCCGGCCCGCAGCCGGTTCGCCACCGCCAGGATCCGCGAGCCCTTCTCGGTCCAGATGCCGGCCGAGAGCCCGTACTGCGTGTTGTTCGCCTTGGCGACGGCCTCCTCCGGCGTGCGGAAGGTGAGGACGGACAGGACCGGGCCGAAGATCTCGTCGCGGGCGATGGTGTGCGCCTGCGTGACGTTCGTGAACAGGGTCGGCGCGAACCAGTAGCCGGCGGACGGCAGTTCGCACGGCGCCGACCAGCGCTCGGCGCCCTCGGCCTCGCCCGTCTCGGTGAGCGCGGTGATCCGGGCCAGCTGCTCCGCGGAGTTGATCGCGCCGATGTCGGTGTTCTTGTCCAGCGGATCGCCGAGGCGGAGCGTGGACAGGCGCCGCTTCAGGCTGTCCAGCAGCTCGTCCTGGATCGACTCCTGGACCAGGAGACGGGAGCCCGCGCAGCAGACCTGCCCCTGGTTGAAGAAGATCCCGGTGACGATCCCCTCCACCGCCTGGTCGATCGGGGCGTCGTCGAAGACGATGTTCGCGCCCTTGCCGCCGAGTTCGAGCGTCAGCTTCTTGTCCGTACCGGCGAGGGTGCGGGCGATCTCCTTGCCGACGGCCGTGGAACCGGTGAACGCCACCTTGTTCACGTCCGGGTGGGCGACCAGCGCCGCGCCCGCGTCCCCGTACCCGGGAAGGATGTTGACGACGCCCTTGGGCAGGCCCGCCTGGCGGCAGATGTCCGCGAAGAACAGCGCGGAGAGCGGGGTCGTCTCGGCGGGCTTGAGGACCACCGTGTTGCCGGTCGCGAGCGCCGGGGCGATCTTCCAGGCCAGCATCAGCAGCGGGAAGTTCCACGGGATGACCTGGCCCGCGACGCCGAGCGCCTTCGGGTCCGGGCCGAAGCCCGCGTGGTCCAGCTTGTCGGCCCAGCCCGCGTAGTAGAAGAAGTGCGCCGCCACGAGGGGGAGGTCGGCGTCCCGCGTCTCCTTGATGGGCTTGCCGTTGTCCAGCGTCTCCAGGACCGCCAGCTCACGGCTGCGCTCCTGGATGATGCGGGCGATGCGGAAGAGGTACTTGCCGCGCTCCGCGCCGGGCAGCGCCGACCACTTCTCGAACGCCTTGCGGGCCGCCTTCACGGCCCGGTCCACGTCGGCCTCCCCGGCCTGCGCGACCTCGGAGAGCACCTCCTCGGTGGACGGGGAGACCGTCTTGAAGACCTTGCCGTCGGCCGCGTCGGCGAACTCGCCGTCGATGAACAGGCCGTAGGAGGGCGCGATGTCGACGACCGCGCGCGACTCGGGGGCGGGGGCGTACTCGAATGCGTGGGCCATTGCCGTTTTCTCTGCCATGGGGGATCAGTCCACCGTCACGTAGTCGGGACCGGAGTAGCGGCCGGTGGCCAGCTTCTGGCGCTGCATCAGCAGATCGTTCAGCAGGCTGGAGGCGCCGAACCGGAACCAGTGGTTGTCGAGCCAGTCCGCGCCCACCGTCTCGTTGACGATCACGAGGAACTTCACGGCGTCCTTCGACGTGCGGATGCCGCCGGCGGGCTTCACGCCGACCTGGATGCCGGTGGCGGCGCGGAAGTCGCGGACCGCCTCCAGCATGAGCAGGGTGTTGGCCGGGGTGGCGTTGACCCCCACCTTGCCGGTCGAGGTCTTGATGAAGTCGGCGCCGGCCAGCATGCCGATCCAGCTCGCGCGGCGGATGTTGTCGTACGTCGACAGCTCGCCGGTCTCGAAGATGACCTTGAGCCGGGCGGGCCCGGAGGCCTCCTTCACGGCGCGGATCTCCTCGTAGACCTTCAGGTACTTCCCGGCGAGGAACGCTCCGCGGTCGATGACCATGTCGATCTCGTCGGCCCCGGCCTCGACGGCCTCCCGGACGTCCCCGAGCTTCACCTCCAGGGCGGCGCGGCCGGCCGGGAAGGCGGTGGCGACGGAGGCCACCTTCACCTCGGTGCCGGCGACGGCGGCCTTCGCGGTGGCGACCATGTCCGGGTAGACGCAGACCGCCGCCGTGCGGGGCGTCGTCCGGTCGGTCGGGTCGGGGTTGACGGCCTTCGCGCCGAGGGCCCGGACCTTGCCCGGGGTGTCGGCGCCCTCCAGGGTCGTCAGGTCGATCATCGAGATGGCCAGGTCGATGGCGTGCGCCTTCGCCGTGGTCTTGATGGAACGAGTGCCGAGCCCGGCGGCCCTCGCCTCCAGCCCCACCGCGTCGACACCGGGCAGCCCCTGCAGGAAGCGGCGCAGGGTGGCCTCGGAGGCGGTGGCGTCGGTCAGGGGGTGGGCTTTGCCGGGTGCTGATGCGGGTGCAGTGGACATGGTCACGAGGGGAGCATATCTACGCGCGTAGCGGCTGTACAGGGGGTCGTACCCGGCCACCGCGGCCCGGTGGGGGCTGGTCGCGCAGTTCCCCGCGCCCCCGGTGGGGTTGTTCTTCGTGTGCGGCCCGGTGGCCGCTTCTCGCGCAGTTCCCCGCGCCCCTGAGGCATGCGCTGCGCGTAGCCTCCCCCCTGGGGCGAGCGCCCGATGAGATGGCGCACGCAGTGCGCATCTCAGGGGCGCGGGGAACTGCGCGAGAAGCCCCACCGGCCCGCGGACGAACGGAGGGGGAGGGTGGGTCCGCTCCAGCTCAGCGCAGCGTCAGGCACAATCGACGCCATGACGAGTGAACCCGAGCCCACCCGCGACCGCGTATACAGGTCACCGGCCGGCATCGCAGGCGGCGTCCTGATGCTGGTGCTCGGCGCCTGGCTCGGCATCGACGCGGTGATCGGCGGAACCGGCCGCACCCCGTGGCTGACCGTCGCGGGCCTGCTCCTCGCGGTCCCGCTCGTCGTCGCGTTCACCCTCCGCCCGGCGGTCTTCGCGGGCGAGGACCGGCTGCGGATCAGAAACCCGTTCCGGGCCGTGACGCTGCCCTGGGCCGCCGTCTCGGGCTTCCGTTCCGGGTACTCCAACGAGGTCTTCGACCAGGCCGGCACCAAGTACCAGCTGTGGTCCGTCCCGGTCTCGCTGCGCGGCCGCAAGAAGGCCCAGCGCAACCTGGCCCGGGCCGCCGCCGCGGGTGACCCCGGCCGCCCCTCGCTGATCGGCAGGAGCGGCGCCCAGAGCCGCCCGACCCGGGCCGCCGCCGACCAGGTGATGGACGAGCTGCGCGAGCTGGGCGAGGCCCGCGCGGCGGAGCCCACGGCGCAGGGCGAGCCGGTGGTCCGCTGGGCCTACGAGATCATCGCCCCGGCCGCCGTCGGAGCCGTACTCCTCGTCGTGCTCCTCGCGACCGGCTGAGTCACGGCGCGCTGGGCCACACCAGCGCCATGTACGCCCCGCAGTACGCGGCCCCGAGCACCGCCCCCGTCACCCCCAGCACCCGCACCCGCCGCGACGTCGTCCTGGCCAGCGCCAGCGCGAGGGGCAGCAGCAGCGGGAAGCCGGGCAGCAGGAAGCGGGCCCGGGGGAAGTAGACGCCGCCGCTGCCCAGCACGATCACCAGCAGCACCCCGCTGAAGACCAGCAGCGGCAGCGGCTGCCGGTCCGCCAGCGACAGCAGCCACAGCACCGCCGACGCCATCAGGGTCAGCGAGACCAGCACCAGGAACAGCTCGGGCGTCGAGTCGTACGCCAGGAACTCGCGCATCCGGCGCAGCGTCTCCACGCCGCCGTCCAACTGGTTGTGCCACAGCCGCTGGACCGCGAAGTAGCCGTCCCAGCGGCCCAGCCGCAGCCCCACCCAGCCGACGTACGCGCACCAGCCCAGCGGCGCGAGGAGCCCACCGGCCAGCACCCGCCAGGACCGGTGGCGGCGCAGCGTCAGCAGCGCCGAGAGGGAGACCGCCGCGGCGATCGCGATGCCGGTCGGGCGGGTCAGACCGGCCAGCGCGGCCAGCGTGCCCGCCCACACCCAGCGGCCGGTGAGCACCGCGTACAGCGACCAGGCGACGAACGCCGTGAACAGTGATTCGGTGTACCCCATCCACTGCACCAGGCCGACCGGCAGGCACGCCCAGAGGAAGGTCAGGGCCACCCCGACCCGGCTGCCGTAGAGGCGGTCGCCGACCGCGAAGATCCCCAACGCGGCGGCGAACGAGCAGAGCACCGCGAGCACCAGGCCGACGCTGGCCCGCGAGCCCGGGGTCACCGCGGCGACCGCCTTGACCAGGCCCGGGTAGAGGGGGAAGAACGCCAGGTTGTTGGCGTTGTAGGCGGTGCCGAGCGCGTGGGCGTACCCGTGGTCGGCGATGCCCAGGTACCACTTGGAGTCCCAGTCGCGGGCGAGCGTCGGCCAGACGCCGTGGCCCTCCTTGTGCGCCCAGATGCCGAGGACGAGCAGCGAGAAGAGGCGCACGGCCGCGTACGCGGACAGGGCGGGGGCGGCGCGGCGCAGGGAGCGGGCGGCGCGGGCGCGCAGCCGGACGATCGCCGCGGGGGCGGGGCGGCTCCTTCTGGCGTGCGGGAGGAGAAGGGCCTCGGGGGCGGCGGTCGGGGGCACTCGGTCGGCTCCTGGGGAACGGGGACATGGGCCGGGGGCAACGTTCCCGTCGCCCCCGGCCCATGCCTGCCTGCTCCGCAGGAACCACCCGTCCGAGGTATCCGCACGCCCCAATCAAGCCCCTCCGGCGATTGAGGAGCGGGGTCCGGGGCGGAGCCCCGTGGCCCGCGCTAGATCCCCGCGGCGGCGGACAGGTCCTGCTTGATCCGCGCGAGGAGCCCGGCCCCCTCGACCCGGGCGGAGCCCAGCGCGGCCCGGTCCGCCACGGGGACCACGACCTCCAGGTAGCACTTCAGCTTCGGCTCGGTGCCGGACGGACGCACGATGACGCGCGCCCCGTCGAGCGTGTACCGCAGCCCGTCGGTCGGCGGCAGCCCGCCGGCTCCCTGGGACAGGTCCTCGGCCGACGTCACCGCGAGCCCGGCCAGCACCGCCGGAGGCGTCTCGCGCAGCCTGCGCATGGCGTCGGCGATGAGCGACAGGTCCTCGACCCGCACGCTCAGCTGGTCCGTGGCGTGCAGTCCGTGGGCCAGCGCCAGATCGTCCAGCGCGTCGAGCAGCGTACGGCCCTGCTCCTTCAGCTCACTGGCCAGCTCGGTGACGAGCAGCGCCGCCGTGATGCCGTCCTTGTCGCGGACGCCCTCGGGGTCGACGCAGTAGCCCAGAGCCTCCTCGTAGCCGTAGCGCAGGCCCTCCACGCGCGCGATCCACTTGAAGCCGGTCAGCGTCTCCGCGTAGGGCAGGGACGCGGCCTCGGCGATCCGGCCCAGCAGCGACGACGACACGATCGACTCGGCGAGGACGCCGGTGGCGCCCCGCTTCACCAGGTGGGCGGCGAGCAGCGCGCCGACCTCGTCGCCGCGCAGCATCCGCCACGCGTCACCGTCGCGGACGGCGACGGCGCAGCGGTCCGCGTCCGGGTCGTTGGCGATGATCAGGTCCGGCGCCTCGGTCAGGGAGCCCGCCGTCGCGAAGGACAGGTCCATCGCGCCCGGCTCCTCCGGGTTCGGGAACGCCACCGTCGGGAAGTCCGGGTCCGGCTCGGCCTGCTCGGGCACGAGCACCGGCGCGGGGAAACCGGCCCGGGCGAACGCGGCCAGCAGGGTCTCCTTGCCGACGCCGTGCATCGCCGTGTAGACGGCGCGGGCGGTGCGCGGGGAGCCGGGTGCCAGGACCGCGTCCGTACGCGCCAGATAGGCCTCCAGGACGCTGTCGTCCAGCGTCTCCCAGCCCGAGCCGGGGCGCGCCACGTCGTCGAGGGACTTCACCGCCGCGATCTCACCGGCGATCTCCGCGTCGGCGGGCGGCACGATCTGCGAGCCGTCGCCCAGGTACACCTTGTAGCCGTTGTCCCGGGGCGGGTTGTGCGAGGCCGTGACCTCGACGCCCGCCACCGCGCCCAGGTGCCGGATCGCGAACGCGAGTACGGGCGTGGGGAGCGGCCGGGGCAGCACCGCGGCACGCAGCCCGGCGCCCACCATCACCGCCGCCGTGTCGCGCGCGAAGTCCGCCGACTTGTGGCGTGCGTCGTACCCGACGACGACCAGGCCGTCGCCCTGCCCCTTGCCCTTCAGATACGCGGCGAGTCCGGCGGCGGCGCGGATCACCACCGCGCGGTTCATCCGCATCGGTCCCGCGCCCAGCTCTCCGCGCAGTCCCGCGGTGCCGAACTGGAGCGTGCCCGAGAAGCGGTCCGCAAGCTCCGTCAGGTCCCCGGCGGCGAGGATCCCGGCGAGCTCGTCGCGGGTCTCGGGGTCCGGGTCCTCCGCGAGCCAGGCCTTCGCCCGGTCGAGCAGTGCGCTGCCTTCAACGGTCACGGTGAAATCCTTCGGACGACTGGTTCGGACGGTACGTACGGGCGGCGGTGGTCCGGCTCAGATCTTGGCGAGGACCTGGGTCAGCAGCTCGCCCATGCGGACGGCGGAGTCACGGCCGGCCTGGAGGACCTCCTCGTGGTTGAGCGGCTCGCCGGACAGGCCCGCCGCCAGGTTCGTCACCAGGGAGATGCCGAGCACCTCCGCGCCCGCCTCGCGGGCCGCGATGGCCTCCAGGGTGGTGGACATGCCGACGAGGTCGGCGCCGAGGATGCCGGCCATGCGGACCTCGGCCGGGGTCTCGTAGTGCGGGCCGGGGAACTGGGCGTACACGCCCTCCTCCAGCGACGGGTCGATCTCCTGGCACAGCTGGCGCAGCCGCGGCGAGTACAGGTCGGTGAGGTCGACGAAGTTGGCGCCGACGATCGGTGACGTCGCCGTCAGGTTGATGTGGTCGGAGATGAGGACCGGCTGGCCCGGACGCATGCCCTGGCGCAGGCCGCCGCAGCCGTTGGTCAGCACCATGGTCTTGCAGCCCGCCGCGGCCGCCGTGCGCACGCCGTGCGCGACGGAGGCGACGCCCCGGCCCTCGTAGTAGTGGGTGCGGCCCAGGAAGACCAGGGCGCGCTTCTGACCCACCTGGTACGAGCGGACCGTGCCGCCGTGGCCCGCCACCGCCGCGCCGGTGAAACCGGGCAGCTCGGTGAAGGGGAACTCGGCGTCCGGCGCGCCCAGCGCCTCGGCGGCGGGCGCCCAGCCGGAGCCCATCACGAGGGCGACGTCGTGGGTCTCGGCACCGGTGAGCTCGCGCAGGCGCGCGGCGGCGTCGGAGGCGGCGGCGTACGGGTCGCCCTGGATGTGGTCCGGAGTAACAGATGCGTTCACGCGTTTGAGAGTAGCCGGTCACGTCCTACGCGCGTAGATGCTGATGGTCACGGGAATGCGATCGTTGTCTTGTCGTTTCCGACGAGAGCGCTCCGCTCGGGTGCGGGACCTTTTGTCCTCGGCGCCGTCGTGGCTGGTCGCGCAGTTCCCCGCGCCCCTCGAAAACGAGCTCCGCTCGTTCAGGGGCGGCCACCGGCCCGCGCCCGAACAATCAGCAAGGGCGCTTGCGGAGTTCCATGACGTAGTCGTGGGGGGCGCCCGCCGAGTCGGCGGCGTCGGCGATCTCGCCCAGGTAGCGGGCGGAGGGGAGGCCTCCCTCGTACCCGTTCAGTACATAGACCCAGGCGGGCTCCTCGCCCTCGAGGGTGTCGATGCGTACCCGCATCCGCCGGTAGATGTCGAGGCCGACACCCTCCCAGCGGTCCATGGAGTCCTCGTCCATCGGTGCGATGTCGTACAGCGCGACGAAGACCTGCGAGCGCGGCGCCTCCACGATGGTGGCCAGCGAGCCCTCCCAGCCCATCTGCTCGCCCCCGAACGTCAGCCGCCAGCCGTTGAGCCAGCCCGTCGAGCGCAGCGGCGAGTGCGGGGCGCGGCGGCTCATCAGCCGCGCGTCGAGGTTGCCGGCGTACGCGGCGTAGAGCGACATGGGTCCGAGGGTACGACAGGGACGGCCGGGACCCCGGGTGAAGTCCGTACCAGGAAGGATCCGCGGCACGCACCCCGACAGGACGCCCCATTGTTGCGTGCGGGACAATGGGGCATGTGACTCGGATCGTGATCATCGGTGGCGGACCTGGCGGATACGAGGCGGCACTGGTGGCCGCCCAGCTCGGCGCGGAGGTGACCGTCGTCGACTGCGACGGTCTGGGCGGTGCGTCGGTGCTCACCGACTGCGTGCCGTCGAAGACCCTGATCGCCACGGCCGAGGTGATGACCACCTTCGACTCTTCGTACGAGGAGTTGGGGATCATCGTCGAGGACGACACCCCGGACCCGGACTCCCCGGCCCGCGTCGTCGGCGTCGACCTCGGCAAGGTCAACCGCCGGGTGAAGCGCCTCGCGCTCGCCCAGTCCCACGACATCACCGCGTCCGTCACGCGTGCGGGCGCGCGCGTGCTGCGCGGCCGGGGCCGGCTCGACGGCCAGCAGGACCTCGACGGCTCCCGCAAGGTGATCGTCACGGCCGTCGACGGCTCCGAGGAGACCCTCACCGCCGACGCCGTGCTGCTCGCCACCGGCGGTCACCCGCGCGAGGTCCCGGACGCCCAGCCCGACGGCGAGCGGATCCTGAACTGGACGCAGGTCTACGACCTCGACGAGCTCCCCGAGGAGCTGATCGTGGTCGGCTCCGGCGTGACGGGTGCCGAGTTCGCCGGTGCCTACCAGGCGCTCGGCTCCAAGGTCACCCTCGTCTCCTCCCGCGACCGGGTGCTCCCGGGCGAGGACCCGGACGCCGCCGCCGTCCTGGAGGACGTCTTCCGGCGCCGCGGCATGAACGTCATGGCCCGCTCGCGCGCCGCCTCCGCCAAGCGCGTCGGCGACCGCGTCGAGGTCACCCTGTCCGACGGCCGGGTCATCTCCGGCACGCACTGCCTGATGGCGGTCGGCGCGATCCCCAACAGCGAGGGGCTCGGCCTGGAGGGCGCCGGGGTCAAGGTGAAGGACTCCGGTCACATCTGGACCGACAAGGTCTCGCGCACGACCGCTCCCGGTGTGTACGCGGCCGGAGACGTCACCGGTGTGTTCGCCCTCGCCTCCGTGGCCGCGATGCAGGGCCGCATCGCGATGTACCACTTCCTGGGCGACGCGGTGGCCCCGCTGAACCTCAAGACGGTCTCGTCGAACGTCTTCACCGACCCCGAGATCGCCACCGTCGGCGTCTCCCAGGCCGACGTGGACGGCGGCAAGTTCGACGCCCGCGTCGTGAAGCTGCCGCTGCTGCGCAACCCGCGCGCCAAGATGCAGGGCATCCGGGACGGCTTCGTCAAGATCTTCTGCCGCCCCGGCACCGGCATCGTGGTCGGCGGAGTGGTCGTCGCGCCCCGCGCTTCGGAACTGATCCACCCCATCTCGATCGCGGTCGACAACAATCTGACGGTCGAGCAGATCGCGAATGCGTTCACGGTGTACCCCTCGCTGTCCGGATCGATCGCCGAAGTCGCCCGGCAGCTGCACACGCGCAAGCTCGCCGAAGAGGGCTGACCGGCCCGTTGTCACACTGAGTGGCGGCCCATGCGGGAGGCATACGCACGGCGGGTAGGCACCCCGCCGTGCGTATACCACTTCCGGGGGTCTGGCATGAACAGAATCTGTAATTCGGCGCAAACTGCTGAAAGCAGACGGTCGTTGGGGTTACTGTCAGTTTCGTGTTCGCTGCAGAACGTCGTCAATTGATCCTCGAAATGGTGCGAGCCAACGGGGCTGTATCGCTCCGTGAACTCGCCCGCGTCGTCCAGACCTCCGAAGTGACCGTGCGGCGGGACGTGCGCGCACTGGAGGCAGAAGGACTCCTCGACCGCCGGCACGGCGGTGCGGTATTGCCGGGCGGATTCACGCGGGAGTCCGGTTTTCCGCAGAAGTCACATCTCGCGACCGCTGAGAAGACGGCCATCGCCGATCTCGCCGCGGGTCTCGTCGAAGAGGGCGAGGCCATCGTGGTGGGCGCGGGGACGACCACGCAGGAGCTGGCTCGCCGGCTCGCGCGTGTGCCGGGCCTGACCGTCGTCACCAACTCGCTCCTCGTCGCCCAGGCGTTGGCCCATGCCAACCGGGTCGAGGTCGTCATGACCGGTGGCACGCTGCGGGGTTCCAACTACGCCCTGGTGGGCAGCGGGGCCGAGCAGTCCCTGCAAGGGCTGAGAGTGTCGCGGGCGTTCCTGTCCGGGAGCGGCCTGACGGCCGAGCGCGGCCTGTCCACGTCCAACATGCTGTCGGCGTCGGTGGACCGGGCGCTCGTCCAGGCCGCCGCCGAGGTGGTGGTCCTCGCCGATCACTCGAAGCTCGGCACGGACACCATGTTCCAGACGGTGCCCACGGACGTGATCACCCGCCTCGTGACCGACGAGCCGCCCGCCCACGACGACCGCGCCGCCACCGAGTTGCAGGCGCTGGCCGACCAGGGGGTGCAGATCGCCGTCGCGGGGTCGGGGCCCGCCTCCGCCGGGGGCGGTGACTCCGCTCCGGCACGGCAGTCCCGCCGGGATGTCCCCCTGCCGGTCCAGCGCCGCCAACTCCCCGGCGGGGGACATCCGTTGCGGAGCGCCGCCGCGATGGACCCGGCTCCGGAGCGCTCGGCGAGGGTGGCCGACCTGCGGCGCCGTTAGGGGCGCGGGGAACTGCGCGCCCGGCCACGACGGGACGCGCACCCGGCGACGGATCCCGGGGCTCCGCCCCCGGACCCCGCTCCTCAATCGCCGGAGGGGCTCGAATTGCCGGCTGTGATGCCCCGGAGCGTCAAGCGCAGGAGGCGGTCCGCCAAGTCCGGGTCCGACGGGGTCTCCTCGGCGGCCAGCGCAATGGCGTTGGTCAGCTGCAGCAGATCTGCGATGGACACGTCCCGGCGCACGGCCCCCGACTCCTGGGCCCGCGACAGGAGCGCCTGCCCCGCCTCCCGCATCGGCGCACTGCACCGGGCGAGAGCGGAACTGGCGTCCTGCGACGCCGACATGAGGGCGCCCGACAGACCGCGGTACTCGCTCGCGTGGGTGATGATGTCCCGCAGCCACGCCACGAGCGCCGAGCACGGCTGCGGGGCGTCGAGCAGGGCCCGGGAGCGGTCGAGGAGTTCGGTCACCGCCTCTTCGAAGACGGCGCTCAACAGCGCGTACCGGTTGGGGAAATGCCGGTACAGGGTGCCGATGCCGACCCCGGCGCCGCGCGCCACGTCCTCCAGGGACGCCCCCGTCCCGTGCTCGGCGAACGCCGTACGGGCGACGGCGAGCAGCCGCTCGTAGTTGCGGCGTGCGTCCGCCCGCATGGGTCGGGCGCCGGCGTGCGCGGTCTCGGGCGTCATGGAGCCTCCCAGGGTGCGGGCCTTCAAGGATGCCTGATCGTTCCGGTGCCACGGCGAAGCGCCCGCCGGCCCCCTCACGGGGCCGGCGGGCGCTCGGTACAACCGGGTCGGACCGTCAGTCCTTGATCTCGCAGATGGGGGCGCCGGAGGTGAGGGAGGCGCCGACCTCGGCGGACAGGCCCTTGATGGTGCCGGCCTTGTGCGCGTTGAGCGGCTGCTCCATCTTCATGGCCTCCAGGACGACGATCAGGTCGCCCTCCTTGACCTCCTGGCCCTCCTCGACGGCGATCTTGACGATCGTGCCCTGCATCGGGGAGGCGAGGGTGTCGCCGGAGGCGGCCGGGCCGGACTTCTTGGCCGCGCGCCGCTTGGGCTTGGCACCGGCGTTGAGCCCGGTGCGGGCCAGCGACATGCCCATCCCGGCGGGCAGCGAGACCTCCAGGCGCTTGCCGCCGACCTCGACGACCACGGTCTCGCGGCCGGACTCGTCCTCCTCGCCGTCGGCCGCGGGCGCGGCGAACGGCGGGATGTCGTTGACGAACTCGGTCTCGATCCACCGGGTGAAGATGGTGAACGGCGCCTCGGAGCCGGTCAGTTCGGGGGCGAACGCCGGGTCGGTGACGACCTTGCGGTGGAAGGGGATGGCGGTGGCCATGCCCTCGACCTCGAACTCGGCCAGCGCGCGCGAGGCCCGCTCCAGGGCCTCCTTGCGGGTGCGGCCGGTCACGATCAGCTTGGCGAGCAGCGAGTCCCAGGCCGGGCCGATCACGGAGCCGGACTCGACGCCCGCGTCCAGGCGGACGCCGGGGCCGGCCGGGCCGTCGAACCTGGTGACGGTGCCGGGCGCGGGCAGGAAGCCGCGGCCCGGGTCCTCGCCGTTGATGCGGAACTCGAAGGAGTGACCGCGCAGCACGGGGTCGCCGTAGCCGAGTTCCTCGCCGTCGGCGATGCGGAACATCTCGCGGACCAGGTCGATGCCGGCGACCTCTTCGGTGACCGGGTGCTCGACCTGGAGACGGGTGTTGACCTCCAGGAAGGAGATCGTGCCGTCCGCGCCGACCAGGAACTCGACCGTTCCTGCGCCGACGTAGCCGGCCTCCTTCAGGATCGCCTTCGAGGCCGCGTACAGCTCCTCGACCTGGGCGTCCGACAGGAACGGGGCCGGGGCCTCCTCCACCAGCTTCTGGTGGCGGCGCTGCAGCGAGCAGTCACGGGTGGAGACGACCACCACGTTGCCGTGGGTGTCGGCCAGGCACTGGGTCTCGACGTGGCGGGGCTTGTCGAGGTAGCGCTCGACGAAGCACTCGCCGCGGCCGAACGCGGCGACGGCCTCGCGCACCGCGGAGTCGTACAGCTCCGGCACCTCGTCGAGGGTGCGGGCGACCTTCAGACCGCGTCCGCCGCCACCGAAGGCGGCCTTGATCGCGATGGGCAGGCCGTGCTCCTCGGCGAACGCCACGACCTCGTCGGCACCGCTGACCGGGTCCGGGGTGCCCGCGACCAGCGGGGCACCGGCACGCTGCGCGATGTGCCGGGCGGCGACCTTGTCACCCAGATCCCGGATGGCGTGCGGGGGCGGACCGATCCAGATCAGGTTCGCGTCCAGCACGGCCTGGGCGAACTCCGCGTTCTCCGACAGGAATCCGTAGCCCGGATGAATGGCGTCCGCGCCGGAGTCCTTCGCGGCCTGCAACACCTTGGTGATGTCCAGATAGCTCGTCGCGGGGGTGTCACCACCCAGCGCGAAGGCCTCGTCGGCCGCGCGGACATGCAGAGCGTCCCGGTCCGGATCGGCATAGACGGCAACGCTCGCGATCCCGGCGTCCCGGCACGCCCGGGCCACGCGGACAGCGATTTCGCCACGGTTGGCGATGAGCACCTTGCGCACGATGGCTCCCTCCTTGAAACAAGCCGAGTTTAGGGACAGCCGACACGGGCTTACGACCCACCCTCAATGGTGAGCTTGCCCACACGGAGTGTGACTCGAGGGCTGCTCGGTCCCGGAAATCCCTTGTCGCGCCTGGCTGCACGGGATCCCTCGGTCGAACCCTATCCCTGCTGTGTGGTCTAGGTCTCTGTGAGACCGCGCCGCGGCCGGTCGGCTTTCTTTGTGGAGTCCCTACGAATGGCCCAACGATTCTTTGCCTTCGCCAGAACCCTTGTCCGGAGGTTTACCCGTTAGTAGCGTTCGGGATGTCTCGACGTACTCGCAGTAACAGGCGATGGCTCAGGGGAAAGTGGGGTGGGGCCGGTGGCCCGCAGGCCGGTGGCGTGGGTGGCCGCGATCGTGCTCTTCGCGGAGGCGCTCGGAATCGTCTTCCTGAACTGGTTCCTCGGCCTCGTGGTCGACCACCAGGAGATGTCCCTGGCCGGTCTCGACCCGCGTGCGATGTCCGTCGGCGCGTGGGTCGCGGGCGGTGTCTTCGGCCTCTACCTGGCGCTGTGCGCCGTGGTGCTGCTGCGCGCCGCGATCACCGACCGGGCGCCGGGCGGCTTCGGGCGGATCCTGCTGATCAGCGTGGCCGTGGTGCACGGACTGCTCGGCGCGTTCGCCATCGGTCTGGTGGGCTGGACCGCGTTCCTCGCGATGATGGTCGTGCTCGGCCTCGTGGTGCTGACGCTGGTCGCCTACGACCGGCGGGAGAAGAACCCCGAGGACAGCAGGCCCGCGCCGCCGGCCGGGCCCGCTAGCCCTCCGGCGCCCACAACTCCGTGACGCTGACGCCCAGTTCCGCCAGGAGCCGGCGCAGCAGGGGCAGCGACAGGCCGAGCACATTGCCGTGGTCGCCGTCGATGCCGTCGACGAAGGGGCCCGAGCGGCCGTCGAGGGTAAAGGCGCCCGCCACGTAGAGGGGCTCGCCCGTCGCCACGTACGCGGCGATCTCGGCGTCGGTCGGCTCGCCGAACCGGACCACGGTGGACCCGGTGCCCGAGGCGTACCGGCCGGACGCGGTGTCGTAGACGCAGTGGCCCGTCTGCAGGGTGCCCGCGCGGCCCCGCATCGCCTTCCAGCGGGCCGTGGCCTCCTCGGCGTCGGCGGGCTTGCCGAGCGCCTCGCCGTCCAGGTCGAGGACGGAGTCGCAGCCGACGACCAGTGCGTCCCGGGCCTCGGGCCGGGCGGCCACGACGGACGCCTTGGCCTCGGCGAGGGCGAGCGCGAGTTCCGCCGGGGTCGGGGCCGTCACGGCCTCCTCGTCGAAGCCGCTGACGATGACCTCCGGCGCGAAACCGGCCTGCCTCAGCAGCGCGAGGCGGGCGGGGGACTGGGAGGCCAGGATCAGGCGGCGAGACGGCGTCATGGGAGCCAGCGTATAGAACCGCCGACCGCTCACAGGACGCCCAGCACGAACATCGTCAGCACCATCGCCAGGGCCAGCACGAAGCTCGCCCGCCGCAGCATCCCCTGCGTCGCGCGAAGCTCCTCGGGAGGCTTGTCCTCGGGATCCGACCACAGCACGACACCGATACTGCGACGCGCTCGTGCGGGGCGCCTGAGTACGCGTACTCAGGCGCCCCGCACGAGCGGACTATTTTCTTCCGGCCGGCTCACGCGGGCCAGTAGGTGCGCGACCAGCTCGCCGGGCCCGGGGCGGGCAGCCGGCGGCCGGCGATGCGGGAGGGGTCGGCCCACGCGTCCCGCTCGGCCGCGGCCGCCGGGGCTTCGGGCGCCGCCGCGGCCCGGGCCTGGACCACCGCCAGTGCGGCGGCCAGCTCCTCGGGGGTCGGGTTTCCTCGTACGACCTTGATCATCATGACCGGGGCTCCTAGAGGGGGATGTTGCCGTGCTTCTTCGGGGGCAGGCTCTCCCGCTTCGTCCGCAGCTGGCGCAGCCCCTTCACGACGTGGGCGCGGGTGTCGGACGGCAGGATCACCGCGTCGACGTAACCGCGCTCGGCGGCCGTGTACGGGTTGAGGAGCGTGTCCTCGTACTCCTGGATGAGGCGGGCCCGGGTCTCCTCGACGTTCCCGGACTCCTCGGCCGCGGCGATCGTCTTGCGGTGCAGGATGTTGACCGCGCCCTGCGCGCCCATGACCGCGATCTGGGCGGTGGGCCACGCCAGGTTCAGGTCGGCGCCCAGGTGCTTGGAGCCCATGACGTCGTACGCGCCGCCGAACGCCTTGCGCGTGATGATCGTGATCAGCGGGACGGTCGCCTCGGCGTACGCGTAGATCAGCTTGGCGCCGCGCCGGATGATGCCCTCGTGCTCCTGCTCGACGCCCGGCAGGAAGCCGGGGACGTCCACGAACGTCAGCACGGGCACGTTGAAGGCGTCACACGTGCGGACGAACCGCGCGGCCTTCTCGCTCGCGTGGATGTCGAGGCAGCCGGCGAACTGCATCGGCTGGTTGGCGACGATGCCGACCGGGCGGCCCTCGACCCGGCCGAAGCCGGTGAGGATGTTCGGCGCGAACAGCGACTGCGTCTCGAAGAACTCGGCGTCGTCCAGGACGTGTTCGATCACCGTGTGCATGTCGTACGGCTGGTTGGCGCTGTCCGGGACGATCGTGTCCAGCTCGCGGTCCTCGTCCGTGACGGACAGGTCGGCCTCCTCGGGGAAGGCCGGCGGCTCGCTCAGGTTGTTCGACGGCAGGTAGGACAGCAGCGACTTGACGTACTCGATGGCGTCCTTCTCGTCGCCCGCCATGTGGTGCGCGACGCCGGAGCGCGAGTTGTGCGCCCGCGCGCCGCCCAGCTCCTCGAAGCCGACGTCCTCGCCGGTGACCGTCTTGATGACGTCGGGGCCGGTGATGAACATGTGGCTGGTCTGGTCGACCATCACCGTGAAGTCGGTGATCGCGGGGGAGTACACCGCGCCGCCCGCGCACGGGCCGACGACCAGGCTGATCTGCGGGATGACGCCCGAGGCGTGGGTGTTGCGGCGGAAGATCTCGCCGTACATGCCCAGCGCCATCACGCCCTCCTGGATGCGGGCGCCGCCGGAGTCGTTGATGCCGATGACCGGGCAGCCGGTCTTCAGGGCGAAGTCCATCACCTTCATGATCTTCTGGCCGAAGACCTCGCCGAGGGCGCCGCCGAAGACCGTGAAGTCCTGCGAGAAGACGGCCACCGGACGGCCGTCGACCGTGCCGTAACCGGTCACCACGCCGTCGCCGTACGGTTTGTTGGCGTCCAGGCCGAAGTCGGTCGAGCGGTGGCGCGCGAACTCGTCCAGCTCCACGAACGAGTCCTCGTCCATCAGCAGGTCGATCCGCTCACGGGCCGTCAGCTTGCCCTTGGCGTGCTGCTTCTCGACCGCGCGGGCCGAACCCGCGTGGGTCGCCTCGTCGATCCGGCGCCGCAGATCCTCGATCTTGCCTGCGGTGGTGTGGATGTCGGGCTTCTCTTCCAACTCGGACATCGGGATGCGGCTCCCTGCCTGGACAGTTCGGGGTGGGGACGGTGCGGTGGCTACTGACTCGTAGCGTAGTGGCGCGAATACGGCTCGGCAGTGCGGCGTTTGCCACACCTACGCTGGGTTGCATGACGCCGCGAGATGGTTCAGACGTGCACGAGAACAACCGCTGGTCCGACCTGGACCGGCCACCGCTGGGCCAGGCGGGGCTGCGCCGCTCCCTCCTGCGCGGGGACGGACTGTGGTCGTCCCTCGAAGTGCTGCCCCGTACCGGCTCCACCAACACCGACCTGGTGACCCGGGCCTCCTCCGGGGCCGTCGCCGAGGGGGCCGTGCTGATCGCCGAGGAGCAGAGCGCGGCGCGCGGTCGTCTCGACCGGCGCTGGTCGGCGCCGCCGCGCTCCGGGCTGTTCTTCTCGGTGCTGCTCAAGCCCGGGGAGCACGAGGTGCCGGTGGAGCGGTGGGGGTGGCTGCCGCTGCTCGCCGGGGTCGCGCTCGCCACGGGGCTGTCCGCGGCGGCCGGGGTCGACACGGCGCTGAAGTGGCCCAACGACCTGCTGCTCACCGTCGGCGACGAGGAGCGCAAGGCCGCCGGCATTCTCGCGGAGCGGGCCGGGGCCGACGGGGTCGTGGTCGGGATCGGGCTGAACGTGTCGCTGCGCGCCGAGGAGCTGCCGGTGGCCACCGCGGGATCGCTGGCGCTGGCCGGGGCCAAGGTGCTCGACCGGGAGCCGTTGCTGCGGGCCGTTCTGCGGTCGTTCGAGCGGTGGTATCAGGAGTGGTGTGCGGCGCAGGGGGATCCCGGGGTGTCGGGGTTGCAGGCGACGTATGCGGCCGGGTGCGCGACGCTGGGGCGCTCCGTGCGGGCCCAGTTGCCCGGGGGGCGGGATCTCGTGGGGGAGGCCGTTGCCGTGGACGGTGACGGGCGCCTGGTCATCGCGGGCCCCGACGGCACCCGTGAGCCGGTCGGCGCCGGCGACATCATCCATCTCCGTCCTGCCTAGACCGGTTTCGTCGGGAGGCGCGGGAGGCTGCGCGTCAGCGCATGCCTCAGGGGCGCGGGGAACTGCGCGACCAGCCACGACGGTGGCGCGGAGGAGAGACCACCCGGAGACACGGGCGCGGAGCAACCGAGGGACCCGGTGCGAACGGAGTGACCTGGCGCACAAGGGCTGCCGTACAGTTGAGCCCGGTCGATACCTGACCGTGGCAGATCGGAAGGGCAGCAGGCGTGACCGTCGACGACTCGGGCTCCGGCACGGGTGGCCAAGGCGACCCCGAAGAGGCCGAAGAGCACGCCGAGGATCCCCTCGCCCTGCGGCTCGAAGGGCTCATCCTCGGCGCCGAGCGCCGCTACACCCCGTTCCAGGCGGCCCGCAGCGCGGGCGTCTCCATGGAGCTTGCCTCCCGGTTCTGGCGGGCCATGGGCTTCGCCGACATCGGCCAGGCCAAGGCCCTGACCGAGGCGGACGTGCTGGCGCTGCGCCGGCTCGCCGGTCTCGTGGAGGCCGGGCTGCTCAGCGAGGCGATGGCCGTCCAGGTGGCCCGGTCCACGGGCCAGACCACGGCGCGACTCGCCGAGTGGCAGATCGATTCGTTCCTGGAAGGGCTCACCGAACCGCCCGAGCCCGGCATGACCCGTACCGAGGTCACGTATCCGCTGATAGAGCTGCTCCTGCCCGAGCTGGAGGAGTTCCTCGTCTACGTGTGGCGGCGGCAGCTGGCCGCCGCCACCGGACGGGTCGTCCAGGCCGGGGACGACGAGGAGATGGTGGACCGGCGGCTCGCCGTCGGCTTCGCCGACCTGGTCGGGTTCACGCGGCTGACCCGGCGGATGGAGGAGGAGGAGCTCGGCGAGCTGGTCGAGGCCTTCGAGACCACGGCCGCCGACCTGGTCGCCGCACACGGCGGGCGGCTCATCAAGACGCTCGGCGACGAGGTGCTGTTCGCCGCCGACGACGCCGGGATCGCGGGCGAGATCGCGCTGCGGCTCATCGAGACGATGAGCAACGACGAGACCATGCCCGAGCTGCGCGTCGGCATGGCGTTCGGGACCGTGACGACCCGGATGGGCGATGTCTTCGGCACGACCGTGAACCTCGCGAGCCGGCTGACCTCGATAGCGCCCCGGGACAACGTCCTCGTCGACGGCGCCTTCGCCGAGGAGCTGATCCGCACCGGCGACGCGCCGACGTCGGAGGCCGAGGCGGCCGTCGAGGCGCAGAAGGCGGAGCAGCACGGCGAGGAGCCGCCGTCGTACCGGTTCGCGCTCCAGCCCATGTGGCAGCGGCCCGTGCGCGGCCTCGGCGTCGTCGAGCCCTGGACGCTGACCCGCCGCACCTGACACCCTCCGGTTAACGCCAGTTAACCACCAGTGGAGGAGCGCAGTCGTGGGTGAGGACCAGCGGTTCGGGGAGTTCGTCGGCGTCACGCGGCACGAGGACGGCACCGTCGCCGAGCTGACGCTCGACCGGCCCAAGGCGATGAACGCCGTGTCCAGCGACATGGCCCGGTCCATCGGCGCCGCGTGCGAGGCGCTGGGGGCCGACGACGGCGTACGGGTCGTGGTCGTCACCTCCAGCAGTGAGCGGGCGTTCTGCGTCGGGGCCGACCTGAAGGAGCGGAACTCGTTCTCCGACGCCGAGCTGGTCCGGCAGCGGCCCGTCGCGCGGGCCGCCTACACGGGCGTACTGGACCTGCCGATGCCGACCGTCGCCGCCGTGCACGGCTTTGCCCTCGGCGGCGGGTTCGAGCTGGCGCTCGCCTGCGATCTGATCGTGGCCGACGCCACGGCCGTGGTGGGGCTGCCGGAGGTGTCGGTCGGGGTGATCCCCGGCGGTGGCGGTACGCAGTTGCTGCCGCGCCGGGTCGGTGCCGCGCGCGCCGCCGAGCTGATCTTCACGGCGCGCCGCCTCGAAGCGCCGGAGGCGCGGGAGCTCGGGCTCGTCGACCAGCTCGTGGACGCGGGACAGGACCGTGCGGAGGCCCTCGCGCTCGCCGCCCGGATCGCCGCCAACTCGCCCGTCGGGCTGCGCGCCGCCAAGCGGGCGCTGCGGCTCGGGCACGGGCTCGACCTGCGGGCCGGGCTTGAGGTCGAGGACGCGGCCTGGCGGTCGGTGGCGTTCTCGGGGGACCGGGCGGAGGGGGTCGCCGCGTTCAACGAGAAGCGGGCGCCCAGGTGGCCCGGGGTCTGAGCTTCGTCGCCGGCCGCGGGTGAGTGGGGCTTCTCGCGCAGTTCCCCGCGCCCCTGGATCGGGCGTACACAATTCACCGTAATGCCGGGAATGTACCTAACCTGGAGCAATGGGTGAGGATGTCCGGCTGCGGGCCGTCGTGATGCTCGCACAGGGCATGGCGGCGGCGCAGTCCCCGCGGGAGTCCTGGCGGGCGGCCGCGCTCGGGGCCTGCCACGCCCTGTCGGGGAACTTCGCCGCGCTCTCGGTGTGGGAGCGCGAGCGCGGGCAGCTGCGGGTCCTCGTCAACGTCGGGGAGCGCGCGGCCGACGAGGAGGAGTTCCCCGAGGACGAGACCTATCCGGTGCACCAGTTCCCGGAGATCACCGAGTTCCTGCACGAGCGGTGGGCCGGCGGCGGTGAGCCCGACGCGTGGGTGGAGACCGCCGCGGGGCCGGTCGAGCGCGCCGGGTACTGCCACCAGCGGGTCGCCGCGCTGCGCCGCCGGGGGCGCGGGAGCTGTGTCGTCGCGCCGGTCGTGCTGCACGGGCGGGCCTGGGGCGAGCTGTACGTGGCGCGGCCGCGCGGCGTGCCCGCGTTCGTGCCCGCGGACGCCGACCTCGCGACCGTACTGGCCGCCGTGGTGGCCGCCGGACTCGCGCAGACCGAGCGCCTGGAGGAGGCCCGGCGGCTGGCCTTCACGGACGCGCTGACCGGCCTCGCGAACCGGCGGGCCGTCGACATACGCCTCGACCGGGCGGTGGAGCGGCACCGGGCGGAGGACGCCGTGGTCAGCCTCGTGGTGTGCGACCTGAACGGGCTCAAGCGGGTCAACGACACCCTCGGCCACGCGATCGGCGACCGCCTCCTCGAACGGTTCGGGTCCGTGCTGTCCCTGTGCGGCGCGATGCTGCCCGGCGCGCTCGTGGCGCGGCTCGGCGGCGACGAGTTCTGCCTGCTGGCCGTCGGGCCGCCCGCCGACGACGTGGTGCGGGTCGGCGACGAGATCTGCTCGCGGGCCGCCGAGATGGAGCTGGGCGAGGGCGTCGCGGTCGGCATCGCCTCGACCGGGGACCCGATCGGCGAGGTCAGGAGCGCGCGCCGGCTGTTCCGGCTCGCGGACGCGGCCCAGTACAAGGCCAAGGCGGAGCGCGCCGCGCGGCCGGTGGTCGCCGGGCGGGACGGCGGCCTCGACGACCCGGTGGTCCGGCTCGCCGACGCCCCGCCGCCGGTCGCCGGCGAGCGCGAGCGGCGCCGGATCAGGGGCCTCGACCAGTAAGGGTCTTTCCCGGAACTCGGTCGTGACATCCAGAGATTCACTGCGTACGCTCCTGAATATGGATATGCACACTGTGGTGGTGGGGACAGCCGGGGTCACCGCTGCCGATGTCGTCGCCGTCGCCCGCCACGACGCCCGGATCGAAATCTCCGCCGAGGCCGTCGCGGCGCTGACCGCGGCCCGCGAGATCGTCGACGCGCTCGCCGCGAAGCCCGAACCGGTCTACGGCGTCTCCACCGGGTTCGGCGCCCTCGCCACCCGGCACATCAGCCCCGAGCTGCGCGCCCAGCTCCAGCGCAACATCGTGCGCTCGCACGCCGCCGGCATGGGCCCGCGCGTGGAGCGCGAAGTGGTGCGCGCGCTGATGTTCCTGCGCCTGAAGACCGTCTGCTCCGGACACACCGGCGTCCGTCCCGAGGTCGCCCAAACCATGGCGGACGTGCTCAACGCGGGGATCACGCCGGTCGTCCACGAGTACGGCTCGCTCGGCTGCTCCGGCGACCTCGCCCCGCTCAGCCACTGCGCGCTCGCGCTCATGGGCGAAGGGGACGCCGAGGGCCCCGACGGGGTCGTGCGGCCCGCCGGCGACCTGCTCGCCGAGCACGGCATCGCACCGGTCGAGCTGCGCGAGAAGGAGGGCCTGGCCCTGCTCAACGGGACCGACGGCATGCTCGGCATGCTCGTCATGGCCCTCGCCGACCTCGACAACCTCTACAAGGCCGCCGACGTCACCGCCGCGATGTCGCTCGAGGCGCTGCTCGGCACCGACAAGGTGCTCGCCCCCGAGCTGCACGCCATCCGGCCGCACCCCGGGCAGGCCGCCTCCGCCGCCAACATGCTGGCCGTACTGAAGGGCTCCGAGCTCACCGGGCGGCACAGCGAGATCACGGCCGACGCGCCGCGCGTGCAGGACGCGTACTCCGTGCGGTGCGCTCCGCAGGTCGCCGGGGCCGGGCGGGACACCATGGCGCACGCGCGGCTCGTCGCCGAGCGGGAGCTGGCCGCCGCCGTCGACAATCCCGTGGTGCTGCCCGACGGGCGCGTGGAGTCCAACGGCAACTTCCACGGCGCGCCGGTCGCCTACGTCCTCGACTTCCTCGCCATCGCCGCCGCCGACCTCGGCTCCATCGCCGAGCGGCGCACCGACCGGCTGCTCGACAAGAACCGCTCGCACGGCCTGCCGCCGTTCCTCGCGGACGACGCCGGGGTGGACTCCGGACTCATGATCGCGCAGTACACGCAGGCCGCGCTGGTGAGCGAGCTGAAGCGGCTCGCCGTGCCGGCGTCGGCCGACTCGATCCCGTCCTCCGCCATGCAGGAGGACCACGTGTCCATGGGGTGGTCGGCGGCGCGCAAGCTGCGCACGGCCGTCGACAATCTGGCGCGGATCGTGGCCGTCGAGCTGTACGCGGCGAGCCGGGGTGTCGAACTGCGGGAAGGGCTGCGTGCCGCTCCCGCGTCCCGCGCGGTGATCGCTGCCGCTCGGGAGGCCGGGGTCCAGGGGGCCGGGCCCGACCGGTTCCTGGCGCCCGATCTCGCTGCCGCTGACGCGTTTGTGCGAAGTGGGGCGCTGGTCGAGGCCGTTGAGACGGTGACCGGGGCGCTGGCCTAGCCGGTCGTGCCCTGGCGTCTACGACTGGGATGTCTCGTGGGCGGGCGCGGGTGGGCTGTGGCTGGTCGCGCAGTTCCCCGCGCCCCTTGCGGGGCGCCCCTCTACTCGGCCGTCCGTTCTCTGCGGACCGAGTACGTCACGAAAGCCACGCCCAGGCCCAGGAAGGCCGAGCCGCCGACGACGTACGGGGTGGTGTCCACCGTTCCCGTGTCGGCCAGGCGGAGTTGGCGGTCGGACGGGGCGTCGACCGTGGCGGCGGTGCGCTCCTGGTCGGCGGTGGAGGTGTGTCCCGGGTTCGCGGTGGCGCTGGGGACGAACCACAGGGCGGCCAGGAGGGTCCCGGCGGCGGTGGCGGTGAACAGTGATCGGCGTGCGGCGGACACGGAAGCGATCCCCCTTGTGGCGCTGGCGAATTGGCCGTGTGAGCCGATCCTAGTGACAGGGGCGGGTCACGGGAAAGCCGCGAGGGTCGCGGGCCGTACGCTCCGCGTCATGAGTACTGATGAGACGTCACGTTTTGTTCGCCTGAAGGTGGAATTGGTCCTGGAGGTCGTCGACGGGGAGGCGCTGACCGGCGGCGCCCTGCAGCGCGTCGCCGAGTCCGCCGCCGAGGGGGAGCTGCCGGAGGGCGAGCGGGCGCACGCCGAGAGCGCCGTGCAGGAGGACGAGGCGGAGGCCGTCGCGTATCTGGTGGACCCGTTCGACCTGGTCGCCGACGTGCCGGGCGCCGAACTCGTCCAGGCCTCGTGGTCCAGCGAACAGGTCGACTACGACCCCGATTCGCCGGACTGGGACCTCGACGAGGATGATGACGGGGAGGACGGCGAGAACGACGTGTAGCGGTCGGTGCGACGGGGAACCCCGGGGCGGTGACCGCCGCCCCGGGGTTCCGCTGTTACCACGGGTGCATCGGTGGTCACCCCTTTTTCCACGTGGTGTCCCCCACATCGGGGCTCCTCGGGAACGGCCTTGAGCGGTCACTGCGTTATGTATGGGTAGGGGGAACCTCTGTGTTCCTCCGGGGAGACCCGGCAAATCGGCGACTATGGAGAAGCGTGTGATGACGGACGGTAAGCGGCGCAAGGGTCTGATGGCCGCGTCCGCCCTGCTCGGCGGTGTTCTGGTGCTCTCCGCGTGCAGCGGCGGCGACGGCGACAGTGCCGCGTCGGGCAGTGGCGAGAAGACGCAGCAGCAGGCCGACGAGGCCGCGGCCAAGAAGACGTCCGAGGCCGACATCAAGATCGCGCCCAAGGACGGCTCCGACAACGCGAGCATCAACAACGCCGCCAAGGTCACCGTGAGCAAGGGCTCGCTCACCGAGGTCAAGATGACCACGGCCGACGGGACCGCCGTCGCGGGCCAGATAGCCGCGGACAAGAAGAGCTGGAAGCCCACCAACCAGCTCGCGCGTGCGACCACGTACAAGATCGCCGCCGTGGCGAAGGACTCCGACGGCCGCGCCGCGCACGAGAACTCGCAGTTCACGACGGTCTCCCAGGCCAACAGCTTCATCGGCAACTTCACGCCGGAGGACGGTTCGACCGTCGGCGTCGGCATGCCGGTCTCGATCAACTTCGACAAGGCGATCACGAACAAGTCGGATGTGCAGTCCCACATCTCCGTGTCGTCCAGCAGCGGCCAGGAGGTCGTCGGCCACTGGTTCAGCGCCAACCGCCTGGACTTCCGCCCCGAGGACTACTGGAAGGGCGGCTCCACCGTCACCCTGAAGCTCGACCTCGACGGCGTCGAGGGCGCGAGCGGCGTGACCGGTGTGCAGCAGAAGACGGTCACCTTCAAGGTCGGGCGCAACCAGGTCTCCACGGTCGACGCCAAGACGAAGCAGATGACCGTCACCCGTGACGGAAAGGTCGTCAAGACCATCCCGATCTCCGCCGGTTCGCCCGAGAACAAGACGTACGAGGGCCAGATGGTGATCTCCGAGAAGTTCAAGGAGACCCGGATGAACGGCGCGACGGTCGGCTTCACGGACGACGACGGCAAGGGCGAGTACGACATCAAGGACGTGCCGCACGCGATGCGTCTGTCGAACTCCGGCACGTTCATCCACGGCAACTACTGGGGCGCCAAGTCCATCTTCGGCTCGGTGAACACCAGCCACGGCTGTGTCGGCCTCTCCGACGCCAAGGGCGCGGGCGACTCCAGCACCCCGGGCGCCTGGTTCTACGACAACTCGATGGTCGGCGACGTCGTCATCGTGAAGAACACCGGCGACAAGACGGTCCAGCCGGACAACGGCCTCAACGGCTGGAACCTGAGCTGGGCGGAGTGGAAGGCCGGCTCCGCCGCCTGACCCGAGACGCCATCCCACTGATCCCCGGTACACCCCGTGTACCGGGGATCAGCGCGTTCACGGTGTCTTTCCTTCACGGTGTTCTCATCCGGCACATATGAAGACCGCATGCGGCTCACAGCTCACTGCGAAGCGGCGTCCCTACTGTCCGGTCCATGTTCCTCACCTACCTCAGGCGCGAATTGAGGCGGCGCCGGAAGGCGGCCCTCGTCGTCGCCTCCGGGCTCGCGCTCGGCATCGCGCTGGTCATCACGGTCACGTCGGTCTCGGCCGGGATGAAGCAGGCCCAGAGCAGGGTTCTCGCGTCGCTCTACGGGCTCGGCACCGACATGACGGTGACCAAGGCGGCCGAGGCGCCGTCGAAGAACGGGGGAGACCGCCCCGACTTCACGTTCGACGCCAAGGGCGACGACGACTCCAGCACGACACAGTCGACCGACCGCGTCATGACGTCCGGCGGCCAGACCCTCAAGGCGTCGCTGATCGACGACGTCGCCGGGCAGAAGGGCGTCGACTCGGCGACCGGCGCGCTCACCCTCGACGTCATGAAGGTCTCCGGCCGGTTCAGCCAGGGGAAGGCCCAGAGCCAGAGCGGCCAGAGCGGGCAGGGCAGTCCCGGTGGCGGCGGCGAGGGCGGCGTGCAGGGCGGCGGAGCGAACTTCGACGTCAACTCGTACTCCGTGTACGGCATCGACGTCGCGCACCAGGGCCTCGGCCCGCTCTCCACGATGGAGATCACCAAGGGGCGGACCTTCAAGGCGGCCGAGACGAACGCCAGGGCGGCGGTCCTCTCGACGTCGTACGCCAAGGAGAACTCCAAGGCCGTCGGCGACACCCTCACCATCAACAAGGTGAAGTACGAGGTCATCGGCATCGCGCAGGCGAGCAGCAGTGACTCGACCGGCGACGTGTACCTGCCGCTGAAGCAGGCGCAGACGCTCGCCGACGCCAAGAACAAGGTCTCCACCATCTACGTGAAGGCCGCCGACTCCCAGCAGATCGACACCGTCAAGGCGACGATCAAGAAGAACATCTCGGGGACCACGGTCACCACCTCCGCCGACCTCGCCGACACCGTTTCCGGCTCGCTGTCGACCGCCTCCGACCTCGCCTCCAGCGTGGGCAAGTGGCTCTCCGTCGTGGTGCTCGCCGCGGCCGTCGTCGTCGCCGCGCTGCTCACCTCGTCGGCGGTCTCCCGCCGGGTGCGGGAGTTCGGCACGCTCAAGGCGCTCGGCTGGAAGTCCGGCCGGGTGACCCGGCAGGTCGCCGGTGAGGCGATCGTCAACGGGCTCATCGGCGGTGTTCTCGGCATCGCGCTCGGCGTCGTCGCCGCGTACGCCGTGACGGCCTTCAGCCCGACCCTGACCGCGTCCCTCGGCTCCACCGGCGGCGGTGGCGGCGGCATGGGCGGTCCCGGCGGCGGGGGCGGCATGGGAGGCGGCCCCGGCGGCGGCTCGTCCGCGGCGAGCACCATCGACGTGGCGCTCTCGGCCCCGGTCAGCCTCTCCACGATCGCGCTCGCCGCGGGCCTGGCGATCGGCGGCGGCCTGATCGCCGGTGCGTACGGCGGCTGGCGGGCCTCGCGGCTGCGCCCCGCGGACGCGCTGCGCCGCGTCGAGTAGCCCCACCGCCCCTTCCCCTGACAGGAGTTCACCATGTACGAACTGCGCGGCGTCACCAAGCAGTACCAGCGCGGCAAAGAGACCGTCGACGCCCTGCGCGGTGTCGACCTGACCGTCGAGGACGGCGGCCGGCTCGTCATCCAGGGCCCGACGGGCGGTGGCAAGTCGACGCTGCTCCAGATGCTCGGCGGCCTCGACCGGCCCACCGCGGGCAGTGTCCACCTCGACGGCACCGATCTCGCGACGCTCTCCGAGGCGAAGCTGACGACGGTGCGCAGCGAGAAGATCGGCATCATCTTCCAGTCCTTCAACCTGATCCCGACGCTGACCGCGCAGGAGAACGTGGAGACCGCGCTGGTCCCGCTGGGCCTGAAGGGCGCCGTACGGCGGGAGCGGGCGGCACAGGCGTTGAAGTCCGTGGGGCTCGGCGAGCGGCTGACCCATCTGCCGTCGGAGATGTCGGGTGGTCAGCAGCAGCGCGTGGCCATCGCCCGCGCGCTGGTGAAGAACCCGAAGGTGCTCCTCGCCGACGAGCCCACCGGCAACCTCGACGAGTCGACGCGCGACGAGATCATGGACGTACTGGAAGGGCTGTGGCGGGAGCACGGCCTGACGTTCATCATGGTCACCCACGACTCGGCGCTGGCGCAGGCCGCTCCGCGGCTGGCCACGATCCGGAAGGGGCGGATCTCGGTCGCGGAGAACGCCGGCGCGGCCTAGGGCGTGTGTCGAAAGCGGCCCGACCCGGGTCTCATCCCGTTCTCATCGGCACCTCACGGAACCCTTACAGCACCTCAATACGGTTCCGCTGATTCCTTTCAGCGCCCCGATCCCGCGGGCCGTCATCCGGCGAGGCTGCCACATGTTCTTCACCTACCTCAGGCGTGAGTTGCGCCGCCGCAGAAAGGCGGCGCTGGTCGTCGCCTCAGGGCTCGCCCTCGGCATCGCGCTCGTCATCGTCGTCAGCTCCGTGTCCTCCGGCATGAACAAGGCGCAGGACAAGGTCCTGCAGTCCCTGTACGGCCTCGGCACCGACATGACCGTCACCAAGGCGGCCGCGGCGCAGACCGGGGACAACGCGCGGCCGAACTTCAAGTTCGGCGCACAGGACAGCGATTCCGACAAGAAGCAGTCCACCGACCGCGTCATCGTCCAGGGCTTCCAGACGCTCGCCTCCTCCACGGTCACCGAGGTGGCCGGCCAGAAGGGCGTCGCCGACACCGTGGGCGGCCTGAACCTCCAGGTCATGAAGGTCAGCGGGCAGTTCACGCGCGGCCAGTTCAAGCAGGACCAG
This sequence comes from Streptomyces sp. NPDC001904, assembly GCF_040297005.1. Taxonomy (NCBI): domain Bacteria; kingdom Bacillati; phylum Actinomycetota; class Actinomycetes; order Kitasatosporales; family Streptomycetaceae; genus Streptomyces; species Streptomyces sp. NPDC001904. Next base: position 228,624 of record NZ_JBEOYI010000007.1, on the reverse strand, counting down.
AGCCAGGGGCAGCAGGGCCAGGGCGGACCCGGTGGCCGCAGCGGCGGCGGCAACGGCCAGCCGCAGGGCCGCGTCGAGGGCGGCGGCGCCAACTTCGACGTCAACTCCTTCTCGGTGTACGGCACCGACGTCACCAAGCAGAACCTCGGCCCGCTGACCACCTCGAAGATCACCAAGGGCCGGACCTTCAAGACGTCCGAGACGAACGCCGAAGTGGCCGTGGCCGACGCCTCGTACGCCAAGGAGAAGAAGCTCGCCGTCGGTGACAGCGTCACCGTCCACGGGACGAAGTTCAAGGTCATCGGCGTCTCCACCGCGGACAGCGGCGACTCGGCGGCCAACCTCTACATCCCGCTGAAGCAGGCCCAGACCGTCGCCGACATGAAGAACAAGGTGACGACGGTCTACGTCAAGGCGACCGACTCGCAGCAGATCGACGCGGTGAAGTCGGCCATCAGCAAGAACGTCTCGGGCACCACGGTCACCACCTCCGCCGACCTCGCCAAGACGGTCTCCGGCTCGCTCTCCACGGCCTCCTCGCTCGCCTCGAACGTCGGCAAGTGGCTGTCCATCGCGGTGCTCGTGGCCGCGTTCCTCGTCGCGGGCCTGCTCACCTCGTCGGCGGTCTCCCGCCGGGTGCGGGAGTTCGGCACGCTCAAGGCGCTCGGCTGGAAGTCCGGCCGGGTCACCCGGCAGGTCATCGGCGAGGCCGTCGTCAACGGGCTCATCGGCGGTGTCCTCGGCATCGCGGTCGGCCTGGCCGGCGCGTACGCGGTCACCGCGATCAGCCCGACGCTGAGCGCGTCCCTCGGCTCGACCGGTGGCGGCGGCTTCGGCGGCGGGGGCGGCATGGGCGGTCCCGGCGGCGGTGGCCCCGGCGGCATGCGCCAGGCCGCGGGCAAGACCCTCGACATCGCGCTGACCGCGCCGGTCTCCGGCACCACCATCGCCCTCGCGGTCGGCCTCGCCGTCGCGGGCGGCCTGATCGCCGGCGCGTTCGGCGGCTGGCGGGCCTCGCGGCTGCGCCCCGCGGACGCGCTGCGCCGCGTCGAGTAGCCCACCGGCCGTTCCGACTTCCTTACGCACCACAGGAGTTGCCCCATGTATCAGCTCAGAGGCGTCACCAAGCAGTACCAGCGCGGCAAGGAGCGCATCGACGCGCTCGCCGGGGTCGACCTGACCATCGGCGACGGCGACCGGCTCGTCATCCAGGGCCCGACCGGCGGCGGCAAGTCGACGCTGCTCCAGATGCTCGGCGGCCTCGACCGGCCCACCGCGGGCAGCGTCGAACTCGACGGCACCGACCTGGCCACGCTGCCCGAGGCCCGGCTGACCAAGGTCCGCGCCGAGTCCATCGGGTTCGTCTTCCAGTCCTTCAACCTCATCCCGACATTGACCGCGCAGGAGAACGTGGAGACCGCGCTGGTCCCGCTGGGCCTGAAGGGTGCCGTACGGCGGGAGAGGGCGGCGGAGGCGCTGAAGTCCGTGGGGCTCGGCGAGCGGCTGACCCATCTGCCGTCGGAGATGTCGGGTGGTCAGCAGCAGCGTGTGGCCATCGCCCGCGCGCTGGTGAAGAACCCGAAGGTGCTCCTCGCCGACGAGCCCACCGGCAACCTCGACGAGTCCATGCGCGACGAGATCATGGACGTCCTGGAGACCCAGTGGAAGGAGCACGGGCTCACGTTCATCATGGTCACCCACGACTCGGCGATCGCCCGCAAGGCCCCGCGCCTCGCGACGATCCGCAAGGGCCAGATCAAGATCACCGAGAACGAAAAGGCCAAGTAAAGAATTCCCGGTGATCGGTGCAACCTGTGAACCCCCTGAGCCATCTGTAGGCGCAGGGGGTTTCTCTCATCCTGCCCCCTGCGGTGAACCACCGTTTCCAGGGGGAAAGTTGCACAGACAGTCACATTCTCGGACGCGTCGGGCGGCGCTCGTCGCCGGTGCCGCCGCCGTCGCCGTGACCGCGGGGGTCGCCCTGCCGGCGCACTCCGCGCCCGCGGCCGCCGCGCACGCCGGCGCGGGGCAGCAGTTCAAGCCCAGGACGCACATCACGCTCATCACCGGCGACCGGGTCGCGGTGGACGCCAAGGGCCGGCCGGCCGGGGTGGAGCCGGCCGCGGGGCGCACGCACATACCCGTGCTGACCCGCACGGTCGCGGGCCACACCTATGTGGTGCCTCTCGACGCCCAGCGCCTGATAGCCGCCGGAAAGCTGGACCAGCGGCTCTTCGACATCACCGAGCTGTCCAAGGCGTCGTACAAGAAGGCCCAGAAGAGCGGCCTCAAGGTCATCGTCGGCTACAAGGGCGCGGCGGCCGGTGCCCGGGCCGAGGTGCGCGACGCCGGTGACACGACGGTGCGCCGCTCGCTGAAGGCGCTGAACGCGGACGCGGTCACCACGCCGAGGACCGACGCGGTGAAGCTGTGGGACGCCGTCACCGACCGGGACGGGACCACCGCCTCCGGCGTGAGCCGCATCTGGCTCGACGGCATCCGCCGGGCGAGCCTGGACAAGTCCGTGCCGCAGATCGGCGCGCCCACCGCCTGGGCCGCCGGGTACGACGGCAAGGGCGTCAAGATCGCCGTGCTCGACACGGGCGTCGACGCCACGCACCCCGACCTGAAGAGCCAGGTCGTCGAGTCGAAGAACTTCTCCGCCGCGCCCGACGCCACCGACCACTTCGGCCACGGCACCCACGTCGCGTCCATCGCGGCCGGCACGGGCGCCAAGTCGGGCGGCCTGTACAAGGGCGTCGCCCCCGGCGCCAAGCTGCTCAACGGCAAGGTGCTCGACAACGACGGCTTCGGCGACGACTCCGGCATCCTCGCCGGCATGGAGTGGGCGGCCGCGCAGGGCGCCGACATCGTGAACCTCAGCCTGGGCGGCGGCGACACCCCCGAGATCGACCCGCTCGAGGCCGAGGTCAACAAGCTGTCGCAGGAGAAGGGCATCCTCTTCGCCATCGCGGCGGGCAACGAGGGCCCGAACTCCATCGGTTCGCCCGGCAGCGCCGACGCGGCCCTGACCGTCGGCGCCGTCGACGACAAGGACAAGCTCGCCGACTTCTCCTCCACCGGCCCGCGCGTCGGCGACGGTGGCATCAAGCCGGACGTGACCGCGCCGGGCGTCGACATCACGGCGGCCGCCGCGCCGGGCAGTGTCATCGCCCAGGAGGTCGGCGAGAAGCCGGCCGGGTACCTGACCATCTCCGGTACGTCGATGGCGACGCCGCACGTCGCCGGTGCCGCCGCGATCCTCAAGCAGCAGCACCCGGACTGGACGTACACGCAGCTCAAGGGCGCCCTGGTCGGCTCGGCCAAGGGCACCGCGGGCCTCACCCCGTTCCAGCAGGGCAGCGGCCGGATCCAGGTCGACAAGGCCATCGGGCAGACCGTGTTCGCCGACCCGGTCTCCGTCGGGTTCGGCGTCGCGCAGTGGCCGCACACCGACGACAAGCCGCTGACCAAGCAGGTCACGTACCGCAACACCGGGACGAAGGACGTCACCCTCGACCTCACCGTCCAGGGCACGGGCCCGAAGGGGCAGCCGGCTCCGGCGGGCTTCTTCACGCTCGGCTCGACCACGGTGACGGTCCCGGCGGGCGGCACCGCCTCGGCCGACGTGACCGCCGACACCCGGCTCGGCGGCACCGCCGACGGCTCCTACTCGGCGTACATCACGGCGACCGGCGACGGCCAGACCGTGCGCACCGCCGCCGCGGTGCAGCGCGAGATCGAGTCGTACGACGTGACGCTCAAGCACCTCGGCCGCGACGGCAAGCCGCTGTCGACGTACCTGAGCGACCTGATCGGCTACACCGGGCTCGCCAAGAACCAGTACTACTCGGCCGAGCCCAGCGACTCCGGCACGGTGACGCTGCGCGTGCCCAAGGGCGACTACCTGCTGGACGCGTGGCTGGTCAAGGACACCGTCAACTTCAAGGGCGGCGTCGACTGGTTCGCCCAGCCGAAGCTCAGCGTCACCAAGAACACCAGCCTGACGCTGGACGCCCGCAAGACCAAGGCGGCCGACATCACGGTCCCGGACACGGCGGCCAAGCCGGTCAGCGCGAGCATCGGATACACGTATGACCCGGGGGAGGTGAACCTCACGCTCCCGCTCGGCTCGTTCGCGGACATCCGCATGGCGGGCCTCGGCGCGGACGTGCCGAGCGGCCTGTCGCAGACCTGGTTCGGCCAGTGGAGCAAGGGCGGCTCCGCCGAGTACGACGTCGCGACCACGGCCAAGGTCAAGCACATCGTCGGCGACAAGTCCAAGCACTACAAGAAGTCCGAACTCGCCACGGTGGCCAACACCCTGGGCGCTTCGACCGCCAGGAAGACCGGCGCGCTGGTGCCCGTCGGAGTGTTCTCCGACGACTTCGTCGTGGGCGCCCCCGTCGAGCAGAAGCTGCCCGGCACCCGCACCCTGTACCTGTCGACGAACGACAAGATCCAGTGGACGTACGACTTCCTGCAGATCGCGGGCAAGGACGCGGAGGGCAACCCGATCCCGGACGCCTCGTACTCGCTCGGCACCCCGCAGACCTTCAAGGCGGGCCAGAAGTACGCGAAGACGTTCAACACGGCCGTCTTCGCGCCGCGCGTGGGCGGTGACTACGGTCTCTTCCGCGACGGCAACGACATCTTCGGATACGTGCCGCTGGTCGCCGACGGCATGACGCACGCGGGCTCCTCGGACTACACCTCGGTGGCCACCACGCTGTACCGCAACGGCACCAAGGTCGGCTCGCACACGGACCCGCTCTTCGGTGACGAGGTGTTCACCGTTCCGTCGGGCGACGCCGCGTACAAGCTGACCACGTCGGTGAAGCGCAGCACCAAGGTCGCCGCGGTATCCACCCGGGTCGACGCCTCCTGGACGTTCCGCTCGAAGAAGCCCGCCGACTTCGCCACGCTCCCGGCGGCCGGCGTGCGGTTCACCCCCGCGGTCGGCTCCGACAGCCGCGCCACGGCCGGCAAGACCCAGTCCGTCCCGGTCGCCGTGACCGGCGCGGCGGCCGGCTCCAACCTCAAGTCGCTCTCGGTCTACACCAGTTACGACGACGGCAAGAACTGGAAGAAGGTCACCGTCAAGAGCGGCAAGGTCAGCGTGAAGAACCCGGCCAAGGGCAAGGGCATCACGCTCCGCGCCAAGATCACCGACAAGAAGGGCAACACGTCGACGATCACGATCTACAACGCGTATCTCGGTAAGTGACGTAGCGCGCGTGGGCCGCGGCCCGTCCTGGTCCTCGGACCGGGGCGGGCCGCGCTCGCGTTCGTCCGCGACCGGCCCTCACCGGCCCGCAGCCGCGATCGACGCGACCTAGCGGGGCACCGTCGTGGCGTCGGCCCCCCAGCTGGCCAGCAGCCGCAGCGCCTCCGCCGAGGCCGTCCCCGGCTCGGCGTGGTACACGGACAGGAACTGCCCGTCGTCGTCCGGCAGGTGCAACGTCTCGTAGGACAAGGTCAGTTCACCGACGAGCGGATGCCGCATCCGCTTCACCCCGTGCCCCTTCTCCTTCACGTCGTGCGTGGCCCACAGCTTCCTGAACTCCTCGCTCTTGACGGAGAGTTCACCCACCAGCGCCGACAGATCCGGGTCCTCCGGGTTGCGGCCCGCGTAGAGCCGCAGATAGCTGACCATGTCCGACGCCTTCTGCTCCCAGTCGAGGAACAGCTCGCGGTAGGCGGGGTCGAGGAACGTGAGCCGTGCCCAGTTCCGCTCGGACGGCGTCAGCGCGCCCCAGTCGCCGAAGAGGGCCGCCGCCATCCGGTTCCAGGCGAGGATGTCCGAGCGCGCCCCGCCGATGTATGCGGGCACGCCCTCCAGGTTCTCCAGGAGGTGCCGCAGCGCCGGCCGCACCTGCTGCTGCCGCCGGGGCGCCCGCTGCTTGCGGCGGGCCTGCGTCGGCTTCGCCAGATGGACCAGGTGGGCGTGCTCGGTGTCGCTCAGCCGCAGGGCGCGCGCGATCGCGTCGAGCACCTCCGCCGACACATTGCGCCCGTTGCCCTGCTCCAGGCGCGTGTAGTACGCGACCGAGACCCCGGCGAGCTGGGCCAGCTCCTCGCGGCGCAGTCCCGGCACCCGGCGGTGCCGCCCGGCCGCCGAGAGCCCCACGTCCTCGGGCTTGAGCCGGGCCCGCCGGGTGCGCAGGAACTCGCTGAGTTCGGCGCGGCGGTCCAGGGTGGGGTTGTCGTCCATGCTGTCCAGTATTCCCGGTCGTACGACAGTGAGCCTGACCCCGTCAGTAGTAGGACCACTGGTCGTACGCAAAGGGGTGACCTGCGCAGATGTCGCAGCAGGGGTCCGGCTCGGGCAGGCTTGCATCCATGACCACCACAGTTGCCGCCTACGCCGCGCCCAGCTCGAAGGCCCCGCTGGAGCGCACCACCATCGAGCGCCGTGACGTGCGCGAGCACGACGTTCTGATCGACATCAAGTTCGCCGGAATCTGCCACTCCGACATCCACCAGGCCCGTGAGGGCTGGGGCGAGGCCATCTTCCCGATGGTCCCCGGGCACGAGATCGCCGGTGTCGTCGAGGCCGTCGGTTCCGGTGTCACCAAGTTCAAGGTCGGCGACCGGGTCGGCGTCGGCTGCATGGTCGACTCCTGCCGCGAGTGCGAGAACTGCCTGGCCGGCAACGAGCAGCACTGTCTGCGGGGCAACGTCGGCACCTACAACGCCGTCGGCCACGACGGTGAGCCCACCTACGGCGGCTACTCGCAGAAGGTCGTCGTCGACGAGGCCTACACCCTGCGCATCCCGGACGGCCTGTCGCTGGACGTGGCCGCGCCGCTGCTCTGCGCGGGCATCACCACGTACTCCCCGCTCAAGCGCTGGGACGCGGGCCCGGGCCGCAAGGTCGCCGTGATCGGCCTGGGCGGCCTCGGTCACATGGCCGTCAAGCTGGCGCACGCCATGGGCGCCGAGGTGACCGTCCTGTCGCAGTCGCTGCGCAAGAAGGACGACGGCCTGAAGCTGGGCGCCGACCACTACTACGCGACCAGCGACCCGAAGACCTTCGAGGAGCTGGCCGGCTCCTTCGACGTCATCCTGTCGACCGTCTCCGCCCCGCTGAACTTCGGCGCGTACCTGGGCCTGCTGAAGACGAACGGCGCCCTGGTGAACGTCGGCGCCCCCGAGGAGCCGATCTCGCTCAACCTGTTCTCGCTGATCGGCGGCAACAAGGTGCTCGCCGGCTCCGCGATCGGCGGCATCGCCGAGACCCAGGAGATGCTGGACTTCTGCGCCGAGCACGGCCTGGGCGCCGAGATCGAGCTGATCGAGGCGAGCCGGATCAACGAGGCGTACGAGCGCGTCATCAACTCCGACGTGCGCTACCGCTTCGTGATCGACACGGCCACCATCTGAGCCCGTGCCGAACCACCTCTCATGGCCTGAGGGACACCTCATGATGACCTGAGAGGTCATCGACGCCCTCCCCGGGCTCCGGCAGGATCCCCCTATCCGGCCGGACCCGAGGAGGGCTCGCTCATGACCGCCTACGCCATCGCCGTACTGCGCCCCACCCAGCCCGTGCACCCCGATGTCCTGGAGTACATCGAGCGCGTGCAGGGAACCTTCGAGCCGTTCGGCGGCCGCTTCCTGTCGCACGGCAAGCCCGGCGAGTGGATGGAGGGGGAGCGCCTCGGCGACCTGGTCATCCTCGAGTTCCCGGACCTGGACCGGGCCCACGCCTGGTACGCGTCCGACGCCTACCGGGCGATCCTGCCGCTGCGCACGGACCACATCCCCGGGGAGCTGGTCCTCCTGGACGGCGTGCCGAAGGGGTACGACGCCGCGGCCACGGCGGCGAAGATGCGGGATGCCGGGCCCGCGTGACGGCCGCGGGTGTCAGGGCGTGAGCCCGCCGCGCACCAGCCCCACGATCTCCTCGTCGCTCAGCCCGAGCCGCCGCCCCTCCGACACCAGCGCCCGCACCTTCTCGGCCAGCCGCGCCCGTCCCGCGGTCGCGGCCCCGCCGAGCACCACCGCGCCCCGACCGCGCCGCAGCTCGATGACGCCCTCGTCGCGCAGCCGCTGGTAGCCCCGCAGCACGGTGTGCAGATTGACCCCCAGCGAGTCGGCGAGCGCCCTGGCCGAGGGCAGCCGCTCTCCCGGGGCCACGTCCCCGTCGGCGACGGCGCGGCGGACCTGCGCCGCGATCTGGTCGCCGAGGGGAGTGGCGGAGCCGGGGTCCACACGGATCAGCACGGGCTGTCCTTTCGTGCGACGAGCGAGTTGAGCAGGGCTGCGGCGGTCCCGGCGTCGTCGACGGTGACGGCGAACTCGCGTCCGCCCGTCCGTCGTACGACCAGGGCCTCGCCCGCGCGCAGGACCACCCCGGTCGCGCCCGGCCGCACCCGGTACCCCCAGCCGCCGAAGTCGCCGAGCGGGCTGATGGTACGCCGGGAGGCGCTCTCGACCTGCTCCAGAGGTATCCGGACCCGCGGCCACCGCAGCCCGCTCTGTGCCACGACGAGCCCCTGCGGGCCGACGGTCACCTGGACCCGGCCGAACCCCAGCGACGCGAGACCCGCGCCCGCGACCGGCAGACCCCACCAGCCGACCAGGGCGGCGGCCACCAGCCCGGCCGCGATCAGGGCTGAGCCGAGCAGGGTGAGGGGCAGCGATCCGGCCCGCCGGACCCAGACCGCCCGCTCCCCGTCGCGCAGCGCCAGCGAGGTCCCGGCCGTGCCCTCGCCGACCTCCCACGTGCGCGGCCAGCCCCGGGTGAGCAGCCACCCGCCCGCACCCGCGACAGCGGCGACCGCACCCGCCACGGCCAGGTGCCACCAGGGCATACGGGCGTCATGGGCATCGCCCACGGCGGCGTTGACCCGCAGCACGGAGACCGCCACGGACCCCAGCAGCCCCGCCGTGCCCCAGCCCAGCACCACGGTCCACCGCGCGGCGCCGACCCGCTGCCGGCCCGCGACGACGCCGAACAGCGCTCCGGTCCCGACCAGCATCAGCAGACCTACGACCAGGAAGCCGCTCCCCGACGAGAACCCGTCGGGCGGCCCGCTGCCCGGGAAGTGGGTGGCCATGGGGTCGGGGAGCCGGTCCCGCAGGGCGGTGCGGACGGCGCTCGCGACGAGGGCGGCCGCGGCGAACGGCAGCCCGGCCAGGAGGGCCCGGGGAGCTGAGGAGATCGGCATGGTGACTCCGTCCGCTGAATGTTCGCTACTTGTTAGCGTCATAGTAGAACAATCAGCAAAGGCGGGGCAAAGGTGCAGGCGCAGCCGTGCGGAGCTGTCACGGACAGGGGGCGGCCGGGGTCTTGTGCACGACACGCCGGGGCCGACCCGGCCACCACCACGGAGGAGTCACCATGACCGCGAGTCCCCGCTTCAACCTCTTCGACAGCCCGACCGCGGCGAAGGTCGCCAAGCGCTTCTACAACGTCTCGCTGGCCCTGGAGGGCTCCACGCTCCCCAAGTCCCTTCGGGAACTGGTGCAGTTGCGGGTCAGTCAGCTCAACGGCTGCGGCTTCTGCGTCGACGCCCACACCAAGGAGGCCGCACTCGCGGGCGAGAGCGCGGTGCGCATCAACCTGGTCGCGGCCTGGCGCCACACCACCGTGTTCAGCGACGCCGAGCGGGCCGCGCTCGCCCTCGCCGAGGAGGGCACCCTGCTCGGCGACCACGGTGTCTCCGACGAGACCTGGGAGTCGGTCCGCAAGCACTTCGACGACGACGAGGTCGGCGCCCTGGTCTGCCTGGTCTCCCTGATCAACGCGGCGACCAGGATGAACGTGATCGTGCACCTTGCCGGGGGCTCCTACGAGCCGGGCATGTTCGCGGCTGTGGCGGACTGAGGGGACGGTCAGGGCACGAGGTGCCCGAGGCTCAACTCCGCGCTGGGGTAGGGCCGTTCGGCGGGAAGCAGCCGGACGGCCCCTGCCTGGTCGCCGTCACGGACGGCGGCCCGCACCTCCCGCGCGAGCGGCGTCACATCCCTGATGCCGACCGTCCACTCGTCCGCGTACCGCGGCACGGCCTCGCCGGAGAGCCCGAGCTGGAGCGACCGGTGGGCCAGCGGCTGCAGCCGCATATCCCGCTCGGGATCCCACTGCACCCGCGCGGGCGACCGCCTCAACTCCCGCTTCCACTCTGCCTGATCACTGTGGACGGAGCGCGTATAGCTCGACAGGCACGCATGCCGCAGCGCCCACTCGAACCCCTCCCGCGTGATCTCCACGGCGAGCACCACCTCCTGCCCGGGCTTCTCCGCCCAGCCGCAGCGGTACATCATCCACAGGAACGACGGCTTGACCCACGTCATCCGGTCCCGCTTCCAGAGCGCGGGGAAGCGCCCGTCGCGGGCGGCGGGGAGACCGATCTCCGGGCGGTACGCCTGGTAGACGGTGACCGTCGACGCCGTGTACGCGGCGCGGATCTCGTGGCGGGGTGCGGTGGTCATGGGGTTCAGGATGTGGCGGCGCGGGTGGCGGGACCAGTGATTTTCCGCCCCGGGGGACCGGCGACCTCGCACCACACCGTCTTGTCGTGCGCCCCCTGCCGTACGCCCCAGCGCACGGCGACCGCGCCGACCAGCGCGAGCCCGCGCCCGGACTCGTCGCCGGGCATCGCATGCAGGAGAACGGGCAGCGCCCGCGGATCGGGGTCGGTGACCTCGATCCGTGTACGGCCATCGTCCCCGTGGCGGACTCGCACGGTCACCGGTGTCCCCTCCCCGAGGTGGTCGATCACGTTCGTCACCAACTCGCTGACGCAGAGCTGCACCTCGAAGCCGTGGCCGCGCAATCTGTGCCGCAGCTCAGGTACCGCCTTCGGGGTGGCCAACAGGTCGATCCTCGTGGGACGGGGCGGGTGGGGGCCGGTCATGGGCGGACGCCTTCCTGTGCCGTGTGTCGTGCGCTCTGTGTGACGAACCACTCACACCTTGACGCCACCGCACGTACCGTAAAAGGGACTTCGTGTCCGCAGACCGGCCTGCGGACGCCTCTCGCCCGGACGGTGAACGATGGCGCGACGCAGGGACATCGACGGCTCCATGAGCGTTCCGACCTTCTACGGCAAGGAGCTGAGGTGGAAACGCGAGGCCGCCGGGCTCTCCCTGGAGGACCTGGTACGGGGGAGTTTCTACGGCAAGACGTACCTCAGCGACATCGAGCGCGGGGAGCGCCGGATGCCGCTGGACCTGGCCCGGCACGCCGATCAAGTACTGGGTACGGATGGGTTCTTCGAGCGGTGCTGTGAGGATGTGCGCAGGGCACGGAGGGGTACGCACGCCGAGTACTTCGCTGATGTGCTCGCTTCGGAGCGCCGTGCTACGGAGATCGAGGAGTGGGGGCCGTGCCTGCTCCCTGGCCCGCTTCAGCTAGAGCCGTACATCCGGGCGGTGGTACTGGCCGCCCACCCGTCGACCTCCGACGACCTGCTGGCGGCGAAGGTCGCGGACAGGCGTGGCCGCGCCGATCTCGTCGAGGAGTCGGACGGCCCGGAGACCTGGGCGGTGTTGCACGAGTCGATACTTCACGAACCGGTGCTCCCACAGGGGGACATGGCGGAGCAGCTTGCCCACGTGGCGGCGCTCGCCCGTAAGCGCCGATTCATTCCGCAGGTCCTTCTGCGGAATGCGGGGCCGCACCCCTTCATGATGGGCACAGCGAGGTTCTTGACCTTTCCGGACGAACCGCCGCTCATGTACACGGAGGGCATGTATAGCGGGCAGTTGATCGATGATCCCGCTCTCGTGCGGCAGTATGCGAAGGCGTATGACCGTCTCAGAGCCACCGCTCTCGCTCCAGAGGCGTCCATCAGGCTGATCGAAGCAGCGGCGGAGGACTACCGAAATGGCAAGCACCCTGAACGATTTGAACCCCCGACTGTGGCGTAAGAGCAGCTACAGCAACGGCGACGGCGGTCACTGCGTCGAGGTAGCCGACGGAGTCCCCGGCATCGTCCCGGTCCGGGACAGCAAGAACCCCGACGGCCCGGTCGTCACGCTCACCGGCACCGCTTGGCGGGTGTTCGTCCACTCCCTCTGAACGGCCCAGACACCAACGCGCCGCCGGATAAAGTCGCTCGGTACAACTGGTTGTGGGGACAACCAGAGCGCCTTGGGGAGGGCATGCGGAACATGAGTCGTCGTTCTGGTGGCATGGTCGGTGCTTGGGCCGAGATGCAGAGGCAGCAGCAGCGTCAGGTGGAGGCCGAGGCCCGGCGGCAGCGCCTCGAAGAGCAGCAGGCGCGCGCCCATCAGCGGCGAGCCGCCCAGAGCTACCGCGAGTACCGACAGGCCGAGGCAGCGCGCCGCACCGAGGAACTGGACGCCCAGATCACCGTGCTCCAGAACCTTCTCGCCACCGGGTGCCGGACCCCGGCCTTCAGCGCGTCGTCGCTGTTGCGCCCGGAGCAGATCGCTCCCTTCGCGCCGGGTCGGCTCGGGCAGCCTGTGTCCATGCCGGTCGGCGACCATTACCAGGCGCAGGGCGGCTGGACGGCCGGCCGCAGAGCTCAGGCGCAGGCCGAGGCGAGGGCACGCTTCGAACGGGACTGGCACGCGGCCCAAACTGCCGAGGCGCAGCGACTCCAACAACTTGCCGCGTATCAAAGGGAGTACGAGCAGTGGGCGGATGCCCAACTGGCCGACACCCGGCGCCACAACACGGGGATCGCCGAGCTGACCGAGGGAGTGCGCCGTCGCGATCCGGATGCCGTGGTCGAGTACTTCTCAGCGGCGCTCTACGCGTCGACCGCGTGGCCGGAAGGGTTTCCCCGCCAGGTTGCCGCAGCCTATGACGCGGCGGCCGGGCAGTTGGTTCTCGACTGGGAACTCCCCGGCTTCGACATCGTCCCCGAGGCCAAGGCCGTCCGATACCTGTCCAGTACGGACCAGGAGAAGGAGACAGCACGTCCGGTCGGTCAGCGGCGTTCGGTCTATCGCGAGGTCCTGGCGCAGTGCGTGCTGCTCGTGCTGCACGACGTCTTCGCCGCCGACGAGTCGGGCGTGATCGAGTCCGTGACCCTGAACGGTTTCGTGGACGGGCACGACCCGGCGACGGGGATTCGCGGGCGCATCTATCTGGCGACCGTGATGGCGCCCGGCATGACCTTCCGCGGGCTGCACATCGAGCAGGTGGACCCCCTCAGCTGCCTGGCCGACGCGTTGCACGGACAGCTCTCCGTCCGCCCGGACCAACTGACGCCGGTGCGCCCGGGACGCTTACCGCAGGACATCGGGAACCGCGTCGTCACCCACGGCACGGACGACGATCCGGATCTGTACGCCATGGATCCGATCGCGTTCGAGAACCTGGTGGCCGAGCTGTTCCGCGCCATGGGGATGCAGGCGGTCACCACTCAGCGCTCCAACGACGGTGGCGTGGACGTCGACGCACTGGATCCGGCGCCCATCAGGGGCGGCAAGATCGTCGTTCAGGTGAAGCGCTACCGCAACACCGTGCCGCCGACCGCGGTGCGCGATCTGTACGGGACGGTCCAGGACGCCGGTGCCAACAAGGGCGTCCTCGTCACGACCTCGAAGTTCGGCCCGGGCTCGCACACGTTCGCCAACGGGAAACCCTTGGAGCTGATCTCGGGGACGGAACTCGTCGACCTGCTCCATCGCCACGGGCTGCGCGGACGTCTGGGCGGTGACGCCTCGCCCGCATCGGCGAATTCCACGGCGACGGTTCCCGACCTCCGGCTTCCCGACGACTACAACGTCCTGGGCATGTCCTGGACCGGAGACGTCTGCCTCGACGTCTGTGCCCTCGTCTGCCAGGGCAACCGGGTGCTCAGCGACGACCACTTCGTGTTCTTCAACAACCCGCGGACCCCTGACGGTTCCGTGCGTGCTCTGCCCGCCACCGCACCGGACAAGGCTGCCATCTGCGTCTCCTTCGACGGACTGCCCGCCGCTGCCGACCGGTTCGTCCTGGTGGCCGCGGTCGATCCGGAGACCAACCCTGATGCGGACCTTTCGGGGTTCACGAACGCCGGCATCCGTCTGCTGGACCCGGCGCTGACGGAACTGGGGCGGCTGGAAGTCTCCGACGGCCGACCGGGAGAGACCGCCCTCGTCCTCGGCTCGTTCCGCCACCGGCCCAACGGCGACTGGGACTTCGTCCTAGGCGGCAAGGGCTACACGGGCGGCCTGGAAGAGCTCGTACGCGATTTCGGCATCGACGTCGAGTGAGCAGCGGTGGGGCCGGACACGGCCTCATGAAGTGCAGACTCCCTGTGCGCGACGCGCCGTGGCTACTCCTCCGAGACCTCACGCGCCGGGGAGACTCCCACCGGACACGACACCCCCATCCCCCCGATCCCGCAGTACCCGCCCGGATTCTTGTCCAGGTACTGCTGGTGCTCCGGCTCCGCCGGATAGAAGACGCGGTCCTGTGCCGGGAGGATCGCCGTCGTGATCGTGCCGTGGCCGGAGCCGGTCAGGACCTGCTGGTACGCCGCACGTGAGGCCTCCGCGGCAGCGGCCTGCGCGGGGGAGTGGGTGTAGATCGCCGAACGGTACTGCGTGCCCACGTCGTTTCCCTGCCGGAAGCCCTGGGTCGGATCGTGGTTCTCCCAGAAGAGCTTCAGCAGCGCCTCGTAGGAGACGGTGGACGGGTCGTGGACCACGCGGACCGTCTCCGCGTGGCCCGTCAGCCCCGAGCAGACCTCCTCGTACACCGGATGCTCGGTGGAGCCGCCCTGGTAGCCCACGAGTGTCGTCCACACGCCCGGCGTCTTCCAGAAGACGCGCTCGGCGCCCCAGAAGCAGCCGAGGCCGAAGTCGGCGACCGCCAGGCCCTCCGGGTACGGGCCGAGCAGCGGGGTGCCGAGGACCGTGTGCCGCTCCGGGACCGTGAACTCGGGCTCGGAGCGGCCGCGCAGGGCCTGGTCGGGGGTGGGCAGGGCCGGGGTCCGGCCGAAGAGTGCCATGGGGTGCTGCCTCCCGGAGGGTGTCGGTGACGTCGGGGTCGTCCCGTGCAACAACCCCGGCCCGCCACAGGATTCCGGGGTCAGGCGGACAGCGTCGCCGGGCTGCCGCCGTTCGCCTCGTAACCGGCCACCGCGAGCGCCCGGTACACGGCGTACGACGCCGCCGGATCGGTCTCCGCCGTCCACGGCACGGCGCCCACGTGCCCGTCCACCCGCACCAGCTGCTGCATCGCCTCGGACCAGCGCTCCCCGCGCACCAGGAAGAAGACCAGCAGATGCCGTACGTGGGCGAGCATCGGGTCGTCGGGCCGGGCCGCGTGCACCGCGAACAGGGCGCCGTGCATCGCCTTGGAGACGACCTCGCTCTCGTAGAACCCGCGCACCAGGTTCAGATCGGGCAGATGCTCGTACAGCGCGAAGAGCGGCAGCGCGGCCAGCAGCGAGCCGCGCGGGGCGCGGGCCGCGGCGGCCTCGGCGAAGGCGAACGCCTGCTCGCGCGAGCCGTGCCACTTCTCGCACCAGTAGCGCAGGCCGGCCAGGTGCGCCCCCATGTGCCCGGGCGCGGTGTCCAGGATCTTCAGCCAGACCTGCTCGAACTCCGACTGGGAGTAGCCGAGCCCGCGGGCCACCGCGAGGTGCGTGATGTGCGGGACCGGGTCGCCGGGCGCCAGCAGCGCGGCCTGCTCACAGGCGCCGCGCGCCTCCTCCAGGATGATCCGCTGCTCGTCCTCGGTGCCGCCGCCGCGCCACGCCTGCTGCACCAGGAACTCGGCGAACACCTGTGCCCCACCGGCGTCCTTGGGCTGCTGCGAGCGCCAGGCGTGCAGCCACCCGGCGCCGATCCGCGGCGTCTGCTGCAGCTCGATGGCGGCGGCCCCGGCGATCGCCTGCACCCGCTCCCACCGCGTCTCGGTCTCCTTGCCGGTGCCGGCGAGGAGTTGCGAAGCGGCTGTGAAATCTTGATTGCGCTGCACGACGGCCATGACGTCGAGCAGATCCTGGTCGGGACCGGGCAGCCGGACGTCCAGGTCCTCCTGTCGCATGAACCCGTAGTCCGCCGGATCGGCGGCGTCCGGCGACCCCGGTGCCACCTGACGGATGCCGCCGCGCCTGCGCAGCATCACCACCCAGGCGATCATCAGCACGGCCATCAGCCCCCAGAGAATTCCCATGCTTCAAAGCTAACCGAGGCGGAGACGGCTCCACGGCCCACTACTCTCGGGGCACATGAGCGACACGCACAGCCAGAGCGAAGCCCCGCGCGGCTTCGAGACCACCGCCATCCACGCCGGAAACACGGCCGATCCCGTCACCGGCGCCGTGGTCCCGCCGATCTACCAGGTCTCCACGTACAAGCAGGACGGCGTGGGCGGTCTGCGCGGCGGCTACGAGTACAGCCGCAGCGCCAACCCCACCCGTACCGCCCTGGAGGAGAACCTCGCCGCGCTGGAGGGCGGCCGCCGCGGCCTCGCCTTCGCGTCGGGCCTGGCCGCCGAGGACTGCCTGCTGCGTACGCTGCTCAGCCCGGGCGACCACGTGGTCATCCCGAACGACGCGTACGGCGGCACGTTCCGCCTGTTCGCGAAGGTCGTCTCGCGCTGGGGCGTCGAGTGGTCCGTCGCCGACACCAGTGACGCGGCGGCCGTCCGGGCCGCCCTCACCCCGAAGACCAAGGTCATCTGGGTCGAGACCCCGTCGAACCCGCTGCTCGGCATCACCGACATCGCCGCCGTGGCCCAGGTCGCCCGGGACGCGGGCGCCCGCCTCGTCGTCGACAACACCTTCGCCAGCCCCTACCTCCAGCAGCCGCTGGCGCTCGGCGCGGACGTCGTCGTGCACTCCATGACCAAGTACATGGGCGGCCACTCGGACGTGGTCGGCGGCGCCCTGGTCGTGAGCGACGAGGCGCTGGGCGAGGACCTCGCCTACCACCAGAACGCGATGGGCGCGGTCGCCGGCCCCTTCGACTCCTGGCTGGTGCTGCGCGGCATCAAGACGCTCCCCGTCCGCATGGACCGGCACAGCGAGAACGCCACCCGGGTCGCCGAGATGCTCGGCCGTCACCCCCGCGTCACCAAGGTCCTCTACCCGGGCCTGCCCGACCACCCGGGCCACGAGACCGCCGCGAAGCAGATGAAGGCGTTCGGCGGCATGGTGTCGTTCCAGGTCGAGGGCGGCGAGGCGGCGGCCGTCGAGGTCTGCAACCGCGCGAAGCTGTTCACCCTCGGAGAGTCCCTCGGCGGCGTCGAGTCCCTCATCGAGCACCCGGGCCGGATGACCCACGCGTCGGTCGCGGGCTCCGCCCTGGAGGTCCCCGCCGACCTGGTCCGGCTCTCCGTCGGCATCGAGTCGGTGGACGACCTGCTCGCCGACCTGCAGCAGGCGCTCGGCGACGCCTGAGGCCCCGGGCTCACCAGCCCGTCAGCGGTGGAGTCGTCTGCGAGGGCGGCTCCACCCACGGCCGCGTCATGGTCGCCCACACCAGGAACACCACCGCGACCACGGTCAGCACGCACCACAGCAGCCGCCGTACGGTCCGCCGCCTGCGCAGCCCCCGGGCGCCCCGGCGCACCGCCTCCGCGCACAGCTCGGCGGGGACCACCGGCGGCGGGGCGGAGTCGAGCACGGCGCGCACCGACGCCGACCTGCGGTCCTCCAGGCTCATGTCGAGGCCGCCTTCCGCAGCGGCGGCACGGGCGCGGGATCACGCGGCGGATGCAGCACCAGGCCCATCGCGCGCGCCTGCACGGCACGGACCCGCTCCATGGGCAGCCCGAGCAGCGCCGCCACCTGCTCCTCGCCGACCCCCTCGAACAGCCGGAGCACCAGAATCAGCCGCTCCTGCGGTGACAGGTGACGCAGGACGCCGCTCGGCTTCCGGCGCGAGGGCCAGGGCGGCCAGGTGCCGCGCGCGAAGCGGACGGCCAGGTCCTTGCGGGCGCAGTCGTAGGGATCCTCCCCCCGAAGACGGTCCCAGAAGGCATACGTCCGGGCGAGGGAAGCCGTGAGGAGTTTCCGCGCGCGGGGGTTGTCGTCACCGGGCTCCGCGGTCAGCAGCGTCGCGGCATGGAGCAGCCGCCCGGCCGCGCCCGCGACGAACGCCTCGAACTCACGGGCCCGACGGGCATCCCGGGACGCCTGCCGATCGCGCACTCTTCATATGAGGCCTGCCGCGGCCCCCCGGTCAAGAGGCGGGGAACCGCGGCAGTGCGGATGTCCGGGAGGCGTCGCCCCTCAGGAGTCCGCGGACGGAGCGGCCTGGCCCGACTGGCGCGCCGAGAGGGCCGTGTTGAAGCGCGTGAGGAGCGCGCAGAACTGCTCGCGCTCCTGCGGCTCCCAGTCCTGCGTCAATTGCGCCATCAACTCCTGTCTCGACGAACGGACTTCGTCGAGACGGGCGAGACCACGTGGGGAGAGCTGAAGCACGACGGCCCGGCCGTCCTCGGGATGCGAGGTGCGCTTCACGAGGCCGGTGTCGACGAGCGGGGCGACCTGGCGGGTCACCGTCGAGGAATCGATCCCCATGCTCGCCGCGAGCGCCTTGACGCCCATCGGACCTTCTTTGTCGAGGCGGTTGAGCAGCAGATACGCGGCTCGGTCCATGGAATTGCGCACCTGCCCGACCCCGCCGAGCCGGGTCTGTTCGGCGCGACGGGCGAAGACCGCCACCTCGTGCTGCAGCGTTTCGAGGAGGCCGGTGTCGCCGGCGGTCGACATGTCCATCGTTTCCTGCGGTGTGGGCATGGCCGGGGGCTCACTTCATGCGTGGGTGGTGGATTGCACTCAATTACGAGATTGGCCCACAGAGTACGCGGCGAAAGCGCTGGCCGTACCGGCCGTGCGCAATCCGGTCTCGCAGCGTGAACATCCCGAGTCACCTGCGGCGTGAGCTGCGAGACTTTCGTCATGAGCTACAGCGCGTCTGACTCCTTGCCTTTTCCGGCCGCGGTCACTCTGGACGACGTACGCGGTGCGCAGAAAATGCTGTCCGGGGTGTCCCGGGTGACAACGATGGCGCACAGTCATCACCTTTCCCAGCTGCTCGGATCTCCGGTGCATCTCAAGTGCGAGAACCTCCAGCGGACCGGTTCCTTCAAACTGCGCGGCGCCTATGTGCGGATCGCCGGGCTGCTCCCCGAGGAGCGGGCCGCCGGAGTGGTGGCGGCGAGCGCGGGCAACCACGCGCAGGGGGTGGCCCTCGCCTCTTCGCTCCTGGGCGTGCGCTCCACGGTGTTCATGCCGGTCGGTGCGCCCCTGCCCAAGGTCGCCGCGACCCGGGACTACGGCGCGCAGGTGCGGCTGCACGGTCAGGTGGTCGACGAGACCCTGGCCGCCGCCCAGGAGTACGCCGAGCGGACCGGCGCCGTCTTCATCCACCCGTTCGACCACCCGGACATCGTGGCCGGTCAGGGCACGCTCGGCCTGGAGATCCTGGAACAGTGTCCGGAGGTCCGCACGATCCTCGTCGGGATCGGCGGCGGCGGCCTGGCGGCCGGACTCGCGGTCGCCGTCAAGGCGCTGCGCCCCGAGGTGCGGGTGATCGGCGTGCAGGCGGCGGGCGCGGCCGCCTATCCGCCCTCGCTGGCGGCCGGCCGGCCCGTGGCGATCGACGCCCCGGCGACGATGGCCGACGGCATCAAGGTGGGGCGGCCCGGCGACATCCCGTTCCGGCTGATCGCGGAGCTGGTCGACGAGGTCCGTACGGTGACCGAGGACCAGCTCTCCAGCGCCCTGCTGCTCTGCCTGGAACGCGCCAAGATGGTCGTCGAACCGGCCGGCGCGAGCCCGGTCGCCGCGCTGCTCGCCGACCCCGCCGGGTTCGAGGGCCCGGTCGTCGCGCTGCTGTCCGGCGGCAACGTCGACCCGCTGCTGATGCAGCGCGTCCTCACCCACGGCATGGCCGCGGCGGGCCGCTACCTGTCGCTGCGGCTGCGGCTGACCGACCGTCCCGGCGCCCTGGCCACGCTGCTCGGCGTGCTGTCGGTGGCCGACGCCAACGTCCTCGACGTGGGCCACGTGCGGACCGATCCGCGGCTCGGGCTCACGGAGGCCGAGGTCGAGCTGCATCTGGAGATGAAGGGGCCCGCGCACTGTGCGGCGGTCGGACAGGCGCTGCGCGAGGCGGGCTACACGGTCACGGCCCAGTCCCTCGGCGGGTCCCTGGAGCAGTCCGCGTAAATCCATTGCCGATACGCGATACATCGCGATAGCGTGTGCCCCTCGTCACGCTTCGCCGGGCATGCATGCCCCGGCAAATTTACAATTTCTGTACGTATCAGGACGTACGAATCTGGGGGAACCACATGCCAGGCGCCATCTACGCCGAAGGTCTGGTGAAGACCTTCGGCGATGTCCGGGCTCTCGACGGGGTCGATCTGGACGTGCCGGAAGGCACCGTCCTCGGCCTCCTCGGGCCGAACGGAGCGGGCAAGACGACGGCCGTGCGCTGTCTGACCACGCTGCTGACGCCGGACAGCGGCCGGGCGGTCGTCGCGGGCATCGACGTCGTGAAGAATCCGAACGAGGTCCGCCGCTCGATCGGCCTGTCCGGTCAGTTCGCCGCGGTCGACGAGTACCTGACCGGCCGCGAGAACCTCCAGATGGTCGGCCAGCTCTACCAGATGCGGGCCAAGGAGGCGAAGGCCCGGGCCGCCGAGTTGCTTGAGCGGTTCAATCTCGCGGACGCCGCCGACCGCCCCTCCAAGACGTACTCCGGAGGCATGCGCCGCCGCCTCGACCTCGCGGCCGCGCTCGTCGTCTCCCCGCCGGTGATGTTCATGGACGAGCCGACCACCGGACTCGACCCGGTCAACCGGCAGCAGCTGTGGGAGGTCATCCAGGAGCTGGTGGCGGGCGGCACCACGCTGCTGCTCACCACCCAGTACCTCGAAGAGGCCGACCACCTCGCGCACGACATCTGCGTCGTCGACCACGGCCGCGTCATCGCCCGCGGCACCTCCGACCAGCTCAAGGCGCAGACCGGCGGCGAGCGCGTCGAGGTCGTCGTCCACGAGCGGGAGCACATCGCCGCCGCCCGGGAGATCCTGGCCGGCTTCGGCAAGGGCGAGACCACCGTCGCCGAGCACACCCGCAAGCTCACCGTCCCGGTCACCGGCGGCGCCAAGCTGCTCGCCGAGGTGATCCGCGACCTGGACGCGCAGGGCATCGAGATCGACGACATCGCCCTGCGCCGCCCCACCCTCGACGATGTCTTCATCTCGCTGACCGGCCACCTCGCGGAAGCGGCGGAGCAGGACGAACAGGAGGCCCGCTCATGAGTGCCGTCACCGAGAGCGTGCGCGCCCCCCGCGCGGCGGGCGGCGTCGGCCAGTCCGTCCGTGACTCGCTGGTCGTCGCCAAGCGCAATCTGATCCGGATGACACGGATCCCCGAGATGATCCTCTTCGGGATCATCCAGCCGGTGATGTTCGTGGTCCTGTTCACGTACGTCTTCGGCGGCTCGATCTCCATCCCGGGCGCGGGCACCAGCCCCACCGCCTACAAGGAATTCCTGATGGCGGGCATCTTCGCCCAGACCGTCACCTTCGCCACGGCCGGTGCGGGCGCGGGCATCGCCGACGACATGCACAAGGGCCTCATCGACCGGTTCCGCTCGCTGCCCATGGCGCGCGGAGCGGTGCTCACCGGGCGCACCCTCGCCGACCTCGTGCAGACAGCCGTGACACTCGCCGTGCTCGCCGCGGTCGCCCTGCTCGTCGGCTGGCGCACCCACGAGAACATCGGCAAGGTGCTCGCCGGCTTCGGCCTGCTCCTGCTGCTCGGCTACGCGTTCACGTGGATCGGCGCCCTGATCGGCCTGTCCGTGCGGACCCCGGAGGCGGCGACGTCGGGCGGCCTGATCTGGCTCTTCCCGCTGACCTTCATCTCGAACGCGTTCGTGCCGGTCAACGGCATGCCGAAGTTCCTCCAGTACGTCGCGGAGTGGAACCCCTTCAGTGCCACGGTGGCGGCGGCCCGCGAGCTCTTCGGGAACACGATCGACGGCGTCCCCAAGTCGGTGACCGGCGCCTGGCCCATGGAGCACCCGGTCTGGGCCTCGCTGATCTGGTCGGTGCTGATCATCCTGGTGTTCCGCACCCTCGCCGTCCGCAAGTACCGCAAGGCGGCCGGCTGACCGGCCCCGCACGCGAGAGGGCCCCGGAGCATGGTCGCTCCGGGGCCCTCTCGTACGACGGTGAAGGCGTCAGCCGCTGTACGGCTCCGCCTTGAGGATGCGGACCGAGGCCGGCTTGCCGTTCGGCAGTTCGTACGTGGCGTCCTCGCCGACCTTCTTGCCGTTCACGCCCGTACCGAGCGGCGACTGCGGCGAGTACGTCTCGATGTCGGAGCTCGCGTACTCGCGGGAGGCGAGCAGGAACTCCAGGGTGTCGTCCTCGTCGCCGTCGAAGGCGATGGTGACGACCATGCCCGGCGCGACGACGCCGGAGGCGGCCGGGGCCTCGCCGACCTTGGCCTTCTCAAGGAGCTGGGTCAGCTGGCGGATGCGGAGCTCCTGCTTGCCCTGCTCCTCCTTCGCCGCGTGGTACCCGCCGTTCTCGCGCAGGTCGCCCTCCTCGCGCGCCGCAGCGATCTTCTGCGTGACTTCCTCGCGCGCGGGACCAGACAGGTAAGCCAGCTCGTCCTTGAGCTTGGTGTACGCCTCCTGCGTCAGCCAGGTGACGTCTTCGCTGGTCTGGGTCACAGGTCGCTCCTCGTAGGTACTGGGATACAAAGCATCGCCCTACCCAGAAGGATGTTCCCTCTCGGGTGGGCGAAACCACGAGCCTAACAATTCGCCGGCCAAAGGGGGAGGACATAAGGCATCAGTTTTACGTCAACGCAGGTCAGCCACGATCACTCGACATCAGTCGGCGTGGCAGCCGAGCAATTCGGCCGTCGTTCCCCTGCCGCCGGACGTACGGAGCGTGACGACCTTGTCGATCCGCTCCTGATCCTGGTCGAAGCGAAAGTCGGCGCGGCCCACCTCGGAGCCGACCGCGTCCTGGGAGCGGATCGTGCAGTAGCCGGAGGTGCCGGCGTCCTTGCGGATCTCCAGATGGACCTTGACGTTGTCGTCGTAGGTCTTGAACGCGATGACCTCACCGCTGAACTTGCTGCCGCCCGAGACGTAGTACCAGCCGAACCAGACCATCATCGCGGCGAACAGGGTGCCCAGCACGATCGCGGCGATCCGCAGCTTGCGGTCGGCGCGGGCGTCGGAGTCGCGCGGGGAGCTGTAGCGGCCCTCGGGCAGGTGCTGCTGCACGGCGCTCATCAGCCAGTTCCTCTCGCCTTGCCCGTCAAGATGCGGACGCCGGAATTTTCGGCCGCCCGGTTCGGTCACTATAGAAGCCGCCCATTGCACCGAAACACACCAGGGCGACCCATCTCACCGAGGATCTTGTCTTGACTGAGCAGCTGCGACTGATGGCCGTTCACGCCCACCCCGACGACGAGTCGTCGAAGGGCGCGGCCACCATGGCCAAGTATGTGTCCGAGGGGGTGGACGTGCTGGTCGTCACGTGCACGGGCGGCGAGCGCGGCTCCATCCTCAACCCCAAGCTCCAGGGGGACACGTACATCGAGGAGCACATCCACGAGGTCCGCAAGAAGGAGATGGACGAGGCCCGCGAGATCCTCGGCGTCAAGCAGGAGTGGCTCGGCTTCGTCGACTCGGGCCTGCCCGAGGGCGACCCGCTGCCGCCGCTGCCGGAGGGCTGCTTCGCGCTGGAGGACGTCGACACGGCCGCCGGCGAGCTGGTGAAGCAGATCCGCTCCTTCCGCCCGCAGGTCGTCACGACGTACGACGAGAACGGCGGCTACCCGCACCCCGACCACATCATGACCCACAAGATCACGATGGTGGCCTTCGACGGGGCGAACGACCCGGTCGCCTACCCGGAGGCGGAGTTCGGCCCGGTCTTCCAGCCGTCGAAGCTCTACTACAACCAGGGCTTCAACCGCCCGCGCACCCAGGCGCTGCACGACGCGCTGCTGGCGCGCGGCATGGAGTCGCCGTACGGGGACTGGCTCAAGCGCTGGGACGAGTTCGGGCGGGTCGAGCGGAACCTCACCACGCACGTGCCGTGCGCCGACTTCTATGAGATCCGCGACAAGGCGCTGATCGCGCACGCCACGCAGATCGACCCCGACGGCGGCTGGTTCCGGGTTCCGATGGACGTCCAGAAGGAGGTCTGGCCGACCGAGGAGTACGAGCTCGCGAAGTCGCTCGTGGACACCTCCCTCCCCGAGGACGACCTCTTCGCGGGCGTACGCGAGAATGCCTGATGTGATTGCGAATCTGGCATTGACCCATCTCGTCCCTCTGGCCGCGACCGAGGTCGACGAGGACAAGGTGACCCCGGGCGTGCTCGGCTTCATCGTCTTCGCGGTGATGGCCCTGGCCGTGTGGGGCCTGATGAAGTCGATGAACAAGCACATGCGCAAGGTCGACTTCAAGGAGAAGACGTCCGAGCCGGTCGCCCCGGCGGCCGCCGAGGACCGTCGCACCTCCGCCTGACGCACCCGGCCGACGACCCCTTCGCCGCCCTGCGGGGCAGAGCCGCGGAGCGGGTCGTCGGCGTGCGATGAGTTCCGCGGGCGCGCGGAGTCGTACAGGTATGAGCCCTGTACTGATGCACGCGGTCGTCTCCGTGGACGGCTTCATCGCCGATGCCGACGATTCCGTCGGCCGCCTCTTCGACTGGTACGGCAACGGGACCGAGCCGATCGTCGACGACGCCGGATTCCGGGTGTCCAAGGCCTCCGCCGACTACACCCGCGCGGTGTGGGACAGCCTCGGCGTGATCGTCATGGGACGCCATCTGTTCGACTTGACCAACGGCTGGAACGCCGAGCCGCCCGCCGGTGAGCACGTCGTCGTGGTCTCGCACCGGCCGCGCCCCGCCGACTGGTACCCCGAGGCGTCCCACTACCACTTCGCCCGCGACGTGCCCGAGGCCGTCGCCACCGCCCGGGAGCTGGCGGGGGAGCGGTCCGTCGCGATCACCGCGGGGGACGTCGGCGGCCAGGCGTTCGCCCTCGGCCTCGTCGACGTGGTGGCGATGGACGTCGCCCCGGTCGTCCTCGGCGCGGGCAAGCGCTACTTCGGGTCCGCCGCCGGGGAGCGGCTCCTGGACGACCCGCACGTGGTCGTCCAGGGGGACCGGGTGCTGCACCTCCAGTACCGGGTGCGCGGGCGGTAGCTACCCCCGGTCCGCGCCGACCACCACGCCCATCGTGTCCCGCGCGTGCCGGTTCGGGACCATGCCGAGCCGCCACGCCTGCCAGCCCGTGTCCAGGTCCACGCCCCGCTCCAGGAGCAGCTGGTACGCCTCCACGTAGTCGTCGAGCTTGCCGTCGCGCGTGGGATGCGTGGCCCGGGCGAGCCGGCCCAGCTCCTCCTGCGCGACCGCCGTGCCGACCTCCGAACCGCCCGGCGAGGCGTACGGCAGCAGGGTGCAGCGCAGGAAGACCGCCCAGTCCTTGCCGCGCCGGTCGCCGTACGAGGCGAAGAGCGCCTGCGCCTCCTCGCACAGGGTCATCGCCTGCTGGAGCCGGGCGTTGCCCGCGTCGACGACCGCCAGCTCCAGGCACGTCCAGCCCTCGCCGTGCGCGACGCCGATCCGCTGGAAGTCGGCGCGGGCGTCCACCAGGAGCTGCCGGGCGAAGCCGGAGTTGCGCAGCGAGCCGGTCTGCACGGCACGCTGGTCGCGGGTGACCCGCGCCGAGTGGTGCCGGGCGCAGGCGAGCCCGTACACGTCCCGCATCCGGGAGAACATCGTCCGCGACCGCTCCAGCTCGCGGACCGCCTGGTCGAGACTGCCGGTCTCCTCCAGGGCCTGGCCCAGGTAGTAGTACGTCCAGGCCTCACCGCGCGCGTCCTCGTTGTCCCGGTGCCGGGACGCCGCCTGGCGCAGCCCGTCGACCGCCACCGAGGCGTCGCCCTCGACGAGCCGGGCGCGGGCCAGCTGGGTCAGCGCCCAGGCCTCGCCGCGGGCGTCGCGGGTGCGGCCGTACAGGTCGAGCGCGGCCCGCAGCTCGTCGTCCGCGCGCGGCACGTCGCCCATCCGCAGGCAGAGCTGGCCGAGCTGGAAGTGGGCCCAGGCCTCGCCGTGCAGCGACTCGTTCTCCCGGTGCAGGGCGAGGGCGTCGGTGAGCAGGGCCAGCGACTCGCGGACATGGGCGCGGTCCCGCTCGACGGCCGCGAGCGCGTGCAGGGTCCAGCCCCGGTCGCCCTTCGTCTCGGGTGTCGTCTGCATCTCCAGGGCCTGCCGCAGCCGGTCGGCGGCCTCGGTGAGCTGGCCCTGGTGGTGCAGGGTGATGCCGAGCGAGCACAGGGCGCGCGCCTCGCCCGCCCGGTGGTGGGCCTCGCGGTACAGGTCGACCACCGACGACAGCGTGGTGCGGGCCTTGTCGAGCTCGCCGAGCTGGCGGGCCGCGATACCGGTGCGCCACTGGACCGACCGCACCAGCAGGCCCTGGTCGATGGCCTGCGTCAACTCGCTGATCTCGCCCAGGCGGTAGAGGTCGCCGCGCAGCAGGCAGTAGTCGCACAGCGCGCCGAGCAGGCCGAGCACCGCGTCCTGGTTGACCCCCTCCGCGTGCCGCAGCGCCGCCGTGATGAAGCTGGACTCGTCGTCCAGCCAGCGCAGCGCCGCGTCCAGCGACGTGAAGCCGTGCGGGCCCATCTGGCCGGCCCGCGTCGACATGTTGCCGTCGACCAGGCGGATCACCGAGTCGGCCAGCTCCGCGTAGTTCTTGATCAGCCGCTCCTGCGCGGCCGTGCGCTCCTGCGGCTCCTCCTCGTCGGCGAGGCGGGCCTGCGCGAAGACGCGGACCAGGTCGTGCAGCCGGTAGCGGCTGCCCCGGACGTGGTCGACGAGACCGGCGCGGGCCAGCGCGGTCAGGTGCCGGGTCGCCTCCGTGTCGTCCGTGGCCAGCAGGGCCGCCGCCGCTGCCGCGCCCAGCGAGGCCCGGCCCGCGAGCGCGAGCCGCCGCAGCAGCCGCCGGGCCGCGTCGGACTGGTCGGTGTAGCGCAGCCACAGCACCCGCTCGACCGGATCGACGGGCCCGTACGCGCCCAGGTCGGCGACGAGCTGACGCGGCGAGCGCGGCCCGAGCGCGGACCCCGCGATGCGCAGCGCCAGCGGCAGGCCGCCGCACAACTCCCGTACGGCGTCGGCCGACTCGGCGTCGTACGGCCCGCCGGCCTCCTCCGCCGACTCGCGCAGCAGCTCCTCCGCGCCCGCCGCGTCCAGCGCCTCCACCGGCAGCTGGTGCACCCAGGCGGGCATGTCGTCGCCGAGGTCCAGCGGCTCCCGGGAGGTGACGATCACCAGGCTGTCGGAGCGCTCGGGGACGAGCGTGCGCACCTGCCGCGCGTCGTCGGCGTCGTCGAGCACGATCGTCACCGGAAGCCCGGTCAGATGCTGGTGGTACAGCTCGCTCAGCCGCTTGACCTGCTGGTCCGGCGTGGAACGCTCCCGGAACAGCAGCTGCTCGCGCGGGGCGCCCAGCCGGTTCAGCAGGTGCAGCAGCGCGTCCCGGGTCGACAGGGCGGGGCCGTCCGCGCGGTCGCCGCGCAGATCCACGACGCAGGCCCCGCGGAACTGGTCGCGCAGGTCGTGCGCGGCCCGCACGGCGAGCGTCGTGCGGCCCGAGCCGGGCGTGCCGTGCAGCACGACCACCGTCGGCCTGGTCTCCGTGCTCGCCCGTGCCGCGTGCACCCACTGGGCGATCCGCGCCATCGAGGTCCGCCGCCCGGCGAACGGGCCCTGCGGCTGCGGGAGTTGTCCGAACGACTGCTCCAGCACGCTCCGGCGCCGGGCGGCCGCGCTCCGGTCGGGCCTGCGCCCGCCCGGTACGACCGTCTTCGTGCCGACCGACCCGGTGGACGCGGCGAGGACCCGCTGCTGGTCCAGGAAGGGCCGGATGCCCCGCACCTCCAGGGCGGTCAGCCACTGCAGCCGCAACTGCTCGGGCCCGCCCGGCTGGCTCCTCGCACCGGCGCTGCGGCTGGCCGCCGGCACGTGCGACGCGGTCACCTTCGCGACGGTCGCGGCGGCCCCGAGCACCGCCACGGCGGCGCCCACCCCCACGGCCGTGCCGGTGCCGGTGCCGAGGATCAGGTCGGCCACGCACGCGGTGACGGCCCCGACTCCCGCCACTTGCAGGGGAGTTGATCCGCCCTGCTTGGCGAACCGCTCGCCGAACGTCATCTGTCCGGCCGCCGCCTCGTCCAGCGCCCGGGTGTACGCGGCGTACTCCTCGGCCGCGGTCTGCTCCATGGCGTCCAGCGACCCCTTGGCCCGGGACAGCAGCACTCCGGCATCCGTCCGCCCGCCCGAGCGCCGCACCTCCTCCTCGACGGCCCGGGCCAACAGCCGCTCGGCCTCCGCCCGATGGCTGTCTCGCATCTTCGGTCCCCCTCCGGTCGCGACAGTTCCTTGTCAATTGTCCTGCGTATGGGGTGTCGGCGCGAGGGGCCCGGCGATCAGAGGGTTCAGCGGCGGCGCCGGATGGCGCCCGGCGGCTCACCTGCCGACGTCTCCGGCTCCCGCCGAAGTGGGGGGGGGGGGGCGGCCGCGTGCGAGGTCTGGACGCTGAGCGGCAGGACCGCCCCTGTGCGCCGGCCGCCCTCGGGCACTGACGATCTCTTCGCAATTCTGGGGTTCGCAACTCATCGACGGTCTGTTTCTGGCTGAAGCAGGCCAATGCCACCACAGGGCCAACGGGCTCGATCCCCTCTGCCTGGCCAGGAATGGGCCTGGCGTCATCCCTTGCCGGGCGGCATTCCGCCGGACTGTGTGCGGGAGTTTTATGACCTGGGGCCGGTTCTCGACGCTCACGTGCCGGGTGGCGTGTGCGCGGGTGAACATCACCCCAGCCGAAGCACGTTGGCCGCGGTGAGAGCCGCCCACACCCAGCCCAGCCGCTCCGGCTGCATCGCGGCCCACACGCACAAGTACCGCTCGGCGGAAGCGCCCTTGAAACTGACGGACGGGCCTGGACCGTTGACCTGGACGAACTACATGAGTCCGAGTGGGGTACCTGCTGACTGTGCAGCGGAGTCCGACTCGCACTCTGAGGCCGGAGGTGTCGTATGCGTGCGTGGCGAGGGCCGGGTGCTACCGCTCCGTACGGCGCAGGAACTGCCAGCCCAGTACAGCCAAGGCGAGCGTCTGCACGAGAGAAGTGAGCACGAGCAGGGGCCGGGCGGCGGGAGAGCACCAGAACGCGGTAGTGCAGACCATCGGCAGGATCAGGTACGTGAACAGGTCCACCGCGGTTTGGAGCCGCTTGCGCAAGGTGCGGCCCAAAACGTTGCGGTGGTAGACCTCCCAGCCGAAAACCGTGCTCTGGGCGGAGGAGAGTTCCCCAAGACGCGGCCCCAGTTGGTCGCGGACGTAGTTGCCGATCGCCGAGATCTTCTCGTCGTTGACCAGGTAGGTCCAGCCCAGGATCAGACAGATCGCGGGGGCGGAGAGCAATAGCCGGGACTGTCCGCTGTGGACGGTGGCCGCCACGACCGCGGTGACCGCGGCGAGCGTGAAGTAGAGCAGGTTGTCGCGGAACCCTATGCGAGTCTTCTGTTCCTCCTTGAGTCGGTCGTACTCGGCCAGCAGGACTTTGCTCTCGGTGACATCGTCCATAGCGGTCACAGCCATTCCTGTGCTCGAATCCAGGATCAGCCGGCGACCTGGAAGGGCGTCAGATCATCGGGGTTGTGCCGTTCGATCCAGTCCTTCCCGTCCGCCGCGATCCCCTCCAGGAGGCGGAAAGTATGAGTGAAGCCGGCCGCGCTGAGACTGATCTCGGAAATCTCCCGGGCGCTCTCGTCCGGTGCCAGTTGATGAGCATCGGCGTCCTTGACACGGATCTTCCGGGCTGGTCCGTTGGTGAGGACGAGTTCCAGGTCGTAGCCGACATCCGCGTTCTCCGTCACCTGCACCGAGGACAGTGCGTCGAACCGGTAGTTGCTCCGCTCCTCGTTCCTGCGTGTCGAGTCGACGAACTTGAGCTCGGAGCTGATCTCGCGGATGCCGTCCCTCGTGAACAGGAACAGGCGGATGACGTAGTGCGAGTACCGCCACGGGCCGCCCCGGACCCGGGCTCGTCTGTAGGAGGGCGCCGGGGCCACCAGGATGGTGTGCGTGATCAGGTCCCGCCAGGTGAGCCGGTGGTGCCGCAGCGCCTCGTCCACGAACGAAGTCCTGTCGCAGGTGAGCCAGGTCTCCATCTCCCGCTCGCTGGGGCGGGTCTCGTCCAGGAATGCCTTCCAACGCTGATAAGCCTGCTGCCGTGCGGCCAGCTCCTCCTGGTACTCCCGGGCCTCCCGGGCCACCCGGTGTCTTTCACGCCGGGACTCCAGCCACAGCTGAGCGGCCGCATGCCCCGACCAGGCCGCACCGAGCAAGGCCAGGAATGCCCACAGTGGCCGCGGCTGGGCAGCGCCCGACACCGCCGTGCCGAACGCTGACAGAGCCACGGCGCCGAGAACAACGAGGGCCGCCACGGTCAGGACCTTCGTCCTGGCCGGCGTCCGGTCCTGGGGGTGCCGATCGAAGAGGGTGCCGTTGTTGTGGCGATTCCTGCTCTCCTCGGCGAGGTACCGGATCAGCCAGGTGACCCGGTCCACGTTGATGCGGCTCTCCCGGTAGAGGTCCGCAATCTCGGCGGCGAGGCCGCTGCGGACCTCAGCGGTGTATGCGAGCCAGGCTTCCGAGGCAAAACCGTGGGGTGTGCGGACGCTGAAGTAGTGATCGAACTTGCTGTGGACGCTTTTGGTGAAGCCGCCCTCGGCAGGCGTGGGACCGTGCGGCTGGGGGGAGCCGGGCCCGACTGTGTAGTCCGACCTCGGGTCCCGGCCCCACCACTGGACGCCGTAGCGGGCCGCGGTGCGGCCCGCGCCGAGTGCCACCAGTGACTCGAAGACCGCCTGGGCCGGATGTGCGATCCATGCCAGGGCCCCGAGGGCCCCAATGCTGACCACGAACAGGACCAGCCGGAGCGGGAGGGCCGCCCGGGCAGCGGCAGCGGCATCAGTGCTCAAGTGGGGGAGTACGGCACGTGCCCCGATGGGGGAGGGCTCGAAATAGGCCCAGACCCGTCCGACCCGGTCATTGCCGAAGCGCTCCGCCCCAGCCCGTTCGAGGGTCTCCGCCCACAGGTCGTCCTTCAGCCCTCCGGTGAGCATGAGGTCGAGGTGGCGAAGGATCGCATCATGCTGGCGGGACGGCAGATCCTGCAGCTGCTTCAGTACAGGTCCGGTCGCTCCGCTCGCGGTGCCGAGCGCCGCCAGCAGGTCGAAAGTGACGCGCAATGCTTCCTTCCACTCGTCCTCGGCGTAGGCCCGCACGAGCCCGGAGGCGTGGCGCAGCCGCTGGACCTCTTCGACGCTGAGGTCGTGGTAGGTGCGTGCGCTGAGCATGGCGAGCACCCAGTGGAAGCGAACCTCCGCGTTGTGGTAGCCGTGGGCGATCGCGTCCGTGATCATTTCCCGGGCACGGCTGGGAATTCCGTCTTCCAGAAGCCGCACGCCCACCCTGTACTTCTCCTGTGGCGAAGCATCCGGGTGGACGAAGTAGACATTGGAGTTGTGTACGGTCTCCGCCTGGATCCCGACGGTGGAGCCGTACGCGGCCGAGCTGTGCGTGGCACTGTTGCTGTCGCTCATACTCGGCCACCGGCTGTGGCGACCAAGGGGGCCAGCTCGGCCATGAGCGCAGGGCACTCCACGACCAGCCCGCGCAGTCTCCTGAGCGTCATGATTGCCCGCTTCGACGAATCCGGGGTGTTCTCCCCGGCTGACCGGAGGGCGGAGTCCAGGTCGGCCAAGGCCTCCCGGTACGTGTCCTCGTCGAGGGCGCCTTCAGCGTGGTGCTGCCTCAAACTTCCGCGGAAACCGTTGAGCGTCGCGATCAGATTCATCGGGCCGGACTCCTGCGGAGCCGTGTTCATGTGAACGCTGCTGCCCGTGACCGAGCCGGCCATGATGCCGACGGTGCTGTTGTGAGCAGTATTGCTGACGTGTCGGCCGGGCCGGTCGGCCGCAGGGGCCCTGCCGTCCCGGGACACGGCGGCCTCCTCCTGTTCAGCTGTCAGTTCCACCGCAAGCCGGATGGCGAACGCCGCCGCGTTCGCTGCGGCCTGCGGCTGCCAGTTGCGGTCGTCTGTGCTGTTCTTCGTGCCGTCCGCCCGGTCGCTGATTCCCCGAATGATGGCCACTGGGGCCCCGTTGAGATGGCCGGCCTGCGCCACGCCGGCCGCCTCCATCTCGATGGCGAGTGCGTCGTTGTAGTGCTTCCGGATCCAATTCGCCTCGGCCGAGATCCTTGAGTTCTGGACGACCTCGCCAGCGGCAACCGCCCCGAAGCGAACCTGTGGCGCGTTCTCGTGACCGGAGGAGGAATCCGCCCATTCGTTCAAGCGGGCCAGGTGCGAGGCGAGCTGAATGATGCCGTGCGGTGCTTCCCACACCCGCGGGCGTGCTTTGAGCCCGTCGTCCTCGCTGGTCCCACCGTGGTACGCGTACACGTGTGACGCCATGACGACATCACCCAGCCTAGTGGCGTCCCATAAAGCGCCGGCGACCCCGACGAACAGCACGGCCACGGGCGAGAACTCCTGAATCGCGCGTTCGGCGATCACCGCGGCGGAATGGTTCCCCTTGCTCGTCAGGCCGAGTGCGACACGGCACGACGTACCCTGCACGGTTCCCACTTCGAACCGGGTGCCACGCTCATGGCGGTGCATCTGCGGATTCGCCAGCTTCTGACGTACGGCCTGATATTCGAGATTGAGAGCGGTGAGAATCACCACCGGGCCTTTCGACATCTATTCCTCTTCCCCTCTAGTGTTCTCTTCCGTTGCGGGCGGCGCGGGGCGGATCAGTGGGGGGAACAGCACGGTCTTCGGACCGGCCCGGTACAGCTGTGCGGGCCGTCCGCCGGTGCTCCTGCGGTCTGTGCCGGCGGGGATGATGAATCCCTTAGCGGCCTGGACCTTGCGGTAGAAATTGCGAGTGTCGAGTGCGGTGCCCCAGACGGCCTCGTACACCTGTTGCAGCTCTGCGATGGTGAATTCTGCCCCACAGAAGGCCGTAGCCAGCGACGAGAACTCAAGCTTGGTACGCGCGTGTTCGATCCCGTCCGTTGCGATTCGGCGGTGGTCGAAGGCGAGTTCCACCTTTCCCGACAGCACGGCGTGCGCGGGAACCCACGCGGCATCGGTGGCATCCGTCCCCGCGACCGGGTCGGGCAGTCCCGGCGCGATCGCCAGGTGTGCCACGGAGACGACTCGGCCCCGGGGGTCGCGGCCCGACTCTCCGTACACGCCCAGCTGTTCAAGGTGGACCCAGCTGGATGCCAGGGCCGTTTCCTCGCTCAGTTCGCGGTGAGCGGCATCCAGGATCTCCTCGCCGTCGTGGTTCAGGAATCCTCCGGGCAGGGCGGACATGCCGCGGAAGGGGTCTTCGCCCCGCTCCACCAAGAGGACGTGCAGGTGGCCCTCCCGAAGCGTCAGGATCACAAGATCGACCGTCAGTAAGACACGAGGAGGTGACCACACGTCATCTTGCATGTATTGCAAGGTACTTCAGTTACTGTCACTTGCACAAGAAGGGGGTCGGGGCTTGCTGTCACGTTCGCCCCCCCCGCGGTCCCGGCGCGGGTGGGGGACCCCGCCGGTCCGATCCGGTTTCGGGGTTCCCACGGTCGGTGCTGCGATACTGCCCGCATGGTGAACCGCCTGGCCGATGCCCTGTCCCCGTACCTGTTGCAGCACGCCGACAACCCCGTCGACTGGTGGCCCTGGTCGGCCGAAGCCTTCGCGGAGGCGCGGCGGCGCGGGGTGCCCGTCCTGCTGAGCGTCGGATACTCGGCGTGCCACTGGTGCCACGTCATGGCGCACGAGTCCTTCGAGGACGAAGCCACCGCCGCGCTCGTCAACGAGAACTTCGTCGCCGTGAAGGTCGACCGCGAGGAGCGGCCCGACGTCGACGCCGTCTACATGGAGGCCGTGCAGGCCGCCACCGGGCACGGCGGGTGGCCCATGACGGTGTTCCTGACGCCGGACGCCGAGCCGTTCTACTTCGGGACGTACTTCCCGCCCGAGCCGCGGCACGGCTCGCCCTCCTTCACGCAGGTGCTCCAGGGGGTGCGCGACGCCTGGAGCGAGCGGCGCGGGGAGGTCGCCGAGGTCGCCGGGAAGATCAGCGCCGATCTCGCGGCGCGGGAACTGACGTACGGGGACACGCAGGCGCCCGGCGCGGAGGAGCTGGGGCAGGCGCTGCTCGGCCTGGTGCGCGAGTACGACGCCACGTACGGCGGGTTCGGCGGGGCGCCCAAGTTCCCGCCGTCCATGGTCATCGAGTTCCTGCTGCGCCATCACGCGCGCACCGGCGCCGAGGGCGCGCTGCAGATGGCCGTCGACACCTGTGACCGGATGGCGCGCGGCGGGATCTACGACCAGCTCGGCGGCGGCTTCGCCCGCTACTCCGTGGACCGCGAGTTCACGGTGCCGCACTTCGAGAAGATGCTCTACGACAACGCGCTGCTGTGCCGCGCCTACGCACATCTGTGGCGTTCCACCGGCTCGGAGTCCGCCCGGCGGATCGCCCTGGAGACCGCCGACTTCATGGTCCGTGAACTGCGCACGAACGAGGGCGGGTTCGCCTCGGCGCTGGACGCCGACAGCGAGGACGCGGCGACCGGCGAGCACGTCGAGGGCGCCTACTACGTGTGGACGCCGCGGCAGTTGACCGAGGTGCTGGGGGAGGAGGACGGCCAGGTCGCCGCCCGGTACTTCGGGGTCACCGAGGAGGGCACCTTCGAGGAGGGCGCCTCCGTCCTCCAACTCCCGCAGACCGATGAGGTGTTCGACGCCGGGAAGATCGAGGACATCCGGCGGCGGCTGACCGCGGCCCGCGCCGGACGCCCCGCGCCCGGCCGGGACGACAAGGTCGTCGCCGCCTGGAACGGTCTGGCGATCGCCGCGCTCGCCGAGACCGGCGCCTACTTCGGGCGGCAGGACCTCGTGGACGCCGCCGTGTGCGCGGGCGACCTCCTGGTGCGCCTGCACATGGACCCGCAGGCCCGTCTCTCCCGCACCAGCAAGGACGGTCACATCGGCCGGAACGCCGGGGTTCTGGAGGACTACGCCGATGTCGCCGAGGGCTTCCTTGCGCTGGCCTCGGTGACCGGGGAGGGTGTCTGGCTGGAGTTCGCCGGGTTCCTGCTCGACCACGTGCTGGACCGGTTCGTGGACGCGGAGAGCGGGGCGCTCCACGACACCGCCGTCGACGCGGAGCAGCTGATCCGCCGCCCGCAGGACCCGACCGACAACGCCGCACCGTCCGGCTGGACCGCCGCCGCGGGCGCCCTGCTGTCGTACGCCGCCCAGACCGGTTCCGAGCCGCACCGCACCGCCGCGGAGCGGGCGTTGGGGGTCGTCAAGGCGCTCGGCCCGCGCGTGCCCCGCTTCATCGGGAACGGTCTGGCGGTCGCCGAGGCGCTGCTCGACGGGCCCCGCGAGATCGCCGTGGTCGGGGAGGTCGGCGGCCGGCTGCACCACACCGCGCTCACCGGCACGGCCCCCGGCGCCGTCGTCGCGGCCGGACCCGAGGGAAGCGGTGAACTGCCCCTGCTGGCCGACCGGCCGCGGATCGAGGACCGGGACACCGCCTATGTGTGCCGGCACTTCGTGTGCGACGCCCCGGTGACCGATCCCGACCGGCTGGGACAGATCGTGGGCGAAGCGGCGTCCTGACCCGCCCGGTGCGGCGCCGGGTGTCACTGGACCGGTGCACAGGCCGTTTCCCACAGGGCGGTCGCTGAGATACGTAGGGCATGATCCGCTACCTCGCGACCGCCGCGCTCGCCGCCGCGCCGCTCCTCGTCAGCACCTCACCGGCGCTCGCCTCCGACACGGTCCACCGGGGCGTCACCGGCTGCTTCTCCTGGTCCTGGAAGGACGGCGGCGCCCTGACCACGACCGTGTACTACCGCAACCGCTGCGACACCGCGCACACCCTGCGCATCCGCTGGTCGTCGGCCGCGTCCGGCAACGAGGACATCAAGGTCGGGGCCGGCGCCAAGGGTTCGACCTGGAGCTTCGTCTCCCTGAAGCCACTGGGCTTCGACGATCTGGGGCGGGCCTAGCCGGTGACCTAGAGCCCCTGCTGGACGGTGTCCAGGGCGCGCAGCACCAGGGCGCGCAGGTCGTCCTCGTGGTCGTGCTCGGCCCAGTACATCGTGGCCTGCATGAGGGCGCCGACCAGGGCCATCGCGTAGACGCGGACCTCCAGGCCGTCGGGGTCGCGGCCGGTGCGCTCGGCGATCACCCGGCACAGCAACTGGCCGGTGACCGACATCGACTCCATCATCCGGGAGCGCACCGCGGGCGTCTCGACCTGGAGGCGGGTGCGCAGCCGGACGACCTCGGGGGACTCGCCCGCGAACGCCAGCTGCAGGGCGCGCTCGACGACGTGCCGTACGGAGTCGATGACCGACTCGTCGGCCGGCCGGGCCCGCAGCTCCCGCTCCAGGACCGGGTCGAACTCGTCGGTGAGGACGATGTCCTCCTTGGTCGGGAAGTAGCGGAAGACGGTGGACGGCGAGACCTCGGCGGCCTCGGCGATCTGCTCGACCGTCGTCGCGTCGTACCCCTGCTCCGCGATCAGGCGGTACGTCGCCTCGCGGATCGCCGTCCTGGTCTTGATCTTCTTGCGTTCGCGGAGCCCGACCTTGGGCTCCGCGGACGTGTGTGCTGAGGCGGCCATGGCGCTCATTGTCCGGCATCGGCGCTGATCGGGGCCACCTCCTTACCGGGTGAGGTGTCCTCTGCGGGGCGGACCCGGGCGGGCATCAGTGTCGCCGAGAGCAGCGCCGCGGCCAGCGCGACGATGCCGATGACGACCAGGGCGAGGTCCATGCCGTGGACGTACGAGGAGTCCGCCGACGCCGCGAGCGCCCGGTCGCCGAGCCGGCCGGCCACCCCATGGGCGCCGGTCACCGAGTCGCGGGCGATGTCCGCGGCCGGCCCCGGCAGCCCGGCCGTGGAGAGCCGGTCCGTGTAGGCGCCGGCGACGAGCGCGCCGAGCAGGGCCACCCCGAGCGCGCTGCCGGTCTGCCGCACCGTGCTCAGCAGGCCCGTGCCGCGCCCGGCCCGGTCCTTGTCGAGCGCGGCCATGGCGCCGCCCATCGCCGGGATCATGGCGAAGGCGACGCCGATGCCGGCGATCGACAGCCACAGGGCGGTGAACCCGTAGCCCGAGGCGACGGTGGTGCGGGCGCCGAGGAACGCGGCGAAGGCGAGCACCGCGAGCGCCGCGCAGACCACCGACCGGGCCCCGAACCGGATGACCAGCGGCTGCGCGAGCCGTGCCGCGAGCAGCATGCCGCCCATCAGCGGGAGGATCCGCACGCCGGTGCCGAGCGCGTCCGTGCCGAGGACGGCCTGGAGGTACTGCGGCAGCAGGAACAGCACGCCGGACAGGACGAACATGCCGAGCGTGGCGGCCAGGGTGTTGCTGAGGAAGCCGCGGTGGGCCAGGAGCGAGAGGTCGAGCATCGGCCGCGTGCCGCGCCGCTCGCGCAGCACCAGCGCGGCCAGCAGCACGACGGCCGCCGCGAATCCGCCGACGACGAGGGCGTCGCTCCAGCCGCGGCCCGGGCCCTCGATGATCGCGTAGATCAGGCTGCCGAGGCCGAGCGCGGTGAGCACGGTGGAGACCGTGTCGACCTTCGGCGCGGCCGGGTCCCGGCTCTCGGGCAGCAGGAACAGGCAGGCGGTGATGCCGAGGGCGACCATCGGCACGTTGAGCACGAACACCGAGCCCCACCAGAAGTGGTTCAGCAGCCAGCCGCCGACGATCGGGCCGAGCGGCATGCCGAGCGCGGAGGCCGCCGAGATGATGCCGATGGCCTTCGTCTGCTCGTCGCGCGGGAAGAGCGAGGGCAGCACGGACATCGCCAGGGGCATCACGAACGCCCCGCCGACGCCCATCAGGGCGCGGGCCGCGATGACCCAGGCGACGTCGCTCGCGAGCGCGCCGACGACGGAGGCGGCGAGGAAGACGCCGAGCCCGCCGATGAGCATCCGGCGCCGCCCGAACCGGTCGCCGAGCAGTCCGGCCGGGAGCATCAGGGCGGCGAACACCACGATGTACGCGTCCGCCATCCACTGCTGCTGCCCCGTGCTCGCGCCGAGGTCCCCGGCGATCGTCGGCAGCGCCACATTGAGGATCGTCATGTCGAAACCGAGCACGAGCATGCTCGCGACCAGGGCCCCGAGGGCCCACCAGCGCCGTGGATCCAGGCGCGACTCCGGGGAATCAGTGACAGTAGCCATGAATTGAGAGTAGCTTTCAGTTCGTAGAAGATGTCAATGGGGAGTGACTTCCGGTCGAGTGCAACAGGGCACAAAAAAGGGCCGCGGCTGGGGAGCCGCGGCCGGGAGTGCTGGGGGGGTGGGCGTCAGCCGTGCTGGTACGCCACCAGGGAGATGCCGACGTAGTGCACGACGAACGCCGCGAGGGTGAAGGAGTGGAAGACCTCGTGGAAGCCGAACCAGCGCGGGGAGGGGTTCGGGCGCTTCATGCCGTAGATCACGCCGCCCGCGCTGTAGAGCAGCCCGCCCACGACCACCAGGACCAGCACCGCGATCCCGCCCGTGCGCAGGAAGTCGGG
This sequence comes from Streptomyces sp. NPDC001904, assembly GCF_040297005.1. Taxonomy (NCBI): domain Bacteria; kingdom Bacillati; phylum Actinomycetota; class Actinomycetes; order Kitasatosporales; family Streptomycetaceae; genus Streptomyces; species Streptomyces sp. NPDC001904. Next base: position 190,010 of record NZ_JBEOYI010000007.1, on the reverse strand, counting down.
CAGGAAGAAGACCGCGGCCCAGCCCATCGCGATGTAGCAGGGCGTGTAGAGCCAGCGCGGGGCGCCGACCCAGAACACCCGGAAGGCGATGCCCGCCAGGGCCGCCGCCCAGATGCCCCACATCAGGGCGTCGCCCTTGGCGTCCGGCAGCAGCAGCATCGTCAGCGGCGTGTAGGTGCCCGCGATGATCAGGAAGATGTTGGCGTGGTCCAGCCGGCGCAGGACGCCGTCGGCGCGCGGCCCCCAGTTCCCCCGGTGGTAGAGCGCGCTCACCCCGAACAGCAGGCAGGCCGTCAGGACGTAGATGCCGCAGGCCACGCGCCCGCGCGTGGAGTCCGCCAGCGCGGTCAGGACCAGGCCGGAGATCAGTACCGCCGGGAACATGCCCGCGTGCAGCCAGCCCCGGAGTCTCGGCTTCAGGGCGGGCGGTTCGGTGAGTCCGACGGGGGGACCGGGCTGCTCTGCGGCGACGCTCATGCCCGGCATCGTACCTACGCGACCGTAAGTAACAGATAGGGCCAGCCCCCGTATCCGGGCTGGGGGGAACCCGAATTCATCGATCGTTAAGCCTCCGGAGGCCCTCCGGTGCGAGTGGCAATGCTCACGTCGCTCACCTGTGAGCCCCCCTGGACAGATGGGCGAAACGGTCGGATGATCAAATGAGTGCGGTCGGCACCGGATGAGCGCTCACTGGGAAACAGTGGAACGGGAGGCGCAGCGTCCGGGTCGCAGCCCCCACGGGGCAACCAACTCAACACCCTCTTTTAGGAGCGATCGTGGCGCGCGACATCGCGGCTCCCCACTCCCGGCTCGACACAGCCCCTGTTTCCCAGAACCCCACCACTCTCCCGACCAACCACAAGGAACTGATCTCGTGGGTCAACGAGATCGCTGAACTGACGCAACCGGACCGCGTGGTCTGGTGCGACGGCTCCGAGGCCGAGTACGAGCGGCTCGCGGAGGAGCTCGTCGCCAAGGGGACGTTCAGGAAGCTGGACCCGACGCTGCGCCCGAACTCCTACTACGCCGCCTCCGACCCGACCGATGTCGCGCGGGTCGAGGACCGGACGTTCATCTGCTCCGCGAAGGAGGAGGACGCCGGCCCCACCAACCACTGGAAGGCCCCCGCCGAGATGCGGGAGATCTTCCGGGGCAACGAGGGCAACGGCGGGATCTTCCGCGGCTCCATGAAGGGCCGGACGATGTACGTCGTCCCGTTCTGCATGGGCCCGCTCGGCTCGCCGCTGTCCGCCATCGGCGTCGAGATCACCGATTCGGCCTACGTGGCCGTCTCCATGCGCACGATGACCCGGATGGGCCGGCCGGTCCTGGACGAGCTCGGCGAGGACGGCTTCTTCGTCAAGGCCGTCCACACGCTGGGCGCCCCGCTGGCCGAGGGCGAGGCCGACGTGGCCTGGCCGTGCAACTCCACCAAGTACATCTCGCACTTCCCCGAGGACCGCGAGATCTGGTCCTACGGCTCCGGCTACGGCGGCAACGCCCTGCTGGGCAAGAAGTGCTACGCCCTGCGCATCGCCTCGGTGATGGCGCGGGACGAGGGCTGGCTGGCCGAGCACATGCTCATCCTCAAGCTGACCCCGCCGCAGGGGGAGTCGAAGTACGTCGCCGCCGCGTTCCCGTCGGCGTGCGGCAAGACCAACCTCGCGATGCTGGAGCCCACGATCTCCGGCTGGACCGTCGAGACGATCGGTGACGACATCGCCTGGATGCGGTTCGGCGAGGACGGCCGGCTCTACGCGATCAACCCCGAGGCCGGTTTCTTCGGCGTCGCGCCCGGCACCGGCGAGCACACCAACGCCAACGCGATGAAGACCCTCTGGGGCAACTCGGTCTTCACCAACGTCGCCCTCACCGACGACAACGACGTCTGGTGGGAGGGGATGACCGAGGAGACCCCGGCGCACCTCACCGACTGGAAGGGCAACTCCTGGACGCCCGGGTCGGGCGTCCCGGCCGCGCACCCCAACGCCCGCTTCACCACCCCCGCCGCGCAGTGCCCGATCATCGCGCCGGAGTGGGAGGACCCGAAGGGCGTGCCGATCTCGGCGATCCTCTTCGGCGGGCGCCGCGCCTCGGCCGTGCCGCTGGTCACCGAGTCCTTCGACTGGAACCACGGCGTCTTCCTCGGCGCGAACGTGGCCTCCGAGAAGACCGCCGCCGCCGAGGGCAAGGTCGGCGAGCTGCGCCGCGACCCGTTCGCGATGCTGCCGTTCTGCGGCTACAACATGGGCGACTACATGGCCCACTGGGTGAAGGTGGCCCAGGGCAAGGACGCTGCCAGGCTCCCGAAGATCTACTACGTCAACTGGTTCCGCAAGGACGCGAACGGCCGCTTCGTGTGGCCCGGGTTCGGCGAGAACTCCCGCGTCCTGAAGTGGATCGTGGACCGGCTCGACGGCCGCGCCGAGGGCGTCGGGACCCCGATCGGCATCCTCCCGGCCAAGGGCTCCCTGGACACGGACGGGCTGGACCTGTCCGACGCCGACCTGGACTTCCTGCTCACCGTCGACAAGGAGGTCTGGCGCGAGGAGGCCGCCCTGGTCCCCGAGCACCTCAACACCTTCGGCGACCACACGCCGAAGGAACTGTGGGACGAGTACCACGCGCTGGTGAAGCGCCTGGGCTGATCCGCCCCGCCCGAAGACCGGCGAGGTTCCGTACAACGGCGTGCGGGATCACGGGCCCGTCGCTCTCCCGTGCCGCCCCCGCAAGCCCCTGGGGACGGCGGGAGGCGGCGGGCCCTCGCCTGTGCGGCGCGGCCTGCTCGGAGAACGTCTACGCGGAGACCAGGTGCCCCGCGCCCGCGTGGTACTCCATGCGCTGCGCGGCCAGGATCGCGGCGGCGGTGTCCGCGCGGGACGCGGCGACGACCAGCGCGCGCCCGGCGAGGGCGTGCGCCCGCTGGTGCAGGGCGGCGACGTGCGGCTCGTGGATGGCGGCGGCCACGGCCGAGCGGACCGGCGGGCGTCCGCCGCGCAGCCGCGCGACCTGGGTGGCCAGCTCCTCGGCCGCCCGGTCGAGCTCCGGGTCCCCGGCGGCCTGGCGGATCTCGTCCGTCACCGCGAGCAGGGCGGAGAGGTGCCCGGCGAGCTGGATGTCCAGCTCCTCCTCGCGGGAGCGGTGCGGGAAGGTGTCGTGGCCGGCCGCCATCGTGTGGACCGACTTGGTGCGGATCGGCTCGTACATGGAGGCCTCCGGGCAGCAAGGGGTGCGTGGCTTGGTCTCCATCGTACCTTAGAAACTGTCTAAGTTAGAACTTGTCCAAAGTAGGCCCGGGTCCGCGTGTCACGGCTGGCTGTAGCCGTCCAGGAAGTTCCCGATCCGGGTCACGGCCTCCGTCAGCTGCTGCGCCGAGGGCAGGGTGACGACGCGGAAGTGGTCGGGCTCGGGCCAGTTGAAGCCCGTGCCGTGGACCACCATGATCTTCTCGGCGCGCAGCAGGTCGAGCACCATCTGGCGGTCGTCCTTGACCTTGAAGACCTTCGGGTCGAGGCGCGGGAAGAGGTACAGGGCGCCCTTGGGCTTCACGCACGTCACGCCGGGGATCTGCGTCAGCAGCTCGTACGCGACGTCCCGCTGCTCCTTCAGCCGGCCGCCCGGCAGCACCAGGTCGTTGATCGTCTGGCGGCCGCTGAGCGCGGCGACGACCCCGTGCTGACCCGGCATGTTCGCGCACAGGCGCATGTTCGCGAGGATCGTCAGGCCCTCGATGTAGGACTCGGCGTGCGCGCGCGGACCGGAGACGGCCATCCAGCCGACGCGGTAACCGGCGACGCGGTACGCCTTCGACATGCCGTTGAAGGTGAGCGTCATGACGTCCGGGGCGATGGCGGCCGTCGGGGTGTGCGTCGCGTCGTCGTAGAGGATCTTGTCGTAGATCTCGTCGGAGCAGACGAGCAGGTTGTGGCGGCGCGCGATGTCGGTGAGGCCGCGCAGCATCTCGTCGCTGTAGACCGCGCCGGTGGGGTTGTTCGGATTGATGATGACGATCGCCTTGGTGCGGTCGGTCACCTTGCGCTCGATGTCGGCGAGGTCCGGCATCCAGTCGGCCTGCTCGTCGCAGCGGTAGTGGACGGCCGTGCCGCCGGAGAGCGAGACGGCCGCCGTCCACAGCGGGTAGTCGGGGGCGGGGACCAGGACCTCGTCGCCGTCGTCGAGGAGGGCCTGCATCGCCATCACGATCAGCTCGGAGACGCCGTTGCCGATGAAGACGTGCTCGACGTCGGTCTCCACGCCGAGGGTCTGGTAGTGCATCATCACCGCGCGGCGGGCGGTGAGCAGGCCCTTGGCGTCGCCGTAGCCGTGGGCGTCACCGAGGTTGCGGAGCATGTCCTCCAGGATCTCCGGCGGGCATTCGAAGCCGAACGCCGCCGGGTTCCCTGTGTTCAGTTTCAGGATCCGGTGCCCTGCCGCTTCCAGCCGCATCGCCTCCTCGAGCACCGGGCCCCGGATCTCGTAGCAGACGTTGGCGAGCTTGGTCGACTGGATGAGCTGCATGCTGAGACTTTACGGCGGTGTTTCGCCCGGGCGCGCGCGGTTTGCGCCACAGGCGGGAGGAGCCGGCAGGAGCACTTCGGATGCGGTGGCACGCGGTGCCGGGTGTCTTCGGATTACGGGGTGGAGGGTCCGGCGGAGCTTGGAACGAGCTGGTCGCGCGCGTGGGTGAGATGGGCCACTGGCAGGCGCTCCGGGACCTCGGCGGGTGGCCCGCCGAGGATGGCCCGCTCGGCCGGGGTCGCCTGCTCGATCCACTCCGGGGCCAGGGCTGCGTACGTGGTGACGTCGTGCCAGGCGCCCTGGGTGCGGAAGAGCCCGCGCAGGGTGGCCTCGGGGTGCAGGCCCGCCGCGAGCATGATGTCCCGCATCCGGGTGTGGTCGGCGCGGTGGCCCGCCCAGATCCGGTGCAGTCCGAGCCGGCCGAAGCCGTGGGCCATGAGCAGCCGGCCCGCCTCGTGGCCGTGGCCGCGCACCGGGGCGCCGGGCAGCAGGACCAGGCTGGTCAGCATGGCGTTGCGGCCGTACTCCTCGACCAGCAGGCCCATCATGCCGACCATCGTGTCGTCGCCGGGGGCGCACACCGCCATGGTGTGCTTGCGGCGCGGGTACGAGAAGGGCTGGGTCAGGCACTGGACGAAGGCGTCCTGGGCCTGCCGGGCGTCCATCCGGTCGATGCCGAGATAGCGGGTCAGGACCCGGTGGGTGTGGATCCGTTCGAACGGGGCGAGGTCGGTGGGGCGCAGTTCGCGCAGCCAGAGTCGGTGGCCGTGGAGTTCGGGCAGCTGGTTCACGCGGCCGCTCCCGCCGTCACGCGGCCGATGAGCCGCTCCAGGTCCACGTAGTAACGGCCCGACGCGACCGGTTCGCCGAGCAGGATCCGGCGGGCGGTGTCGGTGACCAGGGCGCCGCCGAGCGCCACCCCGCTGGCCAGCTGGGGCCAGCTGGACAGGGTGGTGCCGATCCGGCGCAGGGCGTCGGTCATGGCCGGGCTCAGGTTCGCCTCGTCGCAGACGTCGAGGAGGTGGGCGAGCGCGTCGGCCGGGGCGAGGCCGCGCACCTGCGCCGCCGTCAGCCCGCCGCCGCGGCCGTGGAAGAGCGGGCGGTCCGGCTCCAGGTCGAAGCGTTCGACGTCGAGCAGCCCGCGGTCGTTGGCGTCCATCAGGACGGGGACGCGGCGGGCCCGGGCGTGCTCGCGCACGGCCGTCTTCACCCAGGGGGTGTCGCACTCCTCGACGACCAGGTCCAGGGCCTGCTCACCGGCGCCGACGAACGCGCCGACGCTGTCCTCGGTCAGCCCCTCGGGCCACAGCTCGATGTCGAGATAGGGGTCGGTCTCGTACATCTGGCGCGCGCACAGGACGGTCTTGGCGAGGCCGAGGTCGTGCACGCCAGCCCGCAGCCGGTTGAGATTGCTCAGGCCGATGTCGTCGAAGTCGGCCAGCCGGAACGATCCGCCAACACCCTCCATGGCGCAGGTCAGCGCGGCGCTGTTGCCCACGGACAGGCCGACCACCCCGATCCTGCGGCCCAGCAGGTGCTCCTGCTGGGCGCTGGTGATCTTGTCCCGGTTGCGGTCGGTGCGGACCCGGTGGAACTCCCGCTCGGGCAGCACCCGGACGAGCCGGCCCGACCACGGGTACCAGACCCAGGTGCCGTACCGGCCCGGGTCGGTGCCGTCGAGCAGTTCGGCGACGGCCGCGTCGAGCGCGGGCCCGGCCTGGGCCTCGCCCGGGCGCAGGCAGCGTGCGAGTTCGGTGAGCTGGTCCGCGAGACGGTCGTGCGTCTCGCGGACGTCGCCGGAGGCGCGCAGGGCGTCGAGCCGGGCCCGGTCGTGGGGGTCGACGGGGCGCAGCAGGACGGGGCGCCAGGGGGCCGGGGCGGCCGGGGTGTCCGGTGCTCCTCGCAAGCTTGTGCGGAGAGTCACGGAGGGGGCGGAATTGATCACAGTCGGTGAAATTATCAGCGCGAAGGGGTGTGATGGGGGCGCGCAAGGGTTTTGCGCTACGGGAAAACATGAACGATTCGTACTCTGAGACACCTGTCGTTCGAGCTGATGTTCGAATATCGCGGTACGGTGGGGTCATGCGTCAGGTGAGTCAGGTGCTTCAGGGGTCGCTCTTCGATCAGGCCGAGGAGGTCGCGCTCGGCCCGCTCACCGGTGTGCGGCGGACCGTGCTCGGGGCCGGCGCCTGGATCGACGTCCTGCCCGGCTGGCTGCGCGGCGCCGACGCGCTGTACGAGCGGCTGGCCGGTGAGGTGCCCTGGCAGGCCGAGCGGCGGCAGATGTACGAGCGGATGGTCGACGTGCCGCGGCTGCTGAAGTTCTACGGCGCCGGGCGGGAGCTTCCGCATCCCGTGCTCGGCGCGGCCCGTGACGCGCTGTCCGCCCACTACGCGGAGGAGCTGGGCGAGCCGTTCACCACCGCCGGGCTCTGCTTCTACCGCGACGGGCGGGACAGCGTCGCCTGGCACGGGGACCGGATCGGGCGCGGGGCCCGGGAGGACACCATGGTCGCCATCGTGTCCGTGGGGGCGCCGCGCGATCTTGTGCTGCGGCCCGTGGGCGGGGGCGCCCCCTCCGTGCGGCGGGCGCTCGGGCACGGGGATCTCATCGTGATGGGCGGGTCCTGTCAGCGGACCTGGGAGCATGCGATCCCGAAGTCGACCCGGGCGGCCGGGCCCCGGATCAGTGTGCAGTTCCGGCCGAGCGGGGTGCGGTAGCGCTGTTCTTCGTCCGCGGGCCGGTGGGACTTCTCGCGCAGTTCCCCGCGCCCCTGAAGCGAGCTGCGCTCGCCCTTCAGGGGCGCGTCGGGCGTCAGCCGATGGACGAACCCGGAGTGCGGCGCACCGAGCGGCCGGCCAGGACGTCGGTGCGGCGGCCGTTCTCGATGACCGGCTTGCCGTCGATCAGGACGTGCGGGATGCCCACCGGCAGGGTGCGGGGGGACTCGAACGTCGAGCCCGCGGCCACCGTCTCCGGGTCGAAAAGGACCAGGTCGGCGCGGTACCCCTCACGGATCAGGCCACGGTCGGGAAGCCGCAGGCGGGCGGCGGGCCGGGACGTGAGGTGCGCGACCGTCTCCTCCAGGGAGAGCACGCCCAGGTCCCGGGCGTAGTGGCCGAGGTAGTGCGGGAACGTGCCGTACGCGCGCGGGTGCGGCTTCGTCCCCTGGAGGATCCCGTCGCTGCCGCCCGTGTGCACCGGGTGCCGCATGATCGCGCGGACGTTCTCCTCGTGCCCGACGTGCTGGAGGATCGTCGAGCCCAGGCTGTCCTCCAGCAGGAGGCGGCGCGCGGTGGTCCAGGGGGACTCGGCGTGCTCGGCGGCGGACTCGGCGACCGTCTTGCCGACGTAGGAGGCGAGCGCGGGGTTCGTCGTCCCCGAGATCTCGATGCGGTCCCACTCGATCGGCACGCCGTGGCACCCGTCGGAGCCGATCTCCTCGACGTGCGCGCGGATCCGCTCGCTGGTCGCGTCGTCGTGGAGCCGCGAGAGGGTGGCGTCCGGGCCGCCCTCGTTGGCCCAGCTCGGCAGCATCGCCACGAGCGTGGTGGCGCCCGGGGTGTACGGGTAGGTGTCCAGGCTGATGTCGGCGCCGGCGGCGATCGCCTCGTCGAGCAGCGCGAGGAGGTCCACTCCCTTGCCCTTGTTCACACCGAAGTTCATGGTGGCGTGGGCGAGGTGGAGGGCGCAGCCCGCGGTGCCGGTCAGCTCGACCATCTCGCGGTACGCGTCGAGCGCGCCGGCTCCGTAACTGCGGTGGTGGGGGCAGTAGTAGCCGTCGTACGCGGCCACCGTGCGGCACAGTTCGGTGAGTTCGGCGTCCTTGGCGTACATGCCGGGGGTGTAGGTGAGGCCCGACGACATGCCGACGGCGCCCTGCTCCAGGCCCTCGGCGACGAGCCGCTTCATGTGGTCCAGCTCGGCGTCGGTCGCGTCGCGGTCGTCCCAGCCGACCGCGTACATCCGGACCGTGCCCTGGGGGACGAGGTAGGCGGCGTTCACGGCGATGCCGCGGTCCAGGCGGTCCAGGTACTCGCCGACCGTGCGCCAGTCGAAGTCGACGGAGGTGTCGTCGGGGCCGCCGCCGTTCCAGCCGGTGATGGTGCGGCGGACCTGGTCGAGGGTGCGGTCGTCCACCGGGGCGTAGGACAGGCCGTCCTGGCCGAGGACTTCCAGGGTGACGCCCTGGGCGGCCTTCGCGCTGTGGTCCGGGTCGCGGAGCAGGGCGAGGTCGCTGTGGGCGTGCATGTCGATGAAGCCGGGGCTCAGGGCGAGGTCCTGGCCGTCCAGGGTTCGGGTCGCCGTGGGGCGGGGGCCGGTGCCGGGGCGGTGGATCTCCGCGATGCGGCCGTTGTCGATCGCCACGTCGGCGCGGTAGGAGGCTCCGCCGGTGCCGTCGATCACTCGGGTGTTCTTGATGACCAGGTCCACTGGGGGAGCCTCTCGTCTGCCGGGTTGTTGGAGTGGTGGCGTCTGCGGGCCGGTGGGGCTTCTCGCGCAGTTCCCCGCGCCCCTGGAACGAGCTCCGCTCGTCCAGGGGCGCGTACGGCCTAGAAGAACGTGCGGATGTAGTCCACGACCGTGCCGTCGGCCTCGACGAGGGGGATCAGCTGCCACTTGTCGAATGCGGTGCAGGGGTGCGACAGGCCCATGCCGAGCCAGTCGCCCACCTCCAGTTCGGTCCCGTTGTCCAGGCGGAGCCACCCGTGCTGGTCGGACAGGCCCGTCACCGTGACCCCGGAGGCGTCGCGGACAGCGCCGGTGCGGGCGGCGCGGACCGCCTGGGCCTCGGGGAGGTCGAGGTCGTGGGCGGCGTCGCGCTTGCCGGCGTTGATGAAGGCCTGGTCGGGCGCCGGACGCGAGACCACCTGCGCCCACAGCCGGAACGCCGGGTGCAGCGCGCCCTCCTCGGGGACCCGGTTGAACGGGGTGAGGTGGCGGTAGTGGCCGTCGTCGTGCGAGACGTACGCGCCGGAGCGCAGCAACTTCAGGACCGGCAGGGTCAGTTCGGGGATCTCCGCGAACACGTCGGCCACCGCGTCGAACCAGGCGGAGCCGCCCGCGCTGACCACGATCTCCTCGACGCCCGCGAACCGTCCGGCCCGGTCGAAGTCCACCGCCAGCGCGACCAGCTGCCGCAGCCACGCCCGGACCCGGTCGCCGTCGGCCTGCGGCACCTCGCCCTCGTACCCGGCGACGCCCACGAGCCGCAGCCGGTCGGCACCGGCCACCGCGTCGGCGACGGCCGCACACTCGGCCTCCGTGCGGACCCCGGTACGCGCGCCCACTCCGGCGCCGAGCTCCACGACCACGTCGACCGGCCGGGTCGCGCCCGCCTCCGACAGGGCGGCCTGCATCAGCTCCACACCGCGTACGGAATCCACGTAGCAGACGAACCGGAAGGACGGGTCGGCGTCGAGCTCGCCGGCCAGCCAGCGCAGCGCGGCCGCGTCGACCAGCTCGTTCGCCAGGAAGATCCGCTCGATGCCGAACCGCCGTGCCACGCGCACCTGGTGGGGCACGGCGAGGGTGATGCCCCACGCGCCGTGCTCGATCTGCCGCCGGAAGAGCTGCGGCGCCATCGACGTCTTGCCGTGCGGGGCGAACGTCAGGTTGTGGCGCGTGGCGTACGTCTCCATCAGCGCGAGGTTGTGCTCCAGGCGCTCGGCGGAGAGCGTGAGGACAGGGGTGGTGAAGCCGTCCGTGAAGAGGTTGAGGCGGCGGGCCGCGAGGTCGGCGACCGTGGCGCCCTCGGCCTCGGGCGGCAGGCCCTTGAAGCGGAAGTCCACCCGTTCCTGCGCGAGCGCGTCCAGCGGGTCCGGCTCGTCCAAGCGGTCGGCGGTCATGGAGCCCTCCTCCAGGCGGACTGTTGCATTATTTGCAACGGTCATTGCGTATGTCGCTCACTGCTGTCTAACATCCGAGCCGATGCCGGGTCAACGAAGTCGTTGGCCCCCCTGCCGCGAGGAGGACGCCCCATGAATGGCACGCCGGTGGACGTCGTCGCGCTCGGCGAGTCCATGGTCACGTTCCGGCCCACCGTGCCGGGACGCCTCGCCGACGTGCCCTCCTTCGACCGCGGGATCGGCGGCGCCGAGTCCAACGTCGCGTGCGTGCTGGCCGCCGGCGGACACCGCACGAGCTGGGTCAGCCGGGTCGGCGCCGACGGCTTCGGCGACCACCTGGTCGAGGCCGTCGGCGGCTACGGCGTGGACGTGAGCGCCGTGCGCCGCGACCCGACCCGCCCCACCGGCATCTACTTCCGCACCGCCGGGGACCGGGGCGGCGACTCCCACGAGGTCGCCTACTACCGCGCCGGATCCGCGGCCTCCGCGATGTCCGTCGACACCCTGGACCTCGACGCGCTGCGCGCCGGACGCGTCCTGCACCTGTCCGGGATCACCGCGGCGCTCTCGGCGGACTGCCTGGAGCTGCTGTACGCCCTGACCGACGGCTCGACGCCGGGCACGGTCTCCTTCGACGTCAACCACCGGCCCGGCCTGTGGCGCACCCCCGAGGACGCGCGGGTCCTGCTCGACCTCGCCCGCCGCGCCGACCTCGTCTTCGTCGGCGAGGACGAGGCCGAGGACGCCTGGGGCGTCACCGGCGGCCCCGACGCGATCCGGGCCGCGCTGCCCGAGCCGACGGTCCTCGTCGTGAAGCAGGGCTCCGCGGGCGCCGTCGCCTTCGATCACGAGGGCCGCCACTTCGAACCCGCCCCGCGCGTCGACGTCGTCGCCGCCGTGGGCGCCGGTGACGCCTTCGCCGCCGGATTCCTCTCCGCGACCCTGCGCGACCTGCCCGCCGCCGCCCGGCTGCGCCACGGCCACCTCTGGGCCGCCGCCGCCCTCACCGTCCCCGGCGACCTCGCCGCGCCCCCGAGCCGCGCCCACGCCGACCGGCTGACCGCCCTCGCGGCGGGCGAGTGGGGGACACTGCACCTCGGCCCCGGCTGGACCGAAGCGACCGAAGCAGCCGACAGCGGGGCCGCCGAGGAGGTACGTACGCCATGAGCCAGACCGTCGACCGCGCGCTCAGCATCCTGCCGCTGCTCGCCGAGGGCCCCGCCGACCTGGGCCAGGTCGCCGACCGGCTCGGCGTCCACAAGTCCACGGCCCTGCGACTGCTGCGCACCCTGCACGAGCACGGACTCGTCCACCGCCAGTCCGACCAGCGCTACCGGCTCGGCGCCCGCCTCTTCGCCCTCGCCCAGGAAGCCGTCGAGAATCTCGACGTCCGCGAGATCGCCCACCCCCACCTCACCGCGCTCAACGAGAAGTGCGGCCACACGGTCCACCTCGCCGTGTACGAGGAGCACGAGGTCCTCTACATCGACAAGGTCGAGAGCCGCTACCCGGTGCGCATGTACTCGCGCATCGGCAAGCCCGTCGCCATCACGGTGGCGGCCGTGGCGAAGCTGCTGCTCGCCGACCGGCCCGAGGCCGAGCGCCGCGCCCTCGCGGAGAAGCTCGACTACCCCATGTACACGGCCCGTTCGACCCCCAACGCGCCCGCCTTCCTGCGGGAGCTGGAGAAGGTGCGCGAACAGGGCTGGGCCACCGACCTCGGTGGCCACGAGGAGTCCATCAACTGCGTCGGGGCGCCCATCCGCGGCGCCGACGGACGCGTCGTCGCCGCCATGTCGGTCTCCGCGCCGAACGTGGTCGTCACCGCCGAGGAACTCCTCACCCTCCTTCCGCTCGTGCGCCGCACGGCGGAAGCGATCAGCCGGGACTACTCCGGTAACCCCCCAACCAAGGAAGCCAGTTCACGATGACCGAGAACGCCAAGACCGCACTCACCCCCGCCACGCACACCACCCCGCCCGCGAAGTTCTCGCACGGCGTCAAGAAGGGCAACATCCTTCAGGTCGCGGGCCAGGTCGGCTTCCTCCCGGCCGTCGAGGGCCAGGCCCCCACCCCGGCCGGCCCGACCCTGCGCGAGCAGACCCTCCAGACCTTTGCCAACGTCAAGGCGATCCTCGAAGAGGGCGGCGCCACCTGGGACGACGTCATGATGATGCGCGTCTACCTGACGGACGTCGACCACTTCGCCGAGATGAACAAGATCTACAACGAGTACTTCGAGGAGCAGGGCCTGACCGCCCCCGCCGCCGCGCGCACGACCGTCTACGTCGGTCTGCCCAAGGGCCTGCTCATCGAGATCGACGCGCTCGCCGTCCTCGGCTGAGCCGCCGCACCGCAGTCTGAACCACCCGCAAGCCGTACGTCGTCACGGCACGGCCCACCCGCTCCCGCAGCGCGGTGCGCCGTGCCGCGATCCCCCCTGCCCCGAAAGCCCATGCACTTACGAGGTCAACGATGTCCCCGTTCGCACTCGCCGCCCCGCTCGCGGCCCCCACCGAGGCACCGCCCCACACCGGCGGCATCCTCACGATCATCGACGGCACGGCCGGTCTGCTGACCGTCGCGTTCCTCGGGATCGTGCTGCTGCTCTTCCTGATCATCAAGGCCCGCATCCAGCCGTTCGTGGCCCTGCTCGCGGTCTCCATAGCCGTCGGCCTCGGCGCCGGCCTGTCGGTCACCGAACTCTTCGGCACCGTCCAGAAGTCCGACGCCGTCTCCACCATCGAGTCCGGCATGGGCGGCACCCTCGGACACGTCGCGATCATCATCGGCCTGGGCACCATGCTCGGCGCCGTCCTCGAGGTCTCCGGCGGGGCCGAGGTCCTGGCCTCCCGCCTGCTGAACCTCTTCGGCGAGAAGCGCGCCCCCCTCGCGATGGGCCTCACCGGCCTGATCTTCGGCATCCCCGTCTTCTTCGACGTCGGCATCTTCGTCCTCGCGCCGATCGTCTACGCGGCAGCCAAGCGCGGCGGCAAGTCGATCATCCTGTACTGCATGCCGCTGCTCGCGGGCCTGTCGATGACGCACGCCTTCCTGCCGCCGCACCCGGGTCCGGTCGCCGCCGCGGGCCTGCTGAAGGTCGACCTCGGCTGGGTCATCCTCATGGGCATCGTCTGCGGCATCCCGGCCGTGCTCGCCGCCTGGGGCTGGGCCGCCTGGATCGGCAAGCGGATCTTCGTCCCCGTACCGCAGGACATGGTGGAGGCCGCCGAGGAGGCGAAGGCCGCCCTGGAGGCCGAGCAGCGTGCCTCGGGCGTCACCCCGACCGAGAAGCCGGTTCCGCTGGGCACCGTGTTCACCATCATCGGTACGCCGCTGGTGCTGATCCTCCTCGCCACGTTCTCCTCGATCGCCTTCGACCCGTCCACGGGCCGCTCGGTCATCGAGTTCTTCGGCCACCCCTTCGTCGCGCTGACGATCGCCCTGCTGATGGCCTACTACCTGCTGGGCATCCGGCGCGGCTGGTCCCGCAAGTCCCTGGAGACGGTGTCGACCGCGTCGCTGAAGCCGGTCGGCAACATCCTCCTGGTGGTCGGCGCGGGCGGTGTCTTCGGCGCCGTCCTCAAGGCGAGCGGCATCGCCGACGCCCTGGCCGACACGTTCAACGGCATGGGCCTGCCGGTCATCGTGCTCGCCTACCTGATCTCGCTGGTCCTGCGCGTCGCCCAGGGCTCGGCCACGGTGGCGATCGTCACGACCGCGGGCATCGTCGCCCCGCTGCTGTCCGAGGGCCACTACTCGCAGGCCTTCACCGCGCTGGTCATCATGGCGATCTCGGCGGGCTCCATCTTCGCCTCGCACGTGAACGACGGCGGTTTCTGGATGGTCGCCAAGTACTTCGGCATCTCGGAGCGCGACACGCTGCGCACCTGGACGGTCCTGGAGTCGGTCCTGTCGCTCGCCGGGTTCGCGGTGGCGGCCGTGGTCAGCCTGTTCGTCTAGACACGGAGAGAGACGGCGCCCTCGCTCACCGTGGCGGGCGGCGCCGTCCCGCCGGTTCGTGACCAGGACGTAAGGGGCCGGGGGGCGCGGGACACAGAGTCGTCCGCCATACTTCGGCGCGTGGAGCAGCGTATGGACAGTCAGAAGGTCACGCCCGTCGCCGGCGCCGGTTTCGACCCGGCGTACGTCCCCGGTCTGACGTCTCCCGCCAAGGAGACGGTTGTCGAGGACGCCCAGGCCACCGAGGCGGAAGCGGACGAGACCCCGGGGGAGGTGAACACGCCGTCCCTGGAGAAGGAGACGCCCGAGCCGGAGGACGCCCGGAGCGCCGCGGCTGCGGAGACGGCCGAGCCGGCCGACGCCGAGGGCGCCGACGACACCGCGTCCGACACGGACGAGGAGCCGGGCGCCGAGAAGGCTGACGAGGCCGAGAAGGCCGCCAAGGCCGTGAAGGCGGAGAAGGGCGACGGCGTCACGCTGGAGGCCAAGGACCGTCGCGGCTCCATCACCGTCGACGCGACCGGCGTCCGCTACACCCTCGACGACCAGGAGGCCGACTTCACCTGGGGCGAGATCAGCGCGGTCGAGTACGGCACCTCGCGCAAGCGCCTCACGGTGACGGTCCACACGCCCAACAGCCGCTGGTACCCGAACGACGTCGAGGCCCCGGACAAGTCCCGCCTCAAGGAGTGGACGGAGAGCCTCGACAAGGCGCTGGACGCCTACTTCGAGGACTGAGCCTCCGGGGTTCCGGCAGCGCCGCCGGGGGAGCGGCGGCGCTGCCCGTTTCGAGGGACGGCCGTGGACTACAGGCCGTGCACGTGGCTCCCGACCGCCGAGGACCAGGCGTTGCCGGCCGTCGCGTCCCAGTTCGTGGACCAGGTCATCGCGCCGCGGATGCCGGGGTACGTCTTCGAGGGCTTGAAGGAGCCGCAGTTCGTGCCCTTGGCGAGGCAGTCGAGGGCGTCGTTGACGACCGACGGAGCCACGTAGCCGCCGCCCGCCGCGCTGGACGAGGCCGGGACGCCGATGCCGACCTGTGACGGGTCGAGGCCGCCCTCCAGCTGGATGCAGGCGAGCGCGGTGAGGAAGTCCACCGACCCCTGGCTGTACACCTTGCCGTCGCAGCCGAGCATCGAACCGCTGTTGTAGTACTGCATGTTGACCACCGTGAGGATGTCCTTCACGGCGAGCGCGGTCTTGAAGTACTCGGCCGACGTGGACTGCATGTCGATGGTCTGCGGCGCCATCGTCAGCACGAAGCCGCTGCCCGCCTTCGCCGCCAGTGACTCCAGCGCCTGCGACATGTAGGTGGAGTTGAGCCCGTTCTCCAGGTCGATGTCGACGCCGTCGAAGCCGTACTCCTGCATGAGCGCGTAGAGGGAGTCCGCGAAGTTCGTGGCCGAGGCGGAGTCGTTGATCGAGACGGTGCCGTTCTGGCCGCCGACCGAGATGACCACCGACTTCCCGGCCGCCTGCTTCGCCTTGATGTCGGCCTTGAACGCGTCCTCGGTGTAGCCGCCGAGGCCCGCCGAGTCGAGCGTGAAGTCGACCGCGCCCGGTGTCGTCGTGGCGTCCGCGAAGGCGACCGCGACGATGTCGTAGTCGGACGGCACGTCGCTGAGCTTCTGGACCGCCGCGCCGTTGTCGAAGTTCTGCCAGTAGCCGGTGACCGCGTGGGCGGGGACGGCGGCCGCGGCGCTCGGCGCGGTGGGGGCCGCGTTCGCGCTGCCGGCCGTGGCCATGAACAGGCCGGTCGCGGCGAGCGCCGTGGCCGTGAACCCGCCGATGAACGTGCCGAGCCGGCCGCGCCGGCGGTGGGAGTGCGTCATTCTCTGCCTCCGAGTGGGGGGAACCGTGGGGGAGTTGGGGAAGCAGCTGCTGGAGATACAAACTGGTCCAGACCAATGCCCGTGTCAAGGGTTCGGACAGTGCGGAGGTGATGGTTCCGCGCCAACTCCTGCCCATCCGGCCATGAACAGTGAGAAGTTGGGTGTTCAGGAGCGCTCACGTGGATATGGTGCTCAGGCAGAACGCCGTCAGGAGGAGCGCAGAGCGACCGGGGGTGCGCGCGTGCCGACCGCCATAGCCGTGACCGACCCCGACCTCGTGCTCATCTCGCCGGACCGGCACACCCCGACAGCCTCCGTGCTGCCCGTGGGGGAGTCGCAGGAGCGGTATCCGCTCGACCGCGCGATCATCGACGTCCACACTCTGATCGAGCAGCACGGCTATGTGATCGTGCTCTGCCCGCAGTCGGCACCGGACGCGGTCCTGCACCGACTGCACGCGATCCGTTCCGTGCTCGAAAGCGACCGGATCGCGATCCTGCGCCCCGAACTCCCGCCGCTCGGACTCGCCGTGCTCGCCCTGCAACTGCGCCAGTTGTCGATCTGCGACTTCAGCCCCGGCGTGCTGGCCTCGGCCGCGCGCCTGCTCGCGCACTATGTGCACGCGGGCGCCGTCGTCGGCTCCGTCGCCAAGCTGGACCGGGTCCCCGTCACCCTGCGCGCGCACGCCAAGTCCTGGTCGCCCGGCGCCCAGTTCGCCGTCGTCGCCTCGCCGCAGCCCGAACTGCTCCGGCTCACCGGGGCGGCCGGCGAGGTACCGGGCGGACCCTCCTTCGGCACGCACCTCTTCTACGCCGCCGGGCAGAGCCCCGCCGACTGGGTCACCGCGACGCTCGCCCCGGCCTGGCGGGTGCACGGGGTGACCGAGGCGCGGCTGCCCGCCGAGTCGGCGCGCTGGTGGGCGACCGGGAAGCCCGGCAGCCCCGGCCGGATCGTGGAGTTCGCCGCCGCGATCCCCGACATCTCCGTCCTCTACCAGCTGGTGTCGTCCGTCCGGCGCGAGGACTGCCGCTGGTGCGGGCTCGAACTCATCGGTGACCGCTGCGGGTTCTGCGCGGCGCCGCTGTCCGCCGACGCGCCCCCCGAGCGGGTGGGCGGCGGGCGGTCGACGGCGGCGCTCCAGCCGGCGGCGGCCTCGGCGCGGGCCGCGCTGCCGCGCGGTCCCCATTGACTCCGTCCCGTCCGTCCCGCCAGCCGTCCCGCCGTCTACCCACGAGGTTGTCCCGTCCATGAACTCACGTCAGCGCCGCGGCGTCATACTCCTGGTCGTCTCGGCCCTGTGCGCCCTCGGTGCCTTCGCCGGTGTGCTGTCGGTGATCAAGGACGTGAACTCCAAGGTGGGCCCGGAGAAGACCGCGTACCGGCTGAAGCAGGACATCGCCCCGTACAAGGAGCTGACGGCGGACCAGTTCGAGAAGGTGGACATGCCCGAGCGCTGGCTGTCGTCCACGGCCGTCACCCGGCTCGGGGAGATCCGCGGCAAGATCGCCGTCACCCAGCTGAAGAAGGGCTCCCTGCTGCAGGAGGACATGATCGTCTCCCGGCCGCGGCTCAAGGCGGGGCAGCAGGAGATCGCCATCATGATCGACGCCGAGACGGGTGTCGCCGGAAAGATCGACCCCGGCTCGAAGGTGAACATCTACGCCACCTTCAAGGCCGAGAACGACAAGCAACGCAACCAGTCCAAGGTCATCGTGGAGAGCGCCGAGGTCATCGACGTCGGCAAGCTCACCCCGATCGACCAGCAGGGGGCCAACGCCTCCGACAACAACGGGGTGCGGCGGCAGGGCGAGGCCGTGCCGATCACGTTCGCGCTCGGCGCCGCCGATGCCCAACGCGTCGCGTACGCCGAGTCGTTCGCCACCCATGTGCGGCTGGCGCTGGTGGCGCCGGGCAGTGACGGGGCGGTGCCGCCGGGGGACCGGACGTACACGCTGGACGAGGACAAGTAGGGGGTCGCGTGATGGTGATGCGCAGGGGTACCCGCGTCCCCGACCGGTTCGGGCGCGGGCCGAGTACGGCTGGGGTCCGGTCGCGCGGGTGCGGCGCCGCTGTGGCGGGTCGCGCAGCTCCCCGCGCCCCTTACGGGGCTGTCCTGGAGGGCGCCGAGTCCGCGGCGGGTGCCGGGGGCGGATCCGTGGGGCGGTGCGCGCAGCGCGGACCGGGGTACCCGTACACCGAGGAGGCCCGGTGACCACTCGTATTCTGCCCGCCGTCGGTGATCCGGACAGCGCCCGCGCGCTGATCACCCTGCTCTCCCAGCTCCCCGACACCGAGCCGGCCCCACCCGTCCCCGACTCCACCGCCCTCCTCGACCTGCTGGCCCGCCTCGCCGCCGAGTCCCTGGACGAACTCCCCGAGGTCGTCCTCGTACACGAACGCATCGGCCCCGTACCCGCCCTGGACCTCATCCGGGACCTGGTGCTGCGCTTCCCGGCGGTCGGCGTCGTCCTCGTCACCGCCGACACCAGCCCGGCCCTGCTCACCGCCGCCATGGACAGCGGCGCCCGCGGCATCGTCGCCTTCCCGCTCAGCTACGACGCCCTCGCCGAGCGCGTGCACGCCGCCGCCTCCTGGTCCGCCGGCATGCGCCGCCACCTCGCGGGGAGCACCGGCAACGAGCTCGTCCCGGCGGGCGGCGGCGGCCGCGTCGTCGCCGTCACCGGCGCGAAGGGCGGCGTGGGCACCACCCTCACCGCCGTCCAACTCGCCCTGGCCGCGCGTGCGTCGGGCCGCTCGGTCGCGCTGCTCGACCTCGACCTCCAGTCCGGCGACGTCGCCTCCTACCTGGACGTCCAGTTCCGCCGCTCGGTCGCCGACCTGGCCGCCATCACCGACATCACCCCGCGCGTCCTCCAGGACGCCGTCTTCACCCACGAGACCGGCATCGACCTCCTCCTCGCCCCGGCCGACGGCGAACGCGGCGAGGAGATCACCGACCGCGTGGCCCGCCAGGTCGTCCACGCCCTGCGCGCCCGCTACGAGGTCGTGGTCGTCGACTGCGGCACGCAGATGGGCGCCGCCAACGCCGCCGCGATCGAACTCGCCGACCAGGCCGCCCTCCTGATCACCCCGGACGTCGTCGCCGTCCGCGCCGCCAAGCGCATGATCCGCCTCTGGGACCGGCTGCAGATCCGCAAGGCCGAGGAGACCCTGACGGTCGTCAACCGGTACGCGCGCTCCGCCGAGATCCAGCCGACCCTGGTCGAGCGCGTCACCGGCACCAAGACGGCCCGCACCACGCTCCCCGCCGCGTTCAAGGAACTCCAGGCCGCCGTCGACGCGGGACGCATGCAGGACCTCGACAACCGTTCCACGGTGAAGCAGGCGATGTGGACCCTGGCCGGCGAACTCGGCCTGGTCGCCGCCCCGGCCCCCGACGCGACGGGCGGCCGCCGCACCCGCCGCCGCGGCGACAAGGGCGCCGTCACCCTCGAATTCGCCGCGATGTTCCCGCTGGTGCTCGTCGTCATGGGCCTGCTGTGGCAGTGCGTGCTGTACGGGTACACGTACTCGCTGGCCGGGAACGCGGCGGACGAGGCGGCGCGGGCGGCGACCTCGGTACAGGCCGGTGGCGGCGACTACGCCGCCGCCTGCAACGCGGCCGGCCACAAGAACCTGCCGTCCGCGTGGCAGAGCGCGGACATCGGCTGTGGTTCGGACGGCACGGTCATGAAGGCCACGGTGAAGGTGGACGTCCCCCTGTTCTTCCCGGGCGTGAACCCCGGCTGGTCCGTCACGGGCACGGCGGGCGCGGCTGCGGAGACGGACCAGTGACAGCGCCCGGGCCACGGGGCGCCGCCCCGGACCCCGCTCCTCGATCGCCGGAGGGGCACGACGGGGCGAACCGGCGCTTCACCGGCGACCGGGGCGTCTCCATGCTGGAGTTCGCCGGGTTCCTCCCCTTCCTCCTCGTCGTCGGCATGGCGGCGATCCAGCTCGGCCTCGTCGGCTACGGCGCCAACCAGGCCGGCAGCGCCGCCCGCGCCGGAGCCCGCGCCGAGTCACTGAACACCGGATCGGGCCCGGCGGCGGCGACCGCCTCGGTGAGCGGCTGGCTGGAACCGGCACCGGGCGCGTGCGGCGGTGACCCGCTGGTCACCTGCACCGTCACCGTCCACGTGAAGGCGATCATCCCCCTCTTCGACGGCTGGAACATCAGCCGCACCGTGACCATGCCCAGCGACCAGACCGACCAAGGGAGCTGACATGAGCCTGCGCTCCAGAGTGGTGGCCACCCGCGACCCCGCCGGAGGCGAACCGTCCCGCGACGACGGCCTCGTCGCCGTCTACCGGGCCAAGCTCCTCGAAGAGATCGACCTCGCCGAGATGTCGACCCTCGCGGCGGCGGACCGCCGGGTCCGCCTGGAGCGCGTCCTCGGCCACATCATCAGCCGCGAGGGCCCGGTCCTCTCCTCCACCGAACGCACCCAGCTGATCCGCCGGGTCGTCGACGAGGCACTCGGCCTCGGCATCCTGGAGCCGCTCCTCGCGGACGCCTCCATCACCGAGATCATGGTGAACGGCCCCGACGCGATCTTCGTGGAACGGGCGGGCCGCGTCGAACAGCTCCCGATGCGCTTCGCCTCGTCCGAGCAGCTCATGCAGACCATCGAACGCATCGTGTCCACCGTCAACCGCCGCGTCGACGAGTCCAACCCCATGGTCGACGCCCGCCTGCCCACCGGCGAACGCGTCAACGTGATCATCCCGCCGCTCGCCCTGACCGGCGCCACCCTCACCATCCGCCGCTTCCCGCGCGCGTACAGCCTCAACGAACTCCTCGACCTCGGCTCGCTCGACCAGCACATGCTGATGCTGCTCGCGGCCTGCGTCCGGGCCCGCTTCAACATCATCGTCAGCGGCGGCACCGGCTCGGGCAAGACGACCCTCCTCAACGCCCTCTCCGCGCTGATCCCGCCGCACGAGCGCATCATCACCATCGAGGACTCGGCGGAGCTCCAGCTCCAGCAGGACCACGTCATCCGCCTCGAATCGCGCCCGGCGAACGTCGAGGGCAAGGGCCAGGTCACCATCCGCGACCTCGTCCGCAACAGCCTGCGCATGCGCCCCGACCGCATCATCGTCGGCGAGGTCCGCGGCGGCGAGACGCTGGACATGCTTCAAGCCATGTCCACGGGCCACGACGGCTCCCTCGCGACGGTCCACGCCAACACCGCCGAGGACGCCCTGACCCGCCTCCAGACGCTCGGTTCGATGTCCGAGGTCGACGTCCCGTTCGAGGCCCTGCGCGACCAGATCAACTCGGCGGTCGACGTCCTCGTCCAGCTCACCCGGCACGCCGACGGCTCCCGCCGGGTCACCGAGATCGCCCTCCTCGTCAGCCACGGCCGCGAACAGTTCACGATCGCGACGGTGTCCCGCTTCGCCGCCCAGCCGCACACGTACGGCGACACGGGCCCGCGGCGCGTCCACGGCTACTACGAGCACCTGCCGCTGCCCCGCCGGGTCGCCGACCGGCTGTACGTGGCGGGGGAGTCGGTCCCGCCGGCCTTCGGGGTGGTCGAGTCCGTCGACGTACTCAACACCAGGGAGGCCACGGGATGACGTCCGACCACGCGGCGGAAGGTGCGGCATGACGAACCCGGTCCTCATCGCCCTCGCCGCCACCGTCCTGGCCTGCGTCGTCGCCGTCGCGGGCGTGCACGTCTACGCGTCCGGGCGCGCCCAGCGCCAGGCCCTCGTCGACCGCCTCGACGACTACGCGGCCGGTGGCTACGGCAGCGGCGCGGGCGGCCGGACCCGGCGCTTCCGCTCCGTCGACCGCCGCCTGCGCCGCACCCGCCTCGGCAAGGCGCTGCAACTGCGCCTCTCCGCCACGGGCCTGGACCTCACCCCGGGCGAGTTCTTCATCTACGTGGCCGTGCTCGTCGTCGCCCTGTGGCTGGTGGCGGCGACGGCCCTGGCCCCGTTCTTCGGGCCGATCGCGGGCGCCGTGGGCATCTGGAGCGCCGTCATCTTCCTCAACTGGCAGCGGCAGAAACGCATCGAGGCATTCATCAACCAACTCCCTGACGTGGCACGCCTCCTGGCGAACGCCACGGCCGCGGGCCTCGCCCTGCGCACCTCGCTGGCGATGGCGGCGGAGGAGCTGGAGGCCCCCGCGGGCGAGGAACTCTCGCGGGTCGCCGACCAGTTGTCGCTCGGGCGCTCCGTCGACGACGCCCTGGACGAACTGGCGGCCCGCCTCCCGTCCCGCGAACTCATCGTCCTGGTCACGACGCTGGTCCTGGCGAACAAGGCGGGCGGCACGGTCGTCTCCTCCCTGCGCAACCTCACCCAGACCCTGGAGGACCGCAAGGAGACCCGGCGCGAGATCCGCACGATGCTCTCCGAGGTCAACGCGACGGCCTTCACGGTTCCGCTGCTCGGCCTGGGCTCGCTGATCCTCATCAACTCGTCGAACGACGGGGCCCTGGCCCGGGTGACCGGCTCCGCGATCGGCCAGACGCTGATCCTGGTCTCCCTCGGCCTCTATGCGATCGGGTTCTTCGTCATCCGCCGCCTGGGAAAGATCGAGGTCTGAGGCGTCCATGTCCACCACCGTCATCGGCCTCCTCCTCGCCCTCCTCATGGGCCTGGCCGTCCTCGGCATCTTCCTGGGCGTCCGCATGTACCGGGCCGACGCCAAGATCCCCAGCGACCTCGCCCTCGCCCTGGAGGTCGGCGCCAGCCGCGTCTCGGCCCCGTCCTCGGCGGTCGACCGCCTGGGCATGCGGTTCGCCCCGCTGGTCCTGCGGCTGATGGGCCCGCGCCGGGTCGACGCCAAGCGCCGCCGCATCGACATGGCGGGCAACCCCGGCGGTCTGACCATCGACCGGTACGCGGCCCGGCGTGCGGTCTACGGCGCCTTCGGCCTGGTCATGGGCCTGGTCTTCCTCTCCGTCGGCCGGCCCCTCTTCGCCCTCTTCACCTTCGCCTTCGGCGCGCTCGCCGCCGACGCGCTGATCCTCCAGGCCATGCGCGAACGCAAGGACGTCATCGACCGCACCCTCCCCGACTTCCTCGACGTCCTCGCGGTCGTCGTCTCGGCGGGCCTCGGCTTCCGCCAGGCCCTCGACCGGGTCGCGGAGAAGTACGAAGGTCCCTGGGCGGACGAACTCCGCATCACCCTGCGCCAGATGGACATGGGCGTCCCGCGCCGCCAGGCGTTCGACGAACTCCGCCGCCGCAACTCGTCCGAGCAGGTCGCGCAGTTCGTCTCCGCCCTCCAGCAGGGCGAGGAACTGGGCTCGCCCATCGCGGACACCCTCATCCAGCTGGCCACGGACATGCGCCGCACGGACGCCCAGAACTCCCGCCGCCGCGCCGCCAAAACCATCCCGAAGGCAACGATGGTCACCCTGGTCTTCATGCTCCCGGCCACCATGATCCTGATCGGCACGGGCATGTTCCTGGGCTCGGGCTCCAACTTCGGCTCAATATTGGGGCGTTGACTGACTACAGTGTTCCCTAGTGTGGTTGGCGGTTGCGAACGCGGCGGGGGTGGGCGCGGGATGCGATCGACAACACAGGTGACACGGCGGACAACGCGAAATCAACTTCCGGTCAAGCGACAGCAGTTAATTGTCGAATCCGCATACAAGCGGTTGCTGGTCGCGTACGTTGCGTACGGTACGCGCGCGAGCGTGGCCGTCGTACGGGGAAGGGGAGATCGTGACCAGGGATCGGCTCATCGAGGTGTGGGTCAAGTGGACGGTTTCGGTGTCGGAGCGGGTTCGCGGAGCGCGGCGAGATTCTGGTGCCGGGTTCGTGGAATATGCGGGGCTGATGATTCTGATCGCGGGGATTTTCGTGGCGATCGATCAGCTCGGGCTGAACGGGCGCATCTCGTCCGCCATCAGCGGTGCGGTGGACGACGTGGTCGGCGGCTGAGGCTCACCGACGATCGAGGCTCGACGCTGCCGATCTATATCTGGCTCACCGGGATTCTGCTGTTCACCGCGTTCGCCTTCTTCGCCTTCGCCCAAGCCGCTTCCGCGCGCAATGGCGCCCAGTCCGCCGCAGACGCGGCCGCGCTGGCTGCGACCCAGTCGGCGCGGGACGAACTCATGGACGGCCTGGGTAAGGCTCTCGATGATGGCGGCGACTGGCTCGACTGGCTGAATGGGCAGGACGTCGCGGGGGCCAACGTGGAGGCCGCGGCCGGTCAGCTGGCTGCCGAGAACGACTCCGATGTCATCGCGGGTCCTGACGCCACACAGGTCGACGGGTTTCCGGGCTACCGGGTCGAGGTCCGGACGCGGTTCACGGTCGGCGACACGATCATCCCCGGTACGGAGAACAAACACGCGACCGCGCACGCCACAGCGGTCATCCAGCCCCGCTGTGATTTTCCTGCGGATGCCGACTTCAAGAAGGTTGTCGAGCTCGACTGCGACGGCACTCCGTTTGAGATCGACCCCGAGGATTTCCATCTGGAGGACCTGCCCGACGCGTCGGCCCTGTTCTCCGTCCACCTGGCCGACTGACGAGAAAGGGAAGCCGTAGCGATGAACCTTCGGCGCACTACGACGACCCGCCGGGCACTGGCCGCGGTGGCGATCACGACAGGTCTCGTCCTCTCCGTGGCCGGTTGCGGCGGTGACGGAGACAAAGGCGATGACGCCTCGAAAACGTCGGCGCCCGCGCAGAAGGAGAGCGACCGAGAGTCAACGGCGTCCCAGTCCCCTGAGAAGCAGACGCTGGCAGAGGTGAAGAGCAACGGCGTCACGCTCACCGTCACATCCGCGACGCGCGACCAGGGCGGCTTCATCACGCTGAACGGTCAGGTGACCAACGGGACGTCGGCCCGCTGGCTGGGCCTGGACTGGGCCAGCGACGAACAGGAATTGCGCAAGAACGGTGGATCCCTTGCGGGTGCCAGCCTCGTGGACGAGGCGGGGAAGAAGAAGTACCTGGTCCTGAGGGACACCGAGGGCCGCTGCCTCTGCACCAAATTCCAGGGCGGAGTGCCGCAGGGCGACACCACCGAATGGTTCGCCCAGTTCCCCGCACCCCCGCAAGGAACCACCTCCGTCCAGCTCCAGGTCCCCACCATGCCCCCGGCCCAACTCGACATCACCGAGGGCGAATGACATGCCCCGCCACCACCTGACCGCCGCGACGCTCACGGTCCTCCTGCTCGCCACCGGCACCGCGGTGGCCCACGCCGACGACAAACCCTCCGCCCCGCCCGGCAGCACCACCACGTCGGCGCCCCCGGACGTCGACGCCAACAGCCCCGGTCTCAAGCTCGCCGACGGCGCGACGCTGGCGCCCGCCAAGGTGCTGGACATCAAGTCGGTCGTCGAGGACCTCTCCGGCGACGAACGCCGCTCCGACACCAACGAGACCGTGACGTTCGCCCTCCAGGCCGAGGTCCTCTTCGCGAAGGACAGCGCCAAGCTCAACCCCGACGCACAGTCCCGCATCCAGGCGATCGCCGACGAGATCAAGTCCCAGAAGGCCGCCACGGTCCGGGTGTTCGGGTTCACCGACAACCTGGGCTCGTACGCGCACGGCCTGACGCTGTCCAAGAAGCGTGCCGAAGCGGTCCACGACCAGCTGACGACGGCCCTCGGCGCAGCCGGTGGAGAGGTCACCTTCCAGGTCCGGGGCTACAGCGAGGACTACCCGATCGCGGACAACGGGAGCGAGGAAGGCCGCAAGAAGAACCGGCGCGTGGAGGTCTCGTTCCCGAAGAGCGGCTGAGCCGCGCCGGGACTCACTTCTTCCAGTAGGCCATGTCCACGCTCAGGAAGGCGATGTCGGGCATGGCGGTCGACTTCACGTCGATGACGAGGGAGGCGAGCCGTCCGTCGCCGCTGCGGACACAGAACTGAGTGCCGACCGCCGAGGCGGCCAGCGGCCACGTGTGGCTCTTCTTGCCGGTCTTGGTCCTGGTCATGAGGTCGCACATCTCGCGGTCGGCGTCCGGCTTGCCGAAGATCTGCATGAACACGGCGGTGTCGCTGGTCAGTTCGCAGCCGGCCTGCTCACAGGAGAACCGGATCTCACCCTTGCGGTCCTTGCGCTGGTACGGGTCGTCGAAACTCAGCGAGTTCTTCGCGTCCAGCCACATCTGCGACTTCCCGTAGACCGTCGGCTCCGCGGCCGGGGTCGAGGCGGCGCCGGAGCCCGCCGTCCCGGCCGCCTTGCCGGTGCCGTCGTCGGCGGTGTCCGCCTTCGCCTCCGCCCCGGACCCGGACGCCGTCCCGGACGCCGACCCGGAGGGCGTTGCACCGGCCGCCACCCGGTCACGGTCACCGTCACCCTTGCCGCGGCCGAACATCCCGCCCGGGTTCAGCCCCGTCCAGACCAGCCCCGACAGCACCAGCACCGCCGCCGTCACGGCCGCGCCGACCGCC
This sequence comes from Streptomyces sp. NPDC001904, assembly GCF_040297005.1. Lineage (NCBI taxonomy): Bacteria > Bacillati > Actinomycetota > Actinomycetes > Kitasatosporales > Streptomycetaceae > Streptomyces > Streptomyces sp. NPDC001904. Next base: position 163,459 of record NZ_JBEOYI010000007.1, on the reverse strand, counting down.
AGGCGGGCGCCGCGTCTTCGCGCGGGCGGCCCGCTCGGCTCGGTGGGCGGCGCCCACGGATCCCGGGGGCCTTGCGGCGCGGTCACCGTGAACGGAGCCGTATGCGCGGCGGAACCGGCACCGTCGGCCGGAGCGGCGACCGTCACCGCCCCCGAAGCCGCCCCCGAAGCCCGGTCCGGCCCCGGAACCGGCACCTCCGTCCCCACCACCTCCCGCCACACGGCAGACCCCCCACCCGCGTCCACGGCACCCCCGAGCCGCTGCCGGCACCACTCCACGATCTCCGCGGGAGTGGCCCGGTCGGCCGGGTCCTGGGCGAGGCAGCGGGCGATCAGCGGGCGCAGCTCCTCGGGGAGCGGCGTCAGGTCCGGCCGGGAGTGGACGATGCGGTACAGGACGGTGACCCCGGGGCCGTCGCCGTACAGCGGCGTGCCGAGCGCCGCGAACGCCGCCGTCTGGCCGAGCGCGAAGACGTCCGTCGCCTGCGTGACCTCGGCACCGGACGCCTGCTCCGGTGCCATGTACTGGGGTGTGCCGATGGCCAGGCCGCCGCTCGTCGCGGTGTACGAACTCAGCCCCGACGCCAGGGAGATGCCGAAGTCGATGACGCGTGGGCCGTCGGCGGCGAGCAGCACGTTCGACGGCTTGAGGTCGCGGTGCACGACCCCGGCCGCGTGGATGGCCTGCAACGCCTCGGCGACGCCCGCCATCAGCCACAGCACCGCCGTCGCCGGCAGCGGCCCGCGCCGCGCGACCGCCTCCGACAGGGAGGGGCCGGGCACGTACAGCGTGGCGAGCCACGGCGGATCGGCGTCCGCGTCCCCGTCGATCAGCTCGGCCGTGTACGCGCCCCGCACCCGCCGCGCCGCCTCCATCTCCCGGCGGAAGCGCCGCCGGAAGGACGGGTCGTCGGCCAGCTCGGAGCGGACGACCTTGAGCGCCACCGGGCGGCCGCCCTGCGTGTGCGACAGATAGACCCGGCCCATGCCGCCCGCGCCGATCCGCGCCGCCAGCCGGTAACCCGCCACCTCCGCCGGATCGTCGGCCTGCAACGGCCCGAAACCGGCGGCGGTCGCGCCCGCCCCGGCGTCCCCCCTGAGATCCATGCTCCCCAGGCCCCTTCCCCTGCACCCCTGAGCCCCGGTCAACCTTTGGTTGACCCGTGTACTGGGCATCAGACTATGCCGACGGGAGGGCCGACCCCGGACAGCCTCTAGAGCCGCACCGGCAGCGAGTCCACCCCGTACACGATCGACAGCTTGCGGAACTCCAACTCCTCGGTCGGTACCGCGAGCTGCAGGTCGGGGAAGCGGCGCACCAGTTGGGGGAAGGCGGCGCGCAGTTCCATCTTGCCGAGTTCGGCGCCGATGCAGCGGTGGATGCCGTAGCCGAAGGCCAGGTGGGAGGCGGTGGGCGGGCGCGAGGGCAGGAAGGCGTCCATGTCGTCGCCGTCCCCGCCGAGCCGCGGGTCCCGGTCGGCGGCGCTGAGCGACACGATCACGATGTCGCCGCCGGATATCGGTACGCCGCCTATCTCGACGTCCTCGCGCGCGAACCGCGGGAAGGCCGTCTGCACGACCGTCAGATGGCGCAGCAGCTCGTCGACGAACGGCGCCGCGACCGCCGCCGGGTCCTCCGCGTCGTGCAGCGCCGCGAAGTGCTCCCGGTCGCTGAGCATGATCATGGTGCCGAGCGCGAGCATGCTCGCCGTCGTCTCCAGACCACCGGTCAGCACCCCGTCCGCGAGGCCGGTCAGCTCCTCGTCGGTGATGTTGTCGCCGTGCTCGCGCACCAGCATGCCGAGCAGGCCCTCGCCGGGATCGCGCCGCTGCTGGGCGACGACCCCGCGCAGGTAGTCCAGCGACTGCGACACGGCCCCGAACGACGCACCGGCGCCGCCCAGCACGTCGAAGCGGGCCACGGAGAACTGCTGGAACGCCTCCCGCTCCTCGTAGGGGACGCCGAGCAGTTCACAGATCACCAGCGCCGGCACCGGCATCGCGAAGTGCTCGACCAGGTCGGCCGTGCCGTCGGGCGACTCGCGCACCGCCTTCTCCAGCTGGGCCAGCTGCTCCTCGACGATCGCGTGGATGCGCGGCGTGAGCCGTGAAAGCCGGCGCATCGTGAACTCGGGCGTGAGCAGCCGGCGCAGGCGGGTGTGGTCCGGCGGGTCGCAGAAGCCGAGCCCGCCCGGGTTCTGATCGGCGCCGGCGCCGCCCACGCCCACCAGGTGCCGGAAGTCGTTGCTGAACGCCTTGGCGTTGCTGAGGACTTCCTTCGCCTCGTCGTAGCCCGACACCAGCCAGACCGTCATGCCGGGGATCGGCAGCCTGCTGACCGGCTCCCGGTCGCGCAGCGCGCCGATCTCGGGAACCGGGTCGACGCCGTCGCGGCGCAGCGGCAGCAGCGCGCCGTCGGGCAGCTTCGACAGGATCGACAGATCCAGGCCCGTCCCCTTTCTCCGCAGCCGGGAGAAGTAGAGGCGGGTCAGCCAGCTCGCTATCGCGGAACGTGCAGATCGTACGTACATGTGCTCGCGTCTCTGCGGTGAAGTGGGACGGACGGGCCCGATGTGGGGGACGTGGGCCGAGGTGGTCGTGCGGCGGGGGTGCGTCAAGGGTATGTGCGGCCCCGGGGTGCCCGGGAAGAGGGCCAGCCCCTGAGAAGACCCTGTGGACATCCCCCGTACATCCCTGAGGACACCCCCCTGGCACCTCTCCCTCGTCCTACCGGGGCAGCGGCGGCAGGAAACCGGTCGCGCCGTCCGTCAGCTCCCGCAGGATGTCCATGTGGCCCAGGTGCCGGGCCGTCTCCTCCACCATGTGCACCAGCACCCAGCGCATCGACACCGTTCTGCCGTCCCAGGCCGTGCCCGTCTCCTCGAGGCCGGTCTCGGCGATGACCCGGTCGGCGGCGGTGCGCGCACGTGCGTAGAAGGCGAGGAGGCTCTCGACCGTCTCGTCGTCGGAGGCCACGATGTCCTCGCCCTTGAACGGGTTGAACCACAGCGGCTCGCTCTCCCGGCCGAACGTGTCGCAGAACCAGCCGTACTCGACCGACGCCAGATGCTTGACCAGCCCCAGCAGATTGGTCCCCGACGGCGTCAGCGGCCGCCTGGCCCGCTCCTCGTCGAGCCCGTCGAGCTTCCACACGACGCCGTCCCGGTGCCGGTCGAGCGCCACGTGCAGGCTCTCCTTCTCCGTGCCCTCGTACGGGACGTGCCGCATCGTCGGCCTGCTGGTCATCGCTGGTCCTCCCCTGTCCGGTGGGCAGAAAGTAGCAGGGCCCCCGGACAGCGCAGGCGCAGGGAAAAGGGGAGGAACGCTCCGGTTTCCCCTGCGACCATGGGTGTCATGAACGGCAAGGAGAACAGGGACACCGGCGGCACTCCGGGACCGGCGGGACGCACGGAGCGGACGGCCGACAGGGCCTACGAGGACCTGGTCGCCGAGGCGGTCGCCGCGCCCACCGAGGGCTGGGACTTCTCCTGGTTCGAGGGCCGCGCCACCGAGGAGCGGCCCTCGTGGGGGTACGCCCGGCTGATGGGGGAGCGGCTCGCCGGCGTCGACGCGGCGCTCGACCTGCACACCGGCGGCGGCGAGGTGCTCGACCTCGCCCCGAGCCTGCCGCGCCTGATGGCCGCCACCGAGGGCTGGCCGCCGAACGTGGCGAAGGCCTCCCGCCGGCTCGCCCCGCGCGGCGTGGTCGTGGTCGCGTCCCCCGACGACGCCCCGCTGCCCTTCGCCGACGCCACCTTCGGCCTGGTCACCGCCCGCCACCCGGTCAGGGCGGACTTCCCCGAGATCGCCCGCGTGCTGCGCCCCGGCGGTTCCTACGTCGCCCAGCACGTCGGCCCCAGCAGCGTGTTCGAGCTCGTCGAGTACTTCCTCGGCCCGCAGCCGGAAGAAGTGCGCCGGGGCCGCGGCCCGCAGGCCGAGGCGGCACAGGCGCGGGCGGCGGGGCTGGAGATCGTCGACCTGCGCGCCGAGCGGCTGCGCATCGAGTTCTTCGACATCGGCGCGGTCGTGCACTTCCTGCGCAAGGTCGTCTGGATGGTCCCGGGCTTCACCGTCGAGGCGTACGAGCCCCAACTGCGCGCCCTGCACGAGCGGATCGGGAAGGAAGGGCCGTTCGTGGCCCACAGCTCCCGCCACCTGATCGAGGCCCGCAAGCCGTGACCGCCGCACCTCGCTGAGCAAACGGTGCAAACCGGGCGCCTGGAGCAACCGATTCCGCATCGTTACCGAGACGCACTCGATCCCCACGTAAACCTCACGTAAGTTCAGACCAACGGCAATTCGCGCCAGCAAAGCTGCGCGGCGGTACCGTGCGGTGGAGGGGGCCGTGCGGTACCGCTTGCCACCTCCCGGGCCCGGCGCCGCCGCCACGCGACCCGAATGCGCCATATCTGCGACGCCCTTTGCGGGCGGCCCCGGCGGCGTCAACCTTGCGCCTGACACGGGAGAGGGACCCCGAATCCCCGGCGAAGAGCCTGTGGAGAAGGTGTCAAAGACGCCTGTGAGCCCGCTGTGCAGCGGCCGGAAAGCTACCTCCAGCAGTCGCCGGGCGATTGCGGAGAGTAGTTGTGGCACGCCGAAGGAGGCATCCGCACTTACGAAGGGTTATGGTGGAAACCCCCCCTCGGGCCGGTCCGTCTCCCCCCCACGGACCGGCCCGTTTTTTGTCCGCACATACGGACACGACAAGCCCCGCTCAGGGGCCCGCCGGGGGCGAACCGGATCAGCTGCGCCCGGCCCAGATGTTCGTACCCGGCGTGGAGACCGCGAACGAGTCGATTTCGGTCAGTTCCTCGTCGGTCAGAGCGGGCGCGGTCAGCGCCGCCACGTTGTTCTCCAGCTGCCGCACGCTGGAGGCGCCGATCAGGGCCGACGTCATCCGCTCGTCGCGCAGCACCCAGTTCAGCGCGAGCTGGGCCAGGGACTGGCCGCGGCGCTGCGCGATGTCGTTCAGCCCGTTCAGCCGGCGCACCACGTCCTCGCTCAGCAGATTCGGGTCGAGCGACTTGCCCTGCGTGGCGCGCGAGCCCTCCGGGATGCCCTTCAGGTACTTGTCCGTCAGCAGGCCCTGCGCGAGCGGCGCGAAGGAGATGCAGCCCATGCCCGCCGTCTCCAGGGTGTCGAGCAGGCCGTCGTCCTCCGTCCAGCGGTTGATCATCGAGTACGACGGCTGGTGGATCAGGGCCGGGACGCCCATCTCCTTGAGCAGCCGCGCGGCCTCGGCCGTCTGCTCGCTGGTGTACGACGAGACGCCCACGTACAGCGCCTTGCCCTGCTGCACCGCCGAGGCGAGCGCGCCCATCGTCTCCTCGAGCGGGGTGTTCGGGTCGAAGCGGTGCGAGTAGAAGATGTCGACGTAGTCCACGCCCATCCGCTTCAGCGAGGCGTCCAGCGACGACAGCAGGTACTTGCGGCTGCCCCACTCGCCGTACGGGCCGGGGTGCATCAGATAGCCGGCCTTGGTCGAGAGGACCAGCTCGTCGCGGTACGGGGCGAAGTCCTGCGCGAAGAGCTTGCCGAAGTTCAGCTCGGCCGAGCCGGGCGGCGGGCCGTAGTTGTTCGCCAGGTCGAAGTGGGTGACGCCCAGGTCGAAGGCGCGGCGCAGGATCGCGCGCTGGGAGTCGAGCGTGCGGTCGTCCCCGAAGTTGTGCCACAGGCCGAGCGAGATCGCGGGCAGCTTCAGGCCGCTGCGGCCGGTGCGCCGGTACTCCATCGCGTCGTAACGGTCGGCCGAGGCCACGTAGGGAGAGGTGTCGTTCATGGGTACGAAGCTACGTCAGTGCGCCGTCGGTGCACCGACACCCCACAGCTCCCACCCGGTTCTGCGGCTGTAGGCTTTCGCCTTCGGGGACCGTCGTCTGCACGGAGGGGCAAAAGACCGTGAACCTGCGGGACAGGCTGCGCGGCCTGCTGGTCAGGCTGTACGCACGCCGGGTCGAAGGCCATCTGGACCACGACCAGGTGCCCAAGCACATCGGCGTCATCATGGACGGCAACCGACGGTGGGCGAAGGCCGCCGGCTCCACCCCGGCCCAGGGGCACCAGGCGGGCGCCGCCAAGATCGAGGAGTTCCTCGGCTGGTGCAGCGAGACGGACGTCGAGGTCGTCACCCTGTGGCTGCTGTCGACGGACAACTTCGACCGGCCCGCCGAGGAACTGGTCCCGCTGCTCGGCATCATCGAGGACACCGTCCGCGCCCTCGCGGCCGACGGCCGCTGGCGCGTCCACCACGTGGGCACCCCCGACATCCTCCCCGAGGGCATGCAGGGCATCCTCAAGGAGGCCGAGGAGGCCACCGCCCAGCGCGACGGAATACTGGTCAACGTGGCGATCGGCTACGGCGGCCGCCAGGAGATCGCCGACGCCGTGCGCTCGATGGTCCTGGACGCGGGGGAGAAGGGGCAGTCGATCGAGGAACTGGCCGACGCCGTCTCCGTCGACCTGATCGGCAAGCACCTCTACACCAGCGCCCAGCCCGACCCGGACCTCGTCATCCGCACCAGCGGCGAGCAGCGCCTGTCGGGCTTCATGCTCTGGCAAACGGCCCACTCCGAGTACTACTTCTGTGAAGTCTTCTGGCCGGCCTTCCGCAAGGTCGACTTCCTGCGCGCGATGCGCGACTACGCCGCCCGGCACCGGCGTTTCGGCGGCTGATCCGCCCGCACCCCGGACGTACCCGGGGGACGTACGACATCAGGAGTTAACGCACGCGCCGCCCTATGCCCTGGCATGGCTGCGCGTGTTCGAGGGAATAACCCTCCCAGGTCGGTGTCCGCACCAAGGACACCGCATCTCAGCGGGCGGCACGGGGCCGCCCGCCCGGGAGGCCCTTTGCACCAGGACGACCGCACACGAACCCGTGCGGATGACGACTTGGAGGGCCGGCTCTCGGCCCGCGCAGCGGTGCCGACGACCGGCAGCCTTCGCCGGTGTTCCCGGCCCAGAAACTCCTCCGTCGCTCCCCGACCTCATCCGAGGGGGTACGTCCTTCCGTGGTGACCAGTAACAAGCGCCTGCGCAAAGCCGAACGGCGCACTTATGTTCTCGACACCAGCGTCCTGCTGGCCGATCCCAACGCCATGACCCGGTTCGACGAGCACGAAGTCGTGCTGCCGATCGTCGTGGTCACGGAGTTGGAGGCCAAGAGGCACCATCCCGAGCTCGGCTACTTCGCCCGGCAGGCCCTGCGGCTGCTGGACGACTACCGGGTTCGCTACGGACGCCTGGACGCCCCGATCCCCACCGGAGACCTGGGCGGCACGCTGCGCGTCGAGCTCAACCACTCCGACCCCTCCGTGCTCCCGGCCGGCTACCGCCTGGGCGACAACGATTCCCGGATCCTGGCCGTGGCCCGCAATCTGCAGGCCGAGGGGTTCGACGTCACGGTCGTGTCGAAGGACCTTCCGCTCAGGATCAAGGCGTCGTCGGTCGGTCTCCTCGCCGAGGAGTACCGCGCCGAACTCGCCATCACGGACTCCGGTTTCACCGGAATGTCCGAACTGACCCTCGCCGGCGAACAGGTCGACCTGCTCTTCGAGGAGGAGACGCTCTACGTTCCCGAGGCCGCCGACCTCCCCGTGCACACGGGCCTGACGATCCACTCCGAGCGCGGCAAGGCCCTCGGCCGGGTCACGCCGGAGGGCAACGTCCGCCTGGTGCGCGGCGACCGGGAGGCCTTCGGGCTCAAGGGGCGCAGCGCCGAGCAGCGGATCGCGCTCGATCTGCTCCTCGACCCGGACGTCGGCATCGTCTCCATGGGCGGCCGGGCCGGCACCGGCAAGTCCGCGCTCGCCCTCTGCGCGGGCCTGGAGGCCGTCCTGGAGCGCCGCCAGCACAAGAAGGTGATGGTCTTCCGCCCGCTGTACGCGGTCGGCGGCCAGGAACTCGGCTATCTGCCCGGCAGTGAGGCCGACAAGATGGGGCCGTGGGCGCAGGCCGTCTTCGACACCCTCTCGGCCGTGACGAGCCGTGACGTCATCGAGGAGATCACGGCGCGCGGGATGCTGGAGGTGCTGCCGCTCACCCACATCCGCGGCCGCTCGCTGCACGACGCGTTCGTGATCGTGGACGAGGCCCAGTCCCTGGAGCGCAACGTCCTGCTGACGGTGCTGTCCCGCATCGGGGCGAACTCGCGCGTCGTCCTCACCCACGACGTCGCCCAGCGCGACAACCTCAGGGTCGGCCGGTACGACGGTGTCGTCGCCGTCGTCGAGAAGCTGAAGGGGCATCCGCTGTTCGCGCACGTCACGCTGACGCGCTCGGAGAGGTCGCAGATCGCGGCCCTCGTGACCGAAATGCTGGAGGACGTCCAGATCTAGGGCAGTTCGCCCCGACAGGCGCCGTCCGGAGAAGCCAAGGAGCTTAGCCGGGCGGCGTCTTCGTGCGCGGGGGTTTCCTGAATTCCCCTGCGCCAAACGGGGTGTGAGCTTTCCCACGCAACGCAGAATTGCCTTGCGACGTCCGAATACGGCAGAGTCACGGTCCTGTCAGGCCCCGCATACGACACTTGCGTACCCCCAGCGGTACATCACCACTGCAGTACCAGCTGCACCCTGAACTCCATACCGGCCGTCGTATGCCGCCCGCGCACCACGCGGCGCTCCCCGCAAAGGAGTTGCCCACCGGGCCCGCGCCTCCCGTGACCCCGCAGTTGGGAGGCCAGCGTCAGGGGCACGATTGCGTCCGCGATGGTCACACTCAAGCGGGCGATGCTGGAAGGAAACCGTGTGAGCCGGATTTCGGTCCGGGGATTCGCAGTGGCTTCGGCCACCGCGGTCACCACTGTCGGCGCCGTCGTGGGTGTTGCCTCGGGCAGCACCGCTCAGCCTGCCGAGGCTGAGGCCACGGCGAGCGACGCGACCCTCCTCGCCGACATACCCGCGGGCCAGCAGGCCCAGGTTCAGACCTCGTCCCTCGAGCAGCAGGCTCAGACGCAGGCCATCGCCGCGGACAACGCTGCGCAGAAGACGGCGGAGGAGGCGGCCCGCAAGAAGGCCGCCGAGGACGCCGTCGCGAAGCAGCAGGCCGCGCAGGACGCGAAGGAGAAGGCCGAGAAGGAGGCCAAGGAGCGCGAGGAGGCCAAGAAGGCCGCCAGCCGCTCCGAGACCCGCGACGCCTCCAGCTTCGCGACGCAGTCGTCGTACTCGGTCGCCCAGATCCAGGCGATGGCGCGTCAGATGGTGCCGTCCGGCCAGTTCCAGTGCTTCAGCAACATCGTGAACCACGAGTCGAGCTGGAACTACCAGGCCACCAACGCCTCCTCGGGCGCCTACGGTCTCTTCCAGGCACTCCCCGCCTCCAAGTACTCCTCCGCGGGCGCCGACTGGCAGACCAACCCGGCCACGCAGATCAAGTGGGGCCTGAACTACATGAACGACCGTTACGGCAGCCCCTGTGACGCCTGGTCCTTCTGGCAGGCCAACAGCTGGTACTAGAACGCGATCGCGTACGCGTTCAACCTTCCGGAGCCCCTCACCGTCCTACGGTGAGGGGCTCCGGCCGTATCTCCATGTACGGTCGGTGTGAAAAGTGCCCCAGGGGGAACTGGGGGTGCTGCCACGGGGACCCCCGCGGGGGAAATCAGAGGACGGATCATGTCGCGAGTTCCAGGCTGGCTCGGCCGGGTAGGGGCCGGAATCAGCAAGGTCGGCGAGCGCCTGGACGAGCGCAGGGCCGAGGCCGAGAGAGACGAGGACGAGCCGGGGCGGCGCCGCACCTCCCCGTCTTCCGACGAGACCGACGGTGCCTCCGGTGACCAGGTGCCCGCGCCGCCGGCGTACGCGCCCGCGGTGTCGCCCCGGCCCGAGCCGGTCGCCGCGGTGCCCTGGGGGCTGCGTGTCGCCGCGGAGGCGGGGTGGCGGCTGCTGATCCTCGCGGGCGCGGTCTGGGTCCTGATGAAGGTCATCAGCTCCGTGCAGCTGGTGGTGTTCGCGTTCGTCGCGGCGCTGCTCATCACGGCGCTGCTCCAGCCGACGGTGGCCCGGCTGCGCCGGCACGGGGTGCCGCGCGGGCTCGCGACGGCGCTCACCGCGATCCTCGGCTTCGTCATCATGGGGCTCGTCGGCTGGTTCGTGGTCTGGCAGGTCCAGGAGAACATCGACACCCTCTCCGACCAGGTCCAGGACGGCATCGACGAGTTGCGCAAGTGGCTGCTCAACAGCCCGTTCCACGTCACCGAGGACCAGATCAACGACATCGCGAAGCAGTTGCGCGACGCCATCGGCGCGAACACGAACGCGATCACCACGGCCGGCCTGGAGGGCGTCACCGTCATCGTCGAGGCGATGACCGGCATCCTCCTGGCGATGTTCTCCACCTTGTTCCTGCTCTACGACGGCAAGCGCATCTGGGAGTGGACGCTCAAGCTCTTCCCGGCGCAGGCCCGGCCGGGCATCGCGGGGGCGGGGCCGCGGGCGTGGCGCACGCTCACCGCGTACGTCCGCGGGACCGTCATAGTCGCCCTCATCGACGCCATCTTCATCGGCCTCGGCATCTTCTTCCTCGGGGTGCCGATGGCGGTGCCGCTCGCCGTCTTCATCTTCCTGTTCGCGTTCATCCCGCTCGTCGGCGCCGTGGTGTCGGGGGCGCTCGCCGTCGTCGTCGCGCTGGTGACGCAGGGCGTGTTCACTGCCGTGATGACGCTGGCCGTGGTCCTCGCCGTGCAGCAGATCGAGGGGCACATCCTCCAGCCGTTCATCCTCGGGCGGGCCGTGCGCGTGCATCCGCTCGCGGTCGTGCTCGCCGTCGCCACGGGGAGCATGGTGTCCGGGATCGGCGGTGCCGTGGTGGCCGTGCCGCTCGTCGCCGTCACCAACACCGTGGTGGGCTACCTCCGCAGCTGGTCCCAGGAGGCCTCCCTCCGCCACGCCCCGGCCCCCCACGGCGCCACAGCCACCCCGGTGGCCCCGGTGGCCCCACCGTCGGATTCGACCAGCACTGACTGATCCGCGTCTGCCCCACGGGCCCGGTCGCGACCAGCCCCCACGGGCCCGCACCCGACCACGAGACGCAAGAAGTCGGCCCCGGCACACATCGTGTGCCGGGGCCGACCAGTAGAACCCGCTTACGCCAGGACGGCTTCGGCGTCGAGCGTGACCGCAACGGCCTGAATCACAGAGGCGATCTTGAACGCCTCCTGCACGACCTCCCGGTCGACACCGGCCTTGCGCAGCACCTGCTCGTGCGAGTCGAGGCACATCCCGCAGCCGTTGATCGCGGAGACCGCGAACGACCACAGCTCGAAGTCGACCTTGTCGACCCCGGGGTTGCCGATGACATTCATCCGCAGACCGGCGCGCATCGTCCCGTACTCGTCGTCCGAGAGAAGGTGACGCGTGCGGTAGAAGACGTTGTTCATCGACATGATGGCGGCAGCCGACTTCGCGGCCTTGAACGCCTCCGGCGACAGGTTCGCCTCGGCCTCCGGCGCCAGCTCGCGCAGCACGTGCGACGAGCGCGACGCGATGGCCGTCGCCAGGACCGTGCCCCACAGCTGCTGCTGCGGGAGGTCCGAGTTGCCGATGACCGAGCCCAGGTTGAGCTTCAGGTCCTTGGCGTAGTCCGGTATGGCGGACTTCAGTTCGTCGAGAGCCATGTCAGTACCCTTCCGTTCACTCGCCCGAGAGCAGCGCGACCGGGTCCAGGGTCTCGTCGCCCTTGCTCCAGTTGCACGGGCAGAGCTCGTCCGTCTGGAGGGCGTCGAGGACCCGCAGGACCTCCTTGGGGTTACGGCCGACGGAGCCGGCGGTCACCATCGTGAACTGGATCTCGTTGTTCTGGTCGACGATGAAGACGGCGCGCTGCGCGAAGCCGTCCTCGCCCTCGATGCCGAGGTCACGCATGAGCTCGTGCTTCGAGTCGGCCAGCATCGGGAAGGGCAGGTCCGTCAGGTCCGGGTGGTCCTTGCGCCAGGCGTGGTGCACGAACTCGGAGTCGCCGGAGAAGCCGAGGACCTGGGCGTCACGGTCGGCGAACTCGTCGTTCAGCTTGCCGAAGGCGGCGATCTCGGTGGGGCACACGAAGGTGAAGTCCTTGGGCCACGCGAACACGATCTTCCACTTGCCCTCGTAGGTCTTGTGGTTGATCTGCTCGAACTCCTGGCCCTTCTCCAGCGAGACGCAGGCGGTCAGGTCGAACTCGGGGAACTTGTCACCGACAGTGAGCACGCGCTCTCCTTGCAGCTAGAAAGGTCCCTTTTTGAGGGACTTTTCTGTGGGTTGGACTGTGAGCGATCGTGGCACAGAGTGCATTGATTACGGAAATAGCTAGACTCGGTCGTGTTGATCGGAGGTGGCTATCAGTGGCCGTCGGTAAGGGGACGCCCGCGGGTGGGCGGCGCAGGCAGCCGAGCCTGGCGCAATTGCGGGCGTTCGCCGCGGTCGCGGAGCATCTGCACTTCCGGGACGCCGCGGCGGCGATCGGGATGAGCCAGCCCGCGCTGTCGGGAGCCGTGTCGGCCCTGGAGGAGGTGCTGGGGGTGACCCTTGTCGAGCGTACGACGAGAAAGGTGCTGCTCTCGCCCGCCGGGGAGCGGATCGCGGTGCGGGCGCGCGCCGTGCTCGACGAGGTCGGGGCGCTGATGGAGGAGGCCGAGTCGGTCCGGGCGCCGTTCACGGGTGCGCTGCGGCTCGGGGTGATCCCGACCGTGGCCCCCTATCTGCTGCCGACCGTGCTGCGGCTCGTCCACGAGACCTACCCCGAGCTGGACCTCCAGGTGCACGAGGAGCAGACCTCGTCGCTGGTCGAGGGGCTCGGGGCCGGGCGGCTCGATCTGCTGCTGCTCGCGGTGCCGCTCGGGGTGCCCGGCGTCACCGAACTCCCGCTGTTCGACGAGGACTTCGTGCTCGTCACGCCGCTCGACCACTGGCTCGGCGGGCGGGAGGGGATTCCCCGCGAGGCGCTGCGCGAGCTGAATCTGCTGCTGCTCGACGAAGGGCACTGCCTGCGGGACCAGGCGCTGGACATCTGCCGGGAGGCGGGCCGTGGTGACGCTCCCGTCACCACGACCGCCGCCGGGCTCGCCACCCTGGTCCAACTCGTCGCCGGAGGGCTCGGGGTGACACTTCTGCCGCGTACCGCCGTCGCCGTCGAGACGAGCCGCAGCAGTCAGCTGCTGACCGGGTACTTCGCCGAGCCCGCACCCACACGCAGGGTGGCTCTCGCGATGCGTACGGGCGCGGCGCGCTCCGCGGAGTACCGGGAGTTGGGGTCGGCTCTGCGGGATGCGCTGCGGGGGTTGCCCGTTCGGATCCTGGGGGACTGAGGTTCTGCGCGTGGCCGGCCGCGGGTCTACTCGGTCCGCAGTCCTTCCGGGCGCATCAGGCGGTACAGGGGCGGCAGGCTCAGCAGAGTGACTGCCGCGATCGCTGCCAGGCCGACTCCCGCCAAGGGGAGGAACGCCAGCCAGTCCGCCACCGGGCTGCCGGCCATCCTGAGCATCAGGGTGCCCAGGGCCAGACCGCCGCCGATCGCCACCGCCATGCCGAGGGCGACCGGGATCGCCGTCTGCCACAGGACCGACCAGGCCAGGGTCGAGCGGCGGGTGCCGTAGGCGACGAGGATCGACAGCAGGCGCCTGCGGTCGCGGAGCTGCTCGATCTGCGAGACCAGCAGGGACGCCGCGATGAGCGTCATCGTCAGGGCCGCGGCGGAGAACAGGCCGCGCCGGATCGCCGCGTACTCGTCGTTGATCTCGACCGTCCGGTACTGGTTCACGTTCATGGTCGGATCGATCCGGTAGGCCGTGTTGCGGACGTACTCGGCGGCGTCCGGCACGTTCGGGTCGAGCCGGATCTGCGTGGACACCATCCCGTTGGCCAGGTCGCGCACGTCGACGGTGGACGGGGTGGCGAGGATGCCGCCGTAGTGGTTGCCGTCCGGGGCGCGCCGGGCCGGGACCGTGCGGGCGTTCTCGGGCACCGTCCAGTGCGCCTTCGTGGCGACGTCGTCGATGACGAGCCGGGCGCCGGGCTTGGCGTCCTTGCTCAACGCCTCCTCGTTGTCGGGGAAGTCGGAGCCGGTGGCGCGGAAGACGTCGCCGTCCTTGCAGGAGGGCAGCTTCGCCAGCTCGCGCAGGGTGGCGCAGGAACCGACGGAGAGCGGCACGGTGTGCGAGGCGACGGAGTCGGGCTTCGTGCCCACCGCGGTCATCGAGCTGTCGATGGTGCCGATCACCTGGCGCACGCCCTTGGTCGCGGCGAACTCCCGCACGATGTGCTCGGCCGTCCGGCCCGAGGTGACATCGGCGCTGGTCCCGATCTGGGCCCGCGTCGGGTCCTGCCCCGTGGACTCGCTGAAGTTCCCGTCGATACCGCCCACGTACATCTGCAGGGCGATGCCGCCCGCCACCGCGATGGTGATCCCGGCGACCGCGCGGCTCGCGCCGGTGCTGTGCAACTGGAGCCTGCGCACGGCCAGTTGCCACGGCACCGGGCCGCCGCGCAGCCGGTGCACGACCGCCTCCACCAGCCACGGCAGGACGAGGACCAGGCCGATCAGGGTGAGCACGATGCCGGTGGCGGTCTGGAAGACGCCGAACCGGCCGAGCGAGGACGCCGAACCGCTCGTCAGCAGCAGCACCGCGCCGACGACCGGCACCACGAGACGCCACCACAGCCGGCGGGAGCGGGTGCGGCCGCCGCGGACGACACCCAGCGGCTCGATGGTCACCGAGCGCAGCGCGAACACGGTGACGGCGACGGCCGACACCGGCACGGCCACCAGGACGAGAACGGCGAGGGCCGGGACGGGCGAGAAGTCGGAGGGGAACGCCGACAGCCGCCAGATCTCCACGACCCCGAGCAACTGCCGTCCCGCCAGGAAGAGGACGACGCCGAGGACGAGTCCGAGCAGCGTGCCGAACAGCGCCTCGCCCGCCGCCGTGCGCCGGGTCGTGCGGGCGTCCGCGCCGACCAGCCGCAGCGCGGCGAGGCGCCGGTCGCGCCGCTCGCCGCCGAACCGGACGGCCGTCGCGATGAAGATGGCGACCGGGACCAGCAGGACGACGCAGGCCAGCACGATGAGCACGATGAGGCTCGGGTCGAGGGCGGGACGGTCGTAGCTCATCCCGTAGTGGTCGAGGCGGGCGGTGCTCGTCCCGTAGGTGAGCGTGTCGCTGCCCGCGTAGAGGTACAGCTCGAAGGGGTTGTCCAGGCCCGCCGGGTGGATCGTGCCGACGACGCGGTAGTCGTAGCGCTCCTTGAGGAGCTTGCCGTCGGGGGAGTCGAGCAGCTTCTTCAGGGCGGGCGAGACCACCATCTCGCCGGGGCCCGGCAGCTTGTCGACGCCGGGCGGTACCGGCGGGTGCGCGCCCTCGGGGCGCAGCAGCGAGCCGCTGATGAACTCGCCGCGGTAGTCGGACGAGGCGCTGGCGGAGAGCATCGTGTCGTCGCCGGGCTTGAGGACGCGGTCGACGCCGACGCCGGGCAGCCTGGTGTCGCCGCGCGCGTTGCGCTCCTGCATGAACGTGGGCACCGAGGCCGCGCCGAGCAGCACGGCCACGCCGAGGGCCACGCCGACGGCGGTCAGCAGGGTGCGGATCCAGCCCTCACGGCCGCAGGACACGGCGAACCGCATGCCGAGGGCGAGGTCGCGGAGGAAGCTCATCGGGCGAACTCCATGTCCCGTGACTTGCCGTCCCGCACGACGATCTCGCGGTCGGAGTAGGCGGCGACCCGGGCCTCGTGCGTGACCAGGACGACGGCGGCGTTCGCCCCGCGCGCGGCCTCGGTCAGCAGCTCCATGACCCGCTCGCCGTTGAGGGAGTCCAGGGCGCCGGTCGGTTCGTCGGCGAAGAGCAGCCGCGGGTTCGTGACCAGCGAGCGGGCCACGGCGACGCGCTGGCCCTGGCCGCCCGATATCTCACCGGGACGCTTGGCGGCGAGGTCGTCGACCTCGAGCCGCGCGAGCCAGGAGGCGGCCTGCCGCTCGGCCTCCCTGCGCTTGGTGCCGTTCAGCCGCAGCGGCAGCGCGACGTTCTCCACGCAGGTCAGCTCCGGGACCAGCTGGCCGAACTGGAAGACGAAGCCGAAGTCGGTGCGGCGCAGGGCGCTGCGCTCGGCGTCGGAGAGCGTGGTCAGCTCGCGGCCGTCGTAGGTGATGCTGCCGGAGTCCGGGGTGACGATGCCGGCCAGACAGTGCAGCAGCGTCGACTTGCCGGAGCCGGACGGGCCCATGACGGCGACGACCTCGCCGGGGTGGACGGAGAAGGAGGCGCCGTCGAGCGCGGGTGTCGGGCCGTACGCCTTGTGCAGATCGGTGGCGGTGAGCAGGGCGCCGGCGGGCGTGGGGGTCATGAGGGACGTACCTCCGCGGCGAGTCGGTCGAGGCGCGCGGCGGTCAGTTCGAGCCAGCGCAGGTCGGCTTCGAGGTGGAACAGGGCGTGGTCGCAGATCAGCTGGTCGGCGAGGTCGCCCTTGCGCTTGCGGTCCGTGAGGATGCGCATCAGGCGCAGGTGTTCGGCGCGCTGGGTGTCGAGGATGGTGGCGGCGTCGCGCTCGGTCAGCAGCGCGAGGACGACCTTCGTGTAGAGGGTCGACTGGAGGTACGGCTCCGGCTTCTCCGGGGTCGCCAGCCACTGGCGTACGTCGGTGATGCCCGCGTCGGTGATCGCGTACCGCTTGCGCTCCGGGCCGTCGCCGGCCTCGATCCCGTCGACCTCCACGAGGCCGTTCTTCAGGAGGCGGGACATGGTCGAGTAGACCTGCCCGTAGTGCAGCGGCTTGTCGTGGCCGAACGTCGAGTCGAAGGTGCGCTTGAGGTCGTAGCCGTGCCGGGGGCCGGCTTCGAGAAGCCCGAGAAGGGTGTGGCCGATGGACATGAGGGTGACTGTACACCGTGTGTATACCCGGGGTGTATACCCGCCTGTGGGCTGGTGGGGGTTTGTCGCGCAGTTCCCCGCGCTCCTTCAGGGGCGCGGGGAACTGCGCGATCAGCCGCACTCAGCCGTCGGCCGCCGAACCACCGGCCCCGTCCGGGCTCTTGGGTGGACGGCCCCGGCGGGGGATCGGTCCGGCCCCGCCGGGAAGCCGCCCCGACTCGGCGAGAGCGCGCCGCAGCAGGAACTCGATCTGCGCGTTCGCCGAGCGGAGCTCGTCACCGGCCCACCGCGCGAGCGCGTCGTACACGGCGGGATCGAGCCGCAGCAGCACCTGCTTACGCGGACGCGGAGTCACTGGTAGAGCGTCCCGGTGTTCAGCACGGGCTGCGCCGCACGGTCCCCGCACAGCACCACGAGCAGGTTCGAGACCATCGCGGCCTTGCGCTCCTCGTCCAGCTCGACGATGTCCTGCTCGGAGATCCGGGCGAGCGCGGCCTCGACCATGCCGACCGCCCCGTCCACGATCTGCCGCCGCGCGGCGACCACGGCACCGGCCTGCTGGCGCTGGAGCATCGCCGAGGCGATCTCGGGCGCGTACGCGAGGTGCGTGAAGCGGGACTCGATGATCTGCACCCCGGCCGCCTCCACGCGCGCGTGCAGCTCCACGGCGAGCTTCTCGGTGATCTCCTCCGCGTTGCCGCGCAGCGACAGGCCCTCCTCCTCGTGCGCGTCGTAGGGGTACTCGATGGCGATGTGCCGCACGGCCGCCTCGGTCTGCGTCGACACGAACTCCAGGAAGTCGTCGACCTCGAAGGTGGCCTGCGCGGTGTCCTCGACCTTCCACACCACGACCGCGGCGAGCTCGATCGGGTTGCCGTAGGCGTCGTTGACCTTCAGGACGGCCGTCTCGTGGTTGCGCACGCGCGTCGAGATCTTCGTACGGGAGGTGAGCGGGTTCACCCAGCGCAGGCCGTCCGTGCGGATCGTGCCCCGGTAGCGGCCGAAGAGCTGGACGACGCGGGCCTCGCCCGGCGCCACCATGTTCAGCCCGCACATGGCGAAGAACGCGGCGATCACGACCACGATGCCGACCGCGATCAGACCGCCCTTGGCGCCCGCCGAGTCGAGCCCGGCGCCGACGGCGACCAGGCCCGCGCCGACGAGCAGTCCGACGAGTCCGAGCAGCAGGGCGAGCCCTCCGCCGATGCTGCCGGCCGTGAACTCGCGCACGCCGGTCCTGGGCATCTGTGGCACATCGGGTGTGGCGTCCGTCTCGGGCATGACTGTCCCCGTTTCCCTGAAGCATTGCTGAGCTGCTGGTTCGCATCGGAGGTGACGCGGACCCTGTCTAGCAAAGTGATATCACTTTACCTCGAGTGGCAACCTTCCGCAGCTGTTGCTCGTCGGATCTCTTGGGGTGCGTGCTGATTGTCACGTCCCGGAAAGCCCGGAAAGGGCGGTATTGGCCGGTAGGCGCGGTGTTAGCTTCATGCACTGATTAGGCCTACTGGGGGTGGAAGGGCCGGGTTCACAGGCCGGTGCGGAATGATCCGCGCACCGGAGCACGCCGAGAACGACGAGATGCGGAGCGGTAGACGTCATGGGCCGAGCGGAAGAGCGGCGGGCACGGCAGCGCGGGGACGCACGCCGTGCCGCGCCCGCCCCGGCGACGGGACACCGTGCCGAGGGCGGGCGCGCGGACCGTAGGAAGAGCAAGGACGGCAAGGACGACCGGGGGTTCATACGCCGCATGTTCACCTGGAAGAAGCTGCTGGGCGCCTTCTTCGGCGTCGTACTGGTCTGCATGGGCGCGTTCGTCGTGCTGTACATGGTCATCGACGTACCCGACGGGAACAACGAGGCGAAGCTGCAGAGCAACGTCTTCGAGTACAGCGACGGCGCCGTGATGGCCCGCACCGGCGACGTCAACCGCGAGATCGTCGACCTGTCGGAGCTCTCCCCCGAGGTGCAGCACTCCTTCGTCGCCGCCGAGAACAAGTCGTTCTACACCGACAAGGGCGTCGACCTGAAGGGCACCGCCCGCGGCCTGTTCAACACCCTGTCCGGCAAGGGCAAGCAGGGTGGTTCGACGATCACCCAGCAGTACGTGAAGAACTACTACCTCACGCAGGACCAGACCGTCACGCGCAAGCTGAAGGAACTGGTCATCTCGCTGAAGGTGGAGCGGCAGAACTCCAAGGAACAGATCCTCGCCGGGTACATCAACACCAGTTACTACGGCCGCGGCGCCTGGGGCATCCAGGCCGCAGCGCAGGCCTACTACGGGATCGACGCCTCGAAGCTGAGCCCGAACCAGGGCGCCTACCTGGCCGCGCTGCTCCAGGCCCCCAGCCAGTACGACTATTCGAGCGCCACCCCGACCGGCAGGAAGCTCGTCAAGGCGCGCTGGAACTACGTCCTCGACAACATGGTCGAGATGCACTGGCTCGGCGCGAGCGAGCGCGAGGGCCTGACCTTCCCCACGCCGCACAAGCCGAAGGCCGCCTCCGGCCTCACCGGCCAGGAGGGCTATCTCTACGAGGCCGCGAAGGCCGAGGCCATCAAGGACCTCGGCATCCCCAAGGAGAAGTTCGACGCGGGCGGCTACACGATCACCCTCAACATCGACCGCAAGAAGCAGAAGCAGCTGGAGAAGTCGGTCGCGCAGCAGCTGACCGACGACCTCGACCCGAAGTCCAGGAAGGCGGACGCCCGGGTCCAGGCCGGCGCCGTCTCGGTCGACCCCAGGACCGGCAAGGTCCTGGCGATGTACGGCGGCAAGGACTACACCGAGCACTACGTCAACAACGCCACCCGCGACGACTACCAGCCGGCCTCCACCTTCAAGCCGGTGATCCTCGCGGCCGCGCTGCAGAACCAGTCCGAGACCCAGTCCGGCCAGCCGATCAAGGCCAGCACCAGCTACGACGGCACGAGCAAGCGCCCGGTGGAGGAGGACGGCCGGAAGGTCGGCTTCGCCCCGCCGAACGAGGACAACCGCGACTACGGTCCGGTCACCGTGCAGACGGCCATGAACAAGTCCATCAACTCCGTCTTCGCCCAGATGGGCATCGACGTCGGCATGGACAAGGTCATGGAGACGGCCAAGCAGCTCGGCATGAACTCCGACGACCTCAAGCCGTACGCGGCCCAGACCCTCGGCACCATGGGCGCGAGCCCGCTGGAGATGGCCGGGGTCTACGCGACGTTCGACAACCACGGCAAGAAGGTCACCCCGAAGATCCTGAAGTCGGTGACCTACGGCGGCGCCAAGCAGCCGCTGCCGGACGCGATCGGCGGCCGGGTCGTCGAGCGCGGTGTCGCCGACTCGGTCACCTCGGTGCTGACCGGTGTGGTCGACGACGGTACGGCGAAGGCGTCGGTCCGGGACAACGCGGCGCGCGACGGCCAGCAGGTGGCCGGCAAGACCGGTACCTCCGACGACAACAAGTCGGCCTGGTTCACCGGCTACACGCCGGACCTCGTCACGTCCGTGGGCCTGTTCGGCGAGGGCGCCGTCAAGACGGCGGAGGAAGGCAGCCACGTCTCCATGAGGGGCGCCGGCGGACTGCCGCGCGTCGACGGCGGCAGCTTCCCGGCCCGCATCTGGGCGCAGTACATGTTCAACTCGACCAGCGCGAACAGCAAGTTCAGCCTGGACACGGACATGGGCGCGGGCGTCGCACCCACGTCGTCGGCCCCGGCCACGCCGACCGAGGAGCCGTCGAGCGAGACGCCGAGCCAGACGCCGACGACGAAGGCGCCCACGCAGACGCCGACGACGCCGACCCAGGAGCCCACGACCGAGACGCCGACCCAGGACCCGACGACGGAGCAGCCGCCGAACCCGACGGACTCCCCGACGATCGAGATCCCGGAGAACCCGGTGAACGGCAGGGAAGAGCAGTAGCCACGCACACGCGAAGGGGCGCCGGAGACCGTCCGGCGCCCCTTCGGCGTGTCCGCGTCCGTACGTGCCTCAGGAGGCGCCGCCGCCGGGCCGCGCCAGCTCGAACCAGACCACCTTGCCGGTGGACAGCCGGGTGGCACCCCAGCGCCTGGCGAGACGGTTCACCAGGAACAGGCCGCGGCCGCCCTCGTCGGTGGCGCGCGCCTGCCGCTGCCGGGGCAACTGCGGTACGTCGTCGCCGACCTCGCAGCGCAGCACGTCGGTGCGCAGCAGCCGCAGCGTCACCGGCCGGGACGCGTACCGCACCGCGTTGGTGACGACCTCGCTGACCAGCAGCTCGACGGAGTCGGTCAGCTCCTCCAGGCCCCAGCGGGCCAGCGCGCTGCGCGCGAGGCGCCGGGCCCGGGACGGCGCCGCGTCCTCCGGCTCCAGGAACCAGTACGCGACGTCGCTCGGCGCGATCCCGTCGAAGCGGGCGGCGAGCAGCGCGATGTCGTCGTCCCGGTCGCCCGGACCGAGCATGTCGAGCACCTCGTCGCAGAGGGCCTCCAGGGGCGGCGGATGGTCCGGGCCCGTCAACTGGGCCGTGTTCGCCAGCCGTTCGCGCAGCTGCTCTATGCCCGTCCATACGTCGCGCAGCCGGGACTCGACGAGCCCGTCCGTGTAGAGGAGCAGCGTCGCCCCGGCGGGCGCGTCCAGCTCCACGGCCTCGAAGTCGACGCCGCCGACGCCGATCGGGGCGCCCGGCGGCACCCGCAGCACCTCCGCGCGCCCGCCCAGATGGAGCAGGACCGGCGGCGGATGCCCGGCGTTGGCGATGGTGATGCGGTGCGAGACCGGGTCGTAGACCGCGTACAGGCAGGTCGCCATGCGGTCGGTGCCGAGCCGCTGTGCCTGCTCGTCGAGGTGGTGCAGGACCTCCTGCGGCGGCAGGTCGAGCCCCGCGAGGGTCTGTGCCGTCGTGCGCAGCTGGCCCATGATGGCCGCCGACGTCATCGAGTGCCCCATGACGTCACCGACGACCAGGGCGACCCGGCTGCCCGGCAGCGGGATCGCGTCGTACCAGTCGCCGCCGACCCGCGCGGTCTCCGCCGCCGGGAGGTAGCGGGAGGCCAGCCGGACGCCGGTCGGGCGCGGCAGGGTCTCCGGGAGCATGGTGCGCTGCAACTCGTCGGCGATGTACGCCTCGCGCCCGTACAGGACCGCCTTGTCGATGCCGAGCGCGCTGTGCGTCGCCAGCTGCCCCGCCACCAGCAGGTCGTCGGGGTCGAAGGGGATCCGGTCCTGGCGGCGCAGGAAGACCGCGGCCCCGATCACCCTCCGGCGCCCGCGCAGCGGAGCCAGGATGACGCGCTGCCCGGTCGGCAGCGACGGCTCGCCGCCCAGGAGTTCGGGCAGCGCGGCCTGCGCGGCCGTCGTGTCCGCGAACACCGGGCGGACGCCGCGCAGCACCTCGGCGAGCGCGCCGCCGACCCGCACCTCGCACAACTCGGCGCTTCCCGACGCCAGTTCCGTCTGCGGCGGGAGCGGCACGGCCAGGATGGAGCCGTTGTCGGTGTCGGCGTCCCCGGCGTCGGGGATCCGGTCGGTGCGGCGCAGCCGCAGCACCATCGGGCCCGTCGGACGCTCGTCGCCGACCGGCAGCGGCTCGCGCAGATAGACCAGGATCGCGTCCGAGAACGTCGGCACCGTGGCCCGGCACAGGCCCATCACGATCTCGTCGAGGTCGATGCCGCGGGCGATCCGCCGGGTCGCGGCGCCCACGAACCGCAGCCGGTCCCCGTCCCGGCGCATCGCCACCGGCTGGCCCGCCGGACGCGGCTGCCCGGAGCGCCGCTCGCCGCCGCCGGCCGGCGGCCCGGACGGGTCGGGGCGCACCGGCTCGGGCGACGGCGTCCGTGGCTGCGAGTGCTCGGCGTCCGCGGACGAGGGCGTGGCGGAGCGGCGCGGCTGCTCCGGTAACCCGCCGGAGCCCTCCGCGGACTGCGGGGTGTGCCGCAGCGCCGCGCGAGGGTCCGCGGGGCGGGCCGCCATGCCGTGATGGCGGCCTTCGTGGGAGCCTTGATAAGAGGCTGAGTGCTCCGTCACGCGTGTCGAATCCGTCCGTCCGGGGCTGCGCGCCGTGTCACTGGCCGATGCGTCGGCCGTTGATGAACAGCTGGTGCTCGGGTGCCCGCAGAAAGGCCGATACCCGGAACGTGTGCCCAGGGAACGGAATCCCGGCGTCGCACGGGGCGGGGACGGCCGCGGGCAGGTGTCTGTCGGCCATCTCGGACGGGACACCCCTGAGTTGACGGCCCACGCCGCCCGATCCACCCACGCTCACGGTCCCGCCGCCCCTCGATGGCCTCGTTGACATCGTGTCAGACCCACTACTGGTGCGAAGAGTTGCCGCCGGAACTCCACACATCCGCAGTTGTTCGCTCTTGCGGAGGACGATCCTACGTTTCCTCCCCGGGGGCGCATCAAGGGTCTCATGAGGACACATGCGCGGGCGTACGGTCCCAGTCGGCGGGCAGCGGCGGCACCGGCCACGCCGGATCGGGGCGCCAGTGCTGCCAGCCGTCGGCGAACGGATGGCCCCAGTCCTCGATCACCTCGACGGCCCGCGCGCCCGCCTCGCGGACCCGCCGGGCCTGCTCCACGCCCATCAGGCCCACCGCCTGGGCCTGCGCGAACTCGTCCTCGTCGTGCCAGCGCCAGCTCCGGTCCTCGTACACCGACAGGTCGAGGAAGTGGTCCTCGGAGTCGACACCGCCCGACCAGCGGGTCTGCGGCTGTTCGAGGTTCACGTACCAGTTGCGGAAGCGCCAGTCCTGCTCCCAGAACAGCCACACCGACCACGGCTCGCCGGGGCGTGCCAGCTTCAGCACGCCGGCGCCGAACCAGCGGTCGCGGTGCACGGTGCGCGGCTTGGTGTAGCGGGTCGCCAGCGGCTCGCGGTGCAGCGGGGTGCCGTCCGCGAGCACCGGCCTGACGCACTCGGTGCCCGGGGCCATCCAGGCGGCGAGCAGGTCGTCGGTGTCCTGGACGACCGTGACCGGACGGCAGATGTGGACAGGCCCGGAACCCGGGTGGCCCGTATTGGCGCGATAACGCCACAGGATCTGCTCCCCGGGCGCCCAGCGCCCCTCGCCCGTCCGGTCGTTGTCTGTCATGGACAGATATTAGGTGCCGCTGGCATACGACGGCAGCGACCGACGTCACGATGACGCCATCCGGCCATCACTCGTTACGGACGGGTCATCCGCAGGACATCCAGCGCCTCGTCCAGCTGCGCCTCGGTGAGGTCGCCGCGCTCGACGTATCCGCCCTCCATCACGACCTCGCGGACGGTCTTCCGCTCGGCGAGGGACTTCTTGGCGACCTTGGCCGCCTCCTCGTAGCCGATGTACTTGTTCAGCGGGGTCACGACCGAGGGGGAAGACTCGGCGTACTCGCGGGCGCGCTCCCGGTTGGCGGTGATGCCGTCGACCGTGCGGTCGGCCAGGAGCCGGGAGACGGACGCGAGCAGCCGGATCGATTCCAGGACATTCTTGGCGATCACCGGAAGCATGACGTTCAGCTCGAAATTGCCCGCCGCGCCCGCCGTGGCCACCGTCGCGTCATTGCCGATCACCTGTGCGGCGACCATCAGGGTGGCCTCGGGAATGACCGGATTCACCTTGCCCGGCATGATCGAGGAGCCGGGCTGGAGGTCGGGCAGGTTGATCTCCGCGAGGCCCGTGCGGGGTCCGGACGCCGCCCACCGGAGATCGTTGGCGATCTTCGTCAGGCCGACCGCGATGGTCCGCAGCTGCCCGGAGGTCTCCACGATGCCGTCGCGCGCGCCCTGCGCCTCGAAGTGGTCGCGCGCCTCGGTCAGCGGCAGCCCGGTGGCGCGGGCCACTTCGGCGATCACGGCGGGCGAGAACCCGGGCGGCGTGTTGATGCCCGTACCGACGGCCGTGCCGCCCAGGGGCAGTTCGGCGAGCCGGGGGAGCGAGGCGGTGAGCCGCTCGACGCCGTAGCGGACCTGCGCCGCGTACCCGCCGAACTCCTGGCCCAGCGTCACCGGCGTCGCGTCCATCAGGTGCGTACGGCCCGACTTCACGACGTCCGCGAACTCCTCCGCCTTGCGCTCCAGGGACGCGGCGAGGTGGTCGAGGGCCGGGATCAGGTCGTGGGTGACGGCGGCCGTCGCGGCGATGTGGATCGAGGACGGGAAGACGTCGTTCGACGACTGCGAGGCGTTCACGTGGTCGTTCGGGTGCACCGTGAAGCCGGGGCGGTCCAGCCGCTCGGTGGCGAGGGTGGCGAGCACCTCGTTGGTGTTCATGTTCGAGGAGGTGCCGGAGCCGGTCTGGAAGACGTCGACCGGGAACTCGTCGTCCCAGCGCCCCTCGGCGACCTCGGCCGCCGCGTCCGCGATGGCGCCGGCGATGTCCTTGTCGAGCACCCCCAGCTCCGCGTTGACCTTCGCGGCCGCGCCCTTGATCCGGGCCAGGGCCTCGATGTGGGCGCGCTCCAGGCGCTGGCCGGAGACGGGGAAGTTCTCCACGGCGCGCTGGGTCTGGGCCCGCCACTTGGCGGTGGCGGGGACACGGACCTCGCCCATGGAATCGTGCTCGATGCGGTAGTCGGTCATACCTGGTACAGCACGTGCACCCGCGCCGGTGTTCCCGGCGCAACGCCGGACGAGCCGTTCATCGGGCCCGTCCGGCGGATACGCGGGCGGGGTCAGACCAGGCCGGGACCGCGCACCGGGATGTGCGTGAACGTCGGCTCGGGGGCCGGGTTCTGGAAGAAGTCGTTGCCCTTGTCGTCGACGACGACGAACGCCGGGAAGTCCTCGACCTCGATCTTCCAGACCGCCTCCATGCCGAGCTCCTCGTACTCGACGACCTCGACCTTCTTGATGCAGTCCTGGGCGAGGCGGGCGGCCGGGCCGCCGATGGAGCCGAGGTAGAAGCCGCCGTGCGCGTCGCACGCGTCGGTGACCTGCTGGGAGCGGTTGCCCTTGGCGAGCATCACCTTGGAGCCGCCCGCGGCCTGGAACTGCTCGACGTAGGAGTCCATGCGGCCGGCCGTGGTCGGGCCGAAGGAGCCGGACGCGTACCCCTCGGGCGTCTTCGCCGGGCCCGCGTAGTACACCGGGTGGTCCTTCAGGTACTGCGGCATCTCCTCGCCCGCGTCGAGCCGCTCCTTGATCTTGGCGTGCGCGATGTCGCGGGCGACCACGAGCGGGCCGGTCAGGGAGAGCCGGGTCTTGACCGGGTGCTTGGTCAGCTCGGCGAGGATGGCGTCCATCGGCTGGTTCAGGTCGATGCCGACGACATCGCCCTCTTCCAGATGCTCGTCCGTCGTCTCCGGCAGGAAGCGCGCCGGGTCCGTCTCCAGCTGCTCCAGGAAGACGCCCTCGGCGGTGATCTTCGCGACGGCCTGGCGGTCGGCCGAGCAGGAGACGGCGATGGCGACCGGGCAGGAGGCGCCGTGCCGGGGCAGGCGCACCACGCGCACGTCGTGGCAGAAGTACTTGCCGCCGAACTGCGCGCCGATGCCGATCTTCTGCGTCAGCTCGAAGACCTTCTCCTCCAGCTCCTTGTCCCGGAAGCCGTGGCCGAGCGCGGAGCCCTCGGAGGGGACGTTGTCCAGGTAGTGCGCGGAGGCGTACTTCGCGGTCTTCAGCGCGTACTCGGCGCTCGTGCCGCCGACGACGATGGCGAGGTGGTACGGCGGGCACGCGGCGGTGCCGAGCGACCGGATCTTCTCCTCCAGGAACTTCATCATGGAGGCCTCGTTCAGGACGGCCTTCGTCTCCTGGTAGAGGAACGACTTGTTGGCCGAGCCGCCGCCCTTCGCCATGAAGAGGAACTTGTAGGCGCCGCCGTCGGTCGCGTACAGCTCGATCTGCGCGGGCAGGTTCGAGCCGGTGTTCTTCTCGTCCCACATGTTCAGCGGGGCCATCTGCGAGTAGCGCAGGTTCAGGTTCTTGTAGGCGTCGTAGATGCCCTTGGAGAGCGCCTTCTCGTCCTCGCCCTCGGTCAGCACGTTCTGCCCGCGCTTGCCCATGACGATCGCGGTGCCGGTGTCCTGGCACATCGGCAGCACGCCCGCGGCCGCGATGTTCGCGTTCTTCAGCAGGTCGAGCGCCACGAACTTGTCGTTGTTCGACGCCTCGGGGTCGTCCACGATGCGGCGCAGCTGCGCGAGGTGGGCCGGGCGCAGGTAGTGCTGGATGTCGTGGATCGCCTCGGCGGCGAGCGTGCGCAGCGCCTCCGGCTCGACCTTCAGGAACGTACGGCCGTCCGGCCCCTCGGCGGTGGTGACGCCCTCCGAGGTCACCAGGCGGTACGGGGTGGTGTCCTCGCCCTGGGGGAGCAGATCGGTGTACGCGAACTCAGGCATCTCGCCCATTCCTCTTTCGACCGGTGGCAGCTGGCATCCATTGGCAGCGCCAACCAGCGTAGAACCTGGCCGGGCGGCCGGACCTGTGAGGTAAGGCTCAGTCGGTCCCGGTTCGGTGGCCGCGCACCCTAGTCGCGATCTATCGCGTTTGGGTACGCTGCTGCCGTGGACCTTCAAAAGCGCCCTGAGCAGCCCGCCCCGACCGCCTCCGCGCCGGCCCCCGCCGACCTGCGCGCGTCCGACGCGGACCGGGACCGGATCGCGGACATCCTGCGCGAGGCGCTGGCGGAGGGCCGGATCGACGCGGACGAGCACGCCGAGCGCATCGACGGGGTGTACCGCGCCAAGACGGTGGGTGAGCTGGAGCCGCTGGTCAGGGATCTGCCCGGCGCGCACACGAGCAGGCCGTCCGTCGCCGCCCCGGCGCCGGACCAGCCGGCCCCCGGCACCATCCCGCCGCTGCCGGGGGAGAACCTCGTGGCGGTGTTCAGCTCCACCACCCGCAGGGGCCGCTGGCGCGTGGGGCGGCGCACGCACGCGTACGCCGTGTTCGGCAGTGTGGAGATCGACCTCAGCGAGGCGATCTTCGAGTACCCGCAGGTCTACATCAAGGCGGTCTCCGTCTTCGGCAGCGTCGACATCCGGGTCCCGGAGAACATCTCGCTGCGCGGCAGCGGCGGCGGCATCCTCGGCAGCTTCGAGGTGGACGCGATGGACGCGCCGGAGCCCGACGCGCCGGTCGTCTACGTCGACGGGGCCGCGGTGCTCGGCAGCATCGAGGCGAGACCCAAGCGCGGCAGGATCGTCGCGAAGATCGAGAAGCACCTGCGCAAGCACTTCGGCTGAACTCCCGTACGGGCCCGGGAACTTCCGTGCTTCGGAACTCAGTGCATAGGCGTCGACACAGCGGGTAGAGCTTGGGGCATCGTCTACCGATCGACCCCTGTTGCCTCTGAAGCTCGCGAAAGCCGCCGTAAGCCGTCGTCAGGAGTAGACCGTGCTGCATCCGCCGCATCAGTCCTTGCAGGTCACCGCCGTTCCGCAACAGCGGGTGCCCGTGCGGGACCGGGATCAGGACGCACCGTGGCACACGGAGGCCGTGTGCAGGCGCGACGAGGCGGGACTGTTCTTCGCCCCATCAAAGGAGCCCACCGCCGCGCGCCTCGCGCGCGAGGAGGCGGCCAAGCGGGTCTGCGCCCGCTGCCCGGTCCTGGTCGAGTGCCGCGAGCACGCCCTGCTCCAGCCGGAGCCGTACGGGGTGTGGGGCGGCCTGACGGCGGCCGAGCGCAGGGTGGTGCTGGCGCGCAGGCGCCGCCGCGACGTGGAACTCAAGAACACGGGCCGCCCGGTGGCGGCCGCGGGCTAGCCGACGCCCGCACGGGGCGCGGGGGAGTGTGCGAGGGCCTCAGGCGCGAGAAAGGCGCCCCGTGCGACGGGGCGCCTCCGGCCGCGGTACGGGCCCGCTACTTGGCCCGGTCGAAATCGATCGCCGAGTAGGCGCGCAGCTTGCTCAGCCGGTGCTCCGAGTCGATCTGCCGAATGGTCCCGGACTTGGACCGCATCACGAGCGACGACGTGGTCGCGCCCTCGGACTGGTACCGGACGCCGCGCAGCAGTTCGCCGTCCGTGATGCCGGTGGCGACGAAGAACACGTTCTCCCCGGAGACCAGGTCGTCGGTGGCCAGCACCCGGTCCAGGTCGTGCCCGGCGTCCAGCGCCCGCTGCCGCTCCTCGGCGTCCTTGGGCCACAGCTTGCCCTGGATCACACCGCCCAGGCACTTCATGGCGCAGGCGGAGATGATGCCCTCCGGCGTACCGCCGATGCCGAGCATCAGGTCGACGCCGGTGCCCTCGCGCACGGCGAGGATCGAACCGGCGACATCGCCGTCCGAGATCAGCTTGATCCGGGCGCCGGTCTCCCGGATCTCCTTGATGATGCCCTCGTGGCGCGGGCGGTCGAGGATGACGACGGTGACGTCCTCGGGGGAGCGCCGCTTCGCCTTGGCGACCCGGCGGATGTTCACCGACACCGGGGCGTTGATGTCCACGTAGTCGGCGGCCTCCGGGCCGGTGACCAGCTTGTCCATGTAGAAGACGGCGGACGGGTCGAACATCGTGCCGCGGTCGGCGGCGGCCAGCACCGCGATCGCGT
The DNA here is from genome assembly GCF_040297005.1 of Streptomyces sp. NPDC001904. Taxonomy (NCBI): domain Bacteria; kingdom Bacillati; phylum Actinomycetota; class Actinomycetes; order Kitasatosporales; family Streptomycetaceae; genus Streptomyces; species Streptomyces sp. NPDC001904. The sequence continues at coordinate 134,177 of NZ_JBEOYI010000007.1, read as the reverse complement.
TCGGCATGCCCTTCGCGCAGAGCGTCGTGCCGTCGATCGGGTCGACGGCGATGTCGACCTCGGCGCCGGTCCCGTCCCCGACGTGCTCCCCGTTGAACAGCATCGGGGCCTCGTCCTTCTCACCCTCGCCGATGACGACGACACCGTTCATCGACACGGTGGAGACGAGGGTCCGCATGGCGCGCACGGCGGCGCCGTCCGCCCCGTTCTTGTCGCCGCGGCCGACCCAGCGGCCGGCGGCCATGGCGGCCGCCTCGGTGACGCGGACGAGTTCCAGGGCGAGGTTGCGGTCGGGGGCCTCGGAGGGAACCTCGAGTTCGGACGGCAGCTGGTGATGCTGATGCTCGGTCATCGAGACGCACCTTTCTGTTCCGGCGTTTCTGCGTTTCACCGGGATACGACGACGGCCGGATGAGGGTTGATGTGTCCCGACTCTATCGTTCGTACGACAATCTGAGCAGACCGCCCCACGAATGAGCGGTTACGTTCATGACAGGTATGCACATCGAGGTGCATACCGGGCCGCGAACGGGGACCTCCCGGCGGAGATCGTTCGGCCACCTGCGACGATGGGCGGGTGGCAGGAAGAAATGGCAAGAAGACGGTGGGCAGCCTGGTGCTGTCCCTGGGTGTCTGTGTCGTGGCGGCGGGCGTGATCTACGCGTTCGTCCCGCACGACGACTCCAAGGAGACGCCTGTCAAGCGCGTGGACTACCGGGTGGAGCTGCTCTCGGCCCGCCGTGCGGCCTCCTATCCGGTGGCCGCCCCCGAGGGCCTGGCGAAGTCGTGGAAGCCGACGTCCGTGCGCTACGACGGCGAGGGCAACGAGGCCTGGCATCTCGGCTTCCTCGACCCCGACGGCCAGTACATCGCCGTCGAGCAGTCGACGGACAAGCCGTCCCGCTTCATCGACGAGGCGAGCCAGGGCGCCGAGGAGACCCGCCACGAGCAGACCATCAACGGGGCGCGGTGGCAGCGCTACAAGGGCGAGAAGTACGACGCCCTGGTCCTGAAGCAGAAGAAGGCCACGACGGTGGTGACCGGCACGGCCGGCTTCGACGGCCTGACGAAGATGGCCGAGTCGCTGAAGATGGAGCGCGACACGTCGGCGTGACGGTGTCGCCCCGGATTCGTCGGGCGGGGCCGTCCGGTCGACCGAGGGCATGACGAAAGACCCCGGCTTCTGGGGGAAGCCGGGGTCTTTGCGTGTGCTGGGGGGTGTCTGGCTCAGACGGTGGTGATGACCTGGTCCTGGGCGAGGCGCGGGGAGCGGGGGAACCAGGCGTTGTCGCCGGGCTTGCCGATGTTGATGACCATCAGGGGGGTGTGGTCGTCGTCCAGGAACTCCTTCTGGACGCCGCCGAAGTCGAAGCCGGTCATCGGGCCCGCGGCCAGACCGGCGGCACGCACGCCCATGATGCTGTGCCTTCCCGGGGGCGACCCCCGGACCCCCGGCCGGGAAGGCCTGCCGGTGTGGCGGGTGAGCGAAAGACCCCGGCTTCTGGGGGAAGTCGGGGTCTTCGTGTGTGCTGGGGGGTGTCTGGCTCAGACGGTGGTGATGACCTGGTCCTGGGCGAGGCGCGGGGAGCGGGGGAACCAGGCGTTGTCGCCGGGCTTGCCGATGTTGATGACCATCAGGGGGGTGTGGTCGTCGTCCAGGAACTCCTTCTGGACGCCGCCGAAGTCGAAGCCGGTCATCGGGCCCGCGGCCAGGCCGGCGGCACGCACGCCCATGATGAAGTAGCCGGCCTGCAGCGTGGCGTTGACCAGCGCGGCCTGCTCGCGGACCGGGCGCTCGGAGAAGAACGCGTCCTTGGCCTGCGGGAAGTGCGGGAGAAGCTGCGGCAGCTCCTCGTGGAACTCGTTGTCCGCCGAGAGGATCGCGACCAGCGGGGCCGACGCGGTCTTCGGCTGGTTGCCCTCGGCCATGTGCTTCACCAGGCGCTCACGGGCCTCGGGGGAGCGGACCAGGGTGATGCGCAGCGGCGACTGGTTGAAGGCGGTGGGGCCGTACTTGACCAGGTCGTAGATCGCCTGGACCTGCTCGTCGGTCACCGGCTCGTCGGTGAAGGTGTTCGCGGTGCGGGCCTCGCGGAAGAGCAGGTCCTGGGCGGCGGAGTCAAGAACGAGGGACATTGATCAACCTTCTCGTACGGATCAACTGACGTCCCTGACCCTACGCCGATGAGGTTCAACTTTCAACAAACACCTTCGTGACCCTGTTCACAAGAGGCACGGGGGCGCCCGGCGTCAGTCCTCCTCCGGGTCGCCCGCCTCCCCGTCCCCGGCGGACTCCTCGGCCAGCGCCGCGTCCAGCCGGGCCCGCGCCCCGTCCAGCCAGCGCCGGCACACCTTCGCCAGCTCCTCGCCCCGCTCCCACAGCGCGAGCGACTCCTCCAGGGACGTGCCGCCGGCCTCCAACCGCCGTACGACGTCGATCAGTTCGTCCCGGGCCTGCTCATAGCCGAGCGCCTCGTCGGCCGCCTTCGTGGTCATGCTGTTGTCCGTCCTCACGCTTCGGTTCCTGTGACTCGTACGGTGAACTCGCCCTCGGCGACCCGGGCCCGCAGCTCCTCGCCGCCCGCCGCCTCCTCCGGAGCGCGCACCACATGGCCGTCCGCCTTCTGCAGGACCGCGTAGCCCCGCTTGAGGGTGGCGGCCGGCGAGAGGGCGACCACACGCGCGTGCGTGTGCGTCAGCTCCGACTCGGCGCGGTCCAGGAGATGGCCGAGGGTGCGGCGGCTGCGCTCGGTCAGCGCCGTGATCTGCGCCTCGCGGTCGTCGACCATGCGGTGCGGGTCCTCTATCGACGGCCGGGCCAGCGCCGCAGCGAGCCCCCGCTCCTCCCGGTCGAGGAACGCCTCCACACTGCGCCGGGCCCGGTCCCGCAGGAACCGCACCCGCTCGTACTCCTCGCCCACGTCCGGCACCACCTTCTTGGCGGCGTCGGTCGGGGTGGAGGCCCGCAGGTCGGCGACGTGATCGAGGAGCGGATTGTCCGGCTCGTGGCCGATCGCGGAGACGACCGGTGTCCGGCACGCCGCCACGGCCCGTACCAACTGCTCGTCCGAGAACGGCAGCAGATCCTCCACGCTGCCGCCGCCGCGCGCCACGACGATCACGTCGACCTCGGCCAGCGCGTCCAGCTCCTTGACCGCCTGGACGACCTGCGGCACCGCGTGCACGCCCTGCACCGGCACATTGCGCACCTCGAAGCGGACGGCGGGCCAGCGGTGCCGTGCGTTCTCCAGGACGTCGCGCTCGGCGGCCGAGGCCCGCCCGCAGACCAGGCCGATCAGCTGCGGCAGGAACGGCAGCGGCTTCTTGCGGTCGGCTGCGAAGAGCCCCTCGGCCGCCAGCGACTTCTTCAGCTGCTCCAGGCGCGCGAGCAGCTCACCGACGCCGACCGGCCGGATCTCGGCGGCCCGCAGCGAGAGCTGACCGCGCGGCGCGTACCACTCCGGCTTCGCGTGCACGACGACCCGGGACCCCTCGCGGACCACGTCCGCCACCGCGTCGAACACCTGCCGGTAGCAGGTGACCGAGACCGAGATGTCGTGCGACGGGTCGCGCAGCGTCAGGAACACGACACCGGCACCGGGCCGCCGGGACAGCTGGGTGATCTGCCCCTCGACCCACACGGCACCGAGCCGGTCGATCCATCCGCCGATCAGCCGGGACACCTCGCCGACGGGGATCGGGGTGTCCGAGGACGTGTTGACAGCCATGCCGCGAGCGTAGCCGCCGGGACCGACAGCCTGTGGGTCACACGGGTTGTCCTGTGCGCGCCCCGGCGCGACCTGCCGCACCCCATCCCCGGCCGTCCCTAGCGTCGGCCGGTATGACAAATCTGATCAGGACAGCCGTCCCGGTGGCTGTGGCGGCGACCGGCGCCGTGTGCGCCTGCGCCCTGGTGGCCGCCTCACCGGTCCGCTCCGCGCCGGCCGCCGCGGTCCGCGACACCGTCACGGTCGGCAATCCGGTCGCGGGCAGCAACGGCTTCGGCGTCGTCACCGAGGGCGACGCCTACCTCGGCAGCACCGAGTCGGAGGGTCCGGTCGCGGTCGGCGGCGACCTGCGCTTCGGCGCCGGTTACAACGTCTCCCTGAACGTCCCGGGCACCTTCGTCGCCCCCGGCGACTCTCGGCCCACCACGCTGCTCGTCGGCGGCCGCGTCCGCTACGACCAGAGCAACCCGTCCGGCGTCCTCAGGGTCCTGCAGAACGGCTACGTGAAGATCGGCGACATGACCGGCGGGCAGGCCCGGGACACCGACGGCAACGGCGCCGCGGTCAACACCCGCGTCGGCGTTCAGGGCGCCGGCTACGACGCCACCCCGCGCATCGAACTCACCACCCGTGAGACTCCGGCGCAGGTGGGTCCCGCGGACCTGATGGACTTCCCCGCCCTGTTCACCGCGTACCGGGAACGGGCCGCCCGGATGGCGACCTGCGCCAACAACGTCGTCCTGCGCGACGGGAACGGCAACCCGCTCCCGGACCAGTCCACGGTGGCGCCCGGCTCCCAGATCAAGCTCTCCCTCGACGCCACCCGCACCAACGTGCTGCACCTCACCGGCGCGATGCTCGACAACATCTCCACGCTGACCCTGCTCGACCAGCCGACGGCCGCCGCGCCCCTGGTCGTCGTCGTGGACACCACCGCCGAGGGCGGCGACTTCACCTGGCACGCCCCGACCATGGCCGGCGTCGGCAACTCCGAGAACCACATTCTGTGGGACTTCCCGGACGCGACCCGGATCACCAACCCCGACGGCGACCAGATCGAGGGCACGGTCTACGCGCCGAACGCCGAGTTCATCGACCTGGACTCCTCGAACATCGAGGGCGACGTCGTCGTCAAGTCGCTCGTGCAGGGGGCGACGGCGGCGGTCGGGGGGAACGCGGTCAACGCGGGGGAGATGCACTACCACCCGTTCGACGCGACCGTTCAGTGCGACGACGGGACCACGCCGACGCCGACGCCTTCGCAGCCGGGTGAGTCGCCTTCGCCCACGCCGACCCCGACGGACGAGTCGCCGACGCCTACGCCGACTCCCACGCCGACGCCTTCGCAGCCGGGTGAGACGCCGTCGCCCACGCCGACCCCGACGGACGAGTCGCCGACCCCTACGCCGACTCCCACAGTCGTCAACGGATCGCCCACCCCCTCGCCGTCCCCGTCGGACACCCCGACGCCGACGCCGACCCCGTCGGACAGCCCCACACCCACCCCCTCGCCGTCCCCGTCGGACACTCCCACGCCTTCTCCGACCCCGACGCCCAGCCCCTCCACAGAAACCCCGACCCCGACTCCGACCCCGAGCGGCACCACGTCCGCCCCCGCACCGCCCACATCACCCCCGCAGACCCCCACCCCGCCCGCCACGCCACCCGCCACCCCGCCGCCCTCCACGCCCGCCGGCCCCGGCCTCGCCCACACCGGAACCGACGCCCGGGGCACCGCCGTCATCGGCGGCATCGCGGTGGCCCTGGTGGCCGCCGGTGCCGGAGCCCTGGCCTTCGGACGGCTGCGCAGGAACGGCCGCCGCTGACCTGAGCGCCTCGCACCGGACGGGCGGCGGCCCACTACACCGGATCCGCCGCCCGCCCGCGCTGCGCCACCAGCACCACGAGCCCGACCACCAGCCAGATCGCGCCCACCACCTGCGCCGTCCCCGAGGCCTCCACGATCACCGCGACGGCGATCGCCGCACCGACCACCGGCACCAGCAGATGCCGCCACCAACTGACGGGACCGCCCTGGCGGCGGACCACGAACCAGCCCACGACACTGGCGTGCAGCAGCGTGAACGCGGTCAGCGCGCCGATGTCGACCACCGACGTCAGCTGATCGAGACCGTCGTCGCGGCGGGCCGCCCACACCGCCGCGACCAGCGTGATCACCGCGGCCACCAGCAGCGCGGCCCGCGGCACGCCCGAGTCCGTGCGGGACAGCACCTTCGGCAGCCGCCGGTCGCGGGCCATCGCGAACACCAGCCGGCCCGCCGCCGCCTGCCCGGCCAGCGCGGCGAACGCCGCGCCGATCGCCTTGCTCACCGCCACCAGATCGTGCAGCCAGCTCCCGACCGACGCGTCCACGGTGTCGTAGAACGCGGACCCCTGCTTCGCCGGATCGGCCGCCATCTGCGCCGACGTCGCCGGCTCCAGCAGGGCCGCCAGATACGTCTGCGCGACGAACAGCACACCGGTGAGCACCAGGCAGAACAGCACCGCCCGCGCGACCTTCGCCGAACCGCCGGTGACCTCCTCGGCGAACGTGGCGATGGCGTCGAAGCCCAGGTACGACAGGACGGCCACCGACACCGCGCCGAGCACCGCCGACAGCGCGAACGCGCCCTGGGTGCCGTCCCCGGTCAGCGGCGAGAGCCAGCCGCGCTGCGCGCCGTCCGTCGCCAGCACCACGACCGCCGAGACGATGAAGATCACCAGCACCACGATCTCCAGCGCCAGGACCGCGAAGCCGACCCGGGCCGCGGCGCGTACGCCCCACAGGTTGAGCAGGGTCGTGATCACCACGGCGAGCGCCGTCCACACCCACCGCGACACGTCCGGCACCAGCGAGTTCATCGCGATCCCGGAGAACAGGTACGCCACCGCCGGGATCAGCAGATAGTCGAGCATCGCCATCCAGCCCGCGATGAAACCGGGCCCTTTGCCGAGCCCCACGCGTGCGTAGGCGTACACGGAGCCCGCGCGCGGAGCGACCCGCACCATCTGGGCGTAGCTGAAGGCGGTGAACGCCATGGCGATCGTGGCGACGACGTAGACCAGCGCGACCGCGCCGTGCGACTTCGCGTCGAGGGTGCCGAAGATGCCGACCGGCGCCATGGGGGCGATGAAGAGAAGCCCGTAGACCACCAGATCCCGGAAGCCGAGGTTCCGGCGGAGCTTGCCGTCCGGGACCTCGGGGGTCCCGGGGGCTTCGGACGCGGCTGGTACGGACATCGTGCCTCCGTTGATTCGGGCAGGCTCCGGGCTCCACCAGTCTCCCCAGCCGGGCGATCTTTGGCCTGCTGGGGTCGGCCTTACGATGGGGGACATGACTGCTACGACTGGCTCCCGCCGTGTCCTGCTCGCCGCTCCCCGTGGCTACTGCGCCGGTGTGGACCGTGCCGTGATCGCCGTCGAGAAGGCCCTGGAGCAGTACGGGGCCCCGATCTATGTCCGCCACGAGATCGTGCACAACAAGTACGTCGTGCAGACCCTGGAGCGGAAGGGCGCCATCTTCGTCGAACAGACGGAGGAGGTTCCCGAGGGCTCGATCGTGATGTTCTCGGCGCACGGTGTCGCACCGACCGTCCACGCGGAGGCCGAGCGCGGCAAGCTGGCGACCATCGACGCCACCTGCCCGCTCGTCACCAAGGTCCACAAGGAAGCGATCCGCTACGCCAACGACGACTTCGACATCCTGCTGATCGGCCACGAGGGCCACGAGGAGGTCATCGGCACCTCCGGCGAGGCCCCCGACCACATCACGCTGGTCGACGGCCCCGAGGACGTCGCCAAGGTCGAGGTCCGCGACCCGGAGAAGGTCGTCTGGCTCTCCCAGACCACGCTCTCCGTCGACGAGACGATGGAGACCGTCGACGCCCTGAAGACCAAGTTCCCGGGACTCGTCTCACCGCCGAGCGACGACATCTGCTACGCCACGCAGAACCGCCAGCTCGCCGTGAAGCAGATGGGCGCCGAGTCCGACCTCGTCATCGTCGTCGGCTCGCGCAACTCCTCCAACTCGGTCCGCCTGGTCGAGGTCGCCAAGCTGGCCGGCGCGAAGGACGCGCACCTCGTGGACTTCGCGAGCGAGATCGACGAGTCCTGGCTGGACGGCGTCACCACGGTCGGCGTCACCTCCGGCGCCTCCGTGCCGGACGTCCTCGTCGAGCAGGTCCTGGAGTACCTGTCGCAGCGCGGCTTCGCGGACGTGGAGATCGTGAAGGCGGCCGAGGAGTCCATCACCTTCTCGCTGCCCAAGGAGCTCCGCCGGGACCTGCGCGCCGAGGCCGCGGCCCTCGTGGAGGGTGCGGATTCCGCCTCCGGGAAGTGACCGTGGGTCTCCCGTCGTAACGTGGAGCGCATGGAGATCTTCGGTGTGGACATCGGCGGATCAGGGATCAAGGGCGCTCCGGTCGACCTGGAGCGCGGCGATCTCGCCGAGGAGCGGTTCAAGGTGCTGACCCCGCAGCCGGCCACCCCCGACGCGGTGGCCGACGGGGTCAAGCAGGTCGTGGAGAACTTCGCGGGCGGCTGCGACCGGGTCGGCATCACCTTCCCGGGCGTCGTCACCGGCGGCTCGACGATCCGGACCGCCGCCAACGTGGACAAGAGCTGGATCGACGTCGACGCACGGGCCCTGCTGAGCGAGAAGCTCGGCGGGCTGCCCGTCACGATCCTGAACGACGCGGACGCCGCCGGTGTCGCCGAGATGCACTTCGGCGCCGGCCGCGGCCGCACGGGCACGGTGCTGCTGCTCACCCTCGGTACGGGCATCGGCAGCGCGCTCTTCACCGACGGCACCCTGGTGCCCAACACCGAGCTCGGCCACCTGGAGCTGCACGGTCACGACGCCGAGAAGCGGGCCTCCACCAAGGCCCGCGAGGACGAGGACCTGAGCTGGGAGCACTGGGCGAGACGCGTCACCAAGTACCTGAAGCACGTGGAGATGCTGTTCTCGCCCGAGCTGTTCATCATCGGCGGCGGCATCAGCCGCAAGGCCGACAAGTTCGTGCCGCTGATCGAGGGCGTCAAGGCAGAGATCGTACCGGCCCAGCTGCAGAACAACGCGGGGATCGTGGGCGCGGCGATGGCGGCGCGCGAGGCCTGAGCTAGGCGCGTCGCGGCTTGGGCGCCTTCCGCTGCTGCGGCTGCTCCGGGTGGTCCTGCTGCCCGGCCCGCCGCTGAGCCGCGGCCTTGCGAGCCATCAGCCGTACCTTCCGTACGGCGACGACCAGGCCGGCGACGAGGGTGCCGCCGTACAGCCAGCCCGCGCTCGTCGCCAGCGTGGTCACCAGGCCCGCGAGGTGCCCGCTGAGCCCGTCACCGCCGTCGCCGACGAAGAAGGCGCCGAGGGCGAACGCGATCGGCACCGCGACCGGGGCCGTCACCAGGTCCACCTTGCGCACCCAGCCCGCGGTGAGCCCGCTGACCAGCACGAAGAACACGCCGTACACGGCCACGGCGCCGCCGAACAGCAGTCCGTCGAGGAATCCGAGCACCAGCATCGACGCGGCGGCGAACAGCCCGCTGCCCAGGCCCGTCAGCCGCGGGTTCGGGAATCTGCGGAGCGCGCGCACCAGCGGCGGCAGCCGACGGCCCTCGCCGCCACCGGCGCGGTATACGGTGGCGGACTCGCCGGACGGCGCCACGGCACGCCCGTCACCGGGCTCGCCCTGCGCCTGCGGGGGCAGCGGGGCCCGGCCGCGGCGGGGCCGGGATTGCGGGGGACGCGTCCTGTGTTGCTCCACAGGCCCAACATAGGTGGGCTTATGTGCGCAATACGCCGCGGGACACGCCCTTAGTTCAAGCTTGACCGTTGTTGGTTCGGGTGTTCGATGCGTCGCCGGGTCGGGGGCGGCGAGGCCGTAGACTGGTGGATCGCCCACACCTCTCCTCCTGTACGGGAAGTCGCAACGTGTCGCTCACGATCGGAATCGTCGGTCTGCCCAATGTCGGCAAGTCGACCCTGTTCAATGCCCTGACCAAGAACGACGTGCTCGCGGCCAACTACCCGTTCGCCACGATCGAGCCCAACGTCGGCGTGGTGGGCGTCCCCGACACCCGCCTCACGAAGCTGGCGGAGATCTTCAGCTCCCAGAAGGTCCTCCCGGCCACGGTCGACTTCGTCGACATCGCGGGCATCGTGCGCGGCGCCTCCGAGGGCGAGGGCCTGGGCAACAAGTTCCTGGCGAACATCCGCGAGTCGGACGCGATCTGCCAGGTCATCCGCGCCTTCAAGGACGAGAACGTCGTGCACGTCGACGGCAAGGTCTCGCCCAAGGACGACATCGAGACGATCAACACCGAGCTGATCCTCGCCGACCTCCAGACCATCGAGAAGGTCCTCCCGCGCCTCCAGAAGGAGTCGCGCATCAAGAAGGACGTCGCCCCGAAGGTGAAGGCCGTCGAGGAGGCCAAGGAGATCCTGGAGAAGGGCGACACGCTCTTCTCGGCCGGGATCGCCCAGGGCTCCGGCAAGGAGGAGCTCCTCCACGACCTCCACCTCCTGACGACCAAGCCCTTCCTCTACGTCTTCAACGTCGACGAGGACGAGCTGACGGACGACGCCTTCAAGGCCGAGCAGAGCGCCCTGGTCGCCCCCGCCGAGGCGATCTTCCTCAACGCCAAGCTGGAGCAGGACCTCGCCGAGCTCGACGAGGAGGACGCCATGGAGCTCCTGGAGTCCGTCGGCGCCGAGGAGCCCGGCCTCGCCACCCTGGCCCGCGTCGGCTTCGACACCCTGGGCCTCCAGACCTACCTGACGGCCGGCCCCAAGGAATCCCGCGCCTGGACGATCAAGAAGGGCGCCACGGCCCCCGAGGCGGCCGGCGTCATCCACACGGACTTCCAGAAGGGCTTCATCAAGGCCGAGGTCATCTCCTTCGACGACCTGGTCGAGACGGGCTCGGTCGCCGACGCACGCTCCGCGGGCAAGGCACGCATGGAGGGCAAGGACTATGTGATGCAGGACGGGGACGTGGTGGAGTTCCGCTTCAACGTCTGACATCCAGCGGCAGCACGCAGGTCACGACGGGCCCGGCTCTTTCGAGCCGGGCCCTCCGTGTCCAGCCGGGAGACCGGGGAACCGCCGGGATGATTAGGGTCGTCCGGTGACCTCTGAACCGAATTCGGCCGCCGCGACCGGCCCGCTGGACGTCCTCGACCGGCGGATCGTCGCCGCCCTCCAGATCGACGGCCGTGCCTCCTGGCGGCGGATCGCCAGCGCGCTGGGGGAGCCCGAGCGGAAGGTCGCGCGGCGCGGGCTGCGGCTTCTGGAGAGCGGGGCCGTGGCGGTGCGCGGGCTCGTGGTGCGGGGCGAGACGGTGATCCTGCGCATGAACTGCCGGCCCGGCGCCGTCCGCGAGACCGCCGTCGCCGCCGCCCGCAGGGACGACGCCATCTTCTCGTACGTGCTCGCGGGCGCCACCGACTGCGTGGCCGAACTCCAGTGTCAGCCGGACGAGCTGGCGCGGCTCTCGCTGGACGAGGTGCCTGCGCTGCCGGGGCTCGTCGCACAGCAGGTCTCCCCGGTGCTGCGCTACTTCCGCACCGTGCACGAGTGGTCGCCGGGCATCCTCGGCGACGACGAGGCCGCCGCGCTCACCGGGGAGACGGCGCGGCCGGTGGACGGCATCGGGGCGCCGGAAGTGGAGCTCGCGCCGGACGAGCGCGCCATCCTGCGCGCGCTCGCCGAGGACGGCCGTCGCACGCACGACGAACTCGCCGCCGTGGCCGGGGTGTCGGTGGCGACGGCGCGGCGCCGCGTGGAGTCGCTGACCCGGCAGGGGGTCGTCAGCATCCGGGCGGCCGTGGAGCCCGCCCTGCTCGGGCTGCCGGTCGAGGCGCTGCTGTGGATCAGGACCCGGCCCGACGAGGTCGAGGAGGTGGGGCGGCTGCTCGTCGAGTCGCCGCTGGTGCGGTACGCGGCCGTGGTGATGGGCGAGCACCAGATCCTGGTCGACGTCACGCAGCCGTCGAAGCAGGCCCTGTACGCGTTCCTCACCGAGTCGGCGTGGGTGCGGCGCGCCGAGGCCGTGCAGTCCCATCTGGTGGTGGAGGCGTGGAAGCGCAGCGGGGTGCCGGCCCGTGGAGTCTCCCCGCTCCCTGTTGCCGATGCGTGACCATAAGTTTCAGTGAGATAAGTCGGACGTCTGAAAAGTTCATGCACGCAGAACTGTTGACTGAAACGATCAGTTGACCGCAGTGTGGGGGCGCACACCGTCGCCTCCCGCACGAGGACCGCCATGCCCCTGAGCCCCGCCGAAGCCGACGCGCTCTGCGCGCTCGACGCCGTCGACCTCGCCGCCCGGATCCGTCGCCGCGAGCTGTCCGCGCGAGAAGTCGTCGCCGCGCACCTCGACCGCGTCGCGCGGGTGAACCCGGCGATCAACGCCATCGTCACGCTCGACGCCGAGGGCGCGATGCGGGCCGCCGCACAGGCGGACGAAAAGGCCGCGTCCGGAGCCGAGTTGGGGCCGCTGCACGGGCTGCCCATCGCCTTCAAGGACACCCATCTCACCCGGGGCATGCGCACCACGCACGGCTCGCCCCTCTTCGCCGACCACGTCCCCGACGAGGACGAACTCCTCGTCCGGCGGATCGAGTCGGCGGGCGCCATCCGCATCGGCAAGACCAACGTGCCGGAGTTCGCCGCCGGTTCGCACACCTTCAACACCGTCTTCGGCGCGACCCGCAACCCGTACGACACCACGCGCTCGGCCGGCGGCAGCAGCGGCGGCGCCGCGGCCGCCCTCGCCGCCCGGCTGACCCCGATCGCCGACGGCAGCGACATGGGCGGCTCCCTGCGCAACCCGGCCTCCTTCTGCAACGTCGTCGGGCTGCGCCCCACCCCCGGCCGCGTACCGGCGCTGCCCTCCGGCGACGTCTGGGAGACCCTGGCCGTCGCCGGGCCGATGGGCCGCACCGTCGCAGACACCGCGCTGCTGCTGTCGGTCATGGCCGGACCCGATCCGCGCAGCCCGCTCTCCCTGGAGGTCCCGGACCCGGCCTCGTACCGAACCTCCCTGACCCGCGACCTCACGGGCCTGCGGGTCGCGTACGCGCCCGATCTCGGCGGCCGCGTCCCCGTCGACCCCGAGGTGCGCGCCGTCGTCGACCGGCAGGCCGCCGTCCTCGAGGGCCTGGGGTGCCGCGTCAGCGAGGACTGCCCGGACCTCGACGCCGCCGAGCACGCCTTCCGCACCCTGCGCGCGCACGCCTTCCAGCAGGGGTTCGGCCCGCTCCTCGACGCCCACCGCGACGCCCTCAAGCCCAGCCTGGTGTGGAACATCGAGGAGGGCCTGAAGCTCACCGGTGCCGAGCTGGCCCGGGCCCGCGGCGAACTCACCCGGCTCCATCTCGCCGCCGTCGCCTTCTTCGAGCGGTACGACGTGCTGATCGCGCCGGTCAGCCAAGTCGCCCCGTTCCCGGTCGAGTCGGAGTACCCCGGCGTCATCGACGGGCAGCCGCAGCACACGTACCTCGACTGGATGCGCTCCGCGTACTTCCTCTCCGCCCTGGGCGCACCCGCCCTCTCCGTCCCCGCCGGATTCACCCCGGCCGGGCTTCCCGTGGGCCTGCAGATCGTGGGCCCGCCGCGTGCCGAACGCCTCGTCCTGGAGGTCGGCGCCGCCCACGAGGCCGCCACCGGACACGGGCGGCACGCGCCCACCCTCCCGTAGGTGCTCAACTCCCCTCAGCTGGAGCCCCGATGAGATCACCGCACGCGCTCTGGGCGGCCGTGCCCGTCCTGGCCTTCCTCAGTACGCCGTACCTGCCGTTCGTCAACGGACCGCACCTGTGGCTCGGCATCCCCTCCGTCCTGTGCTGGTGCCTGATCTGGACGGCCGGCACCACGGCGGCGCTCGCCCTCGTGGACCGGTTCGCCCCGGCGGCCGACGACGACGAGAGCGGGGAACCCGTATGAACGCCACCATGGTCATCACGGTCCTCGGCATCGTCGCCATCGCACTGGTCGGCGTCAGCGGCCGCCGCGCCCCCAGCAAGGAGCTGGGGGAGTGGACCGTCGGCAAGCGCCGCTTCTCCACCTTCACGACGTGGTTCCTGCAAGCCGGTGAGTCGTTCACGACGTTCAGCTTCCTCGGCCTCGCGGGGCTCGCGTTCGGCGCCGGAGCCGCCGCGTCGTACGCCCTGTGCTACCTCGCCATCAGCTTCGTCCTGCAGTACTTCACCGCCCCGCGCATGCGCGAACTCGGTCTGCGGGGAGGCTATTTGACGCAGGCGGACTTCTTCGTCGACCGCTACCGCAGCCCGCTGCTCGGCAAGGTCGTCGCCGTCGTCGGCGCGGTGTTCCTGCTGCCGTACCTGCAGCTCCAGATCACCGGCCTCGGCATGATCGTGCAGCTCGCCACCGGAAGCCGCGCGGGCGGCAACTGGAGCATGGTGCTCGCCACGGTCCTCACCGTGGGCTTCGTCCTGTGGTCCGGCATCCGCGGCATCGCGCGCGTCGCGTACCTCAAGGACGCGCTGATGATCGTCGGACTCGTGGTGCTGGTGGTGGGGGTCGCGGTGTCCTTGCACGGCGGCATCCAGGGCACCTTCGCCACCCTCCGCGACGCCCGCCCGGATCTACTGACGCTCGATCAACCCGGTTACGACGGAACGTTCTTCGTCACCGCGGTCATCATCTCCTCGATCGGCGGCGGGCTCGGCACGATGGCGCACCTGTGGCCGCCGGTGCTCGCCGCGGGCAGCGGGCGCGCCCTGCGCTCGAACGCGGTCTGGCTGCCGCTCTACCAGATCGCCCTCGGCATCCCGGTGATCGTCGGCTTCGCGGGCGTCCTGCTGCTGTCGAAGGACGCGGCCCCCAACTCCGTCGCCCTCACTCTCGCCGGGCAGACGCTGCCCGGCTGGCTGGTCGGCCTCGTCGCGGTCGCGGCGGCCTCGGCGGCGATGGTGCCGTCCGCCGCGATCGTCGTGGGCATCTCCAGCCTGCTGTCCCGCAACCTGCTCCCCGCCCGCTCCGCCCGGGCCCAACTCCGCACGAACCACGTGTGCGTGGTGGCCGCGGCGGCCCTGGCCCTCGTGCTCGGCCTGCTCCGCCCCGGCCTCCTCGCCGACATGCTCCTGCTCACCTACGGCGGCCTCACCCAGCTCGCCCCGGCGATCGTGATGGGCCTGGCGAAGCGGGTCCGCCTGGGCGCGGTGCCCGCGCTGCTCGGGATCGTGACCGGGGTGGCGGTGCTGAGCTGGCTGACGTTCGGCGGGGGCGTGGATGTCGGCACGGTGGATACGGGGTTGATCGCGCTCGGGGTGAACGTGCTGGTGACCGTGGTGGCGCAGGTCCTGGTGGGGGACCGGAGGGCCGGCCGGAGCCGGGGCCCGGAGCCGGAACGGGACCAGGCCGGCAGGTCGGTGGCGGCTCGACCGGGCTGAGGCCCGGGGCCGGGGCGTGGCCCGGCCATGACCTTCAGCGTACGGTCGACGATCCTCAGCGCACGGTCAACTCGCCCACCGCGACCGGCGATCGGCCCGTCTGCGTCACCCGCACGAACCGTCCCCGTGTGCCCGCGTCGAACGGCACCCAGCGCCGCCCGTCCGCCGACACCTCCGCCCGGTACGCGCGGGTCCCGGCCACGGTGACCTCCCGCAGCGTCCGCCGGCCGCCCAGGTCGACGGTGAGGGTCGCGCCCGGCCGGGTGGGCAGCCAGGTCGTCGCCGGGTTGCCGTCGACGGCGGCGCCCGCGTACTGGCCCGGGTCCTCGGACGTCGCCCGCGCCGGGCGGCAGCGGGCCAGGTCCGGGGTCGGGGTGAGGTCGGGGCGGCGGGTGGGGAGGGTGAGCCCCTCGGCCGTGACCGTCCGGCGGCCGCCCGGGGTGTCCACGGCGAAGGGGCTGCCGGAGGTGAGCCGCACGGTGGTGCGGCGGGCGCCGAGCGCGATGTCGTACGTACGGCCCCGCCAGTGCAGCCCCCTGACCGTGACGCCCTTCGCCAGCTGCGGCGGCAGCATCGGGTCGAGCCGCACGGCCGCGCCGTCCTCCAGCCGCAGCCCGGTCAGGCCGTGCGTGAAGACCTGGAGGAAGCCGCCCTTGCCGGTCAGGAAGTCCTGGGCGGGCGCGCCGGCGAGCGCGTCGTCCCCGCCCGCCTTGTCGCCGCGCGCCTCCGAGAACGTACCGAAGGGCGCCCGGAAGAACGGCCGCGAGGCCCGCTCCAGGAACGTGTACGTCGCACAGCCCGGCTCGCCGATCGCCGCCGCGGCGGCCGCGTGCACCGAGTCGGTCATCGCGGGGCCGCCCCGGTCGGTGTGGGCCGCGTAGTGGTCGAGCGTCGCGGCCGCGGCGCCCTTCGGCATCGGCCGCCAGTCCAGCGGATACAGCAGCAGCACGGCGTCCGCCTGCTTGATGTCGCTCGCGTGCGCGGGGTCGTAACCGGCGTACTGGAGAAAGACCTTGCGGCGGGCGTCGTACGGGATCCGCAGCCGGTCGGCGATCGTCGTCCAGTCGGCGCCGGGGCGCTCGCCGACGAGCCGGGCGGCCTTGACGGCGGCGCGCAGGGAGGTCGCGGCGACCGCGTTGGTGTAGACACCGTCGTCGACGCCGTTGCTGTACTCGTCCGGCCCCGCCACGTTCTTGATGGAGTAGGAGCCGTCGGCCTTGTTCGCCGTCACGCGTGAACTCCAGTACGTGGCGAGCCCGTTGAGCAGCGGCCAGCCCTGCTCGCGCAGCCAGTCGCGGTCACCGGTGGCCTGGTAGTACTGCCAGACGGCGAGCGCGATGTCGCCCTGGAGGTGGTTCTGGATGACGCAGTGCGGCGGGTACCAGCTCTGGCACTCCTTCCACAGGGAGCCCGAACTCGCACTGGTCCAGGGATACATGAGTCCCTTCACCGACGTCTTCAGGGCGTTGTCGGCGGCCGCCGCCCGGGTGCGGTAGCGGTACGCGAGGACCGGCTCGGCCAGCTCCGGGCGGGTGGCCAGGAGCGAGGGGAACATCCAGGTCTCGGCGTCCCAGAACACCATGCCCGCGTAGTTGTCGCTGCTCAGGCCGGACGGCGGGATGCTGTCGCGGGCGCCCGCCCGGACGGACGCGAGCAGTCCGTACTGGGCGGCGCGCACCTGCGCCTGGAGATCCGGGGCGTCCTTCACCTCGATGTCGGACGACCACAACGCCCGCCAGGCACGGGTGTGTTCGCTCTTCAGGTACTCCCAGCCCGCGGCCGCCGCGCGCTGCGAGGCGCGCACCGCGGAGGTGTGCGGGGTGCGCGAGGTGAGCGAGGTGTCCACGCCGACGTACTTCGCGACGTCGTAGCGCGTCCCCGGAACGGCGTCGAACTCCGCCGACGTGCTGCCGCTCAGGCCGTCCGAGCGGCGGGGCTCGTGGGTGCGGCCGGGGGAGCGCAGGGTCGAGGCCACCGTGCCGGCCGTCCCGGTGCCGTCGGTGCGGAAACCGACGGCGACCGTGCGCTTGCCCGCCGGGCCGCTGCCGGTCGCCGTCAGCCGGCGGGCGCCGCGGCCGTCGACGCGGTCGGTCACGGTGACCCTGCCCGACCAGTGCGGGGTGATGCGCAGGCGGACGGCGCCGACGTGGGCGTGGGCCCGGTCGGCCAGCACCTCGTAGGAGAGGCCGGTGCGGCGGCCGTCCCGGTGGATCCAGGTGAGCGAGGTGACGACCGTGCCGCAGCGCAGGTCGAGACGCTGCCGGTAGTCCGTGGTGCGGCTGCCCGGTCCGTACGTCTCGCCGCGCGCGGTCACCTCCAGGGCGGTCCAGTTCGGGAGCGCGGCGAGGGCCTGGCGGTGGGCGGTGTTCTTCGGGCCGCGCGCGTAGAGGCCGGAGACGAAGGCGCCGTCGTAGCGCGGGGTGTAGAGCGGCCAGCCGGTCTTCTCCGCGGGGGTGCCGTGGGCGTAGCCGGTACCGGCCGAAGGGTCCCGGACACCGAGGTAGCCGTTGCCGGTGTACGCCGTGTAGGGGTTGCCCGGGTCGGCGGTACGGGTGGTCAGGGTCCAGCCGGGGGCCGCGCAGGAGGGGGTGGCGGGGGCCGTGGTGGGCGCGGTGGCGGGTGGCAGGAAGGCGGCTGTCGTCAGGGCGAGGGTGAGGGGGAGGGCGGCGGCGAGGAGTCTGCGGCGTGCGGTGGTCACGGGTCGAGCGTGCGGGGTGGGGGGTTTCGGGTGTGGCATGCGCGCCGGGGTTTAGGCGGTTCGGGTGCGGGCTCGTCGTGGTTTCTCGCGCAGTTCCCCGCGCCCCTGGGTTGTCCGTTCGTCCGCGGCCCGGTGGGGGCTGGTCGCGCAGTTCCCCGCGCCCCTGAAAGATCCGCGTCTGCCCCACGGGGTTTCGTTGCCACCCGCGGCCCGGTGGGGCTTCTCGCGCAGTTCCCCGCGCCCCTGAGGCAGGCGCTTCGCGTGCCTCTTCCTGCGGTCAGGTGGCCAGGCCCGTTTTCAGGCCCGCTCCGCAGAGGGGGACCACCGCGGTACGGGTGTTCAGGGCGGCGCCCAGGGGGCCGTCGTCGCGGGTCGCGGCCCAGCAGGCGACGCCGGTGGACTCGACGTACAGGCCCCGCGAGGCCAGGTCCAGCTGGGCGTGCCGGAGCTGATCCTCCGTCACCGTGTGGAAGGCGCCCCCTGATTCCCGTACCGCACGGAGAATCTGCCGGGCCCGCGGCGGCCGCGTGATGGCGATCCCCTCGGCGAAGGTGGGCGCCATCGGCGTGACCCCCACCAGATCCTCGGCCCCGGCCCGCCACGCCTCGGCCAGCGGCGCCACGGCGGCGGCCTGCACCGCGTGCAGCGCGGGCCGCCGGTCGATGAGCCCGGTGGTGTGCAGCTCGGCGACGGCGAGCGCGGCGCCGAGCAGCAGCGTGCCGTTGCCGACGGGCACCACGAGCACGTCGGGCAGCCGCCCGCCCAGGTCCTCCCACAGCTCGTGGACG
Organism: Streptomyces sp. NPDC001904; assembly: GCF_040297005.1. Lineage (NCBI taxonomy): Bacteria > Bacillati > Actinomycetota > Actinomycetes > Kitasatosporales > Streptomycetaceae > Streptomyces > Streptomyces sp. NPDC001904. The sequence continues at coordinate 115,560 of NZ_JBEOYI010000007.1, read as the reverse complement.
TACGTCTTCGTGCCGTGCAGGAAGTACGGGTTGTGGACGTGGCTGGCGTAGAACACCCCGTCCTCGTCCGCGGCGGCCCGAGCCGCCCGCGCGGTCGCCTCCCGGTCCCCGTCGACCACGAGCAGCCGGGCACCGTGCGCGCCGATCTGCTCCAGCTTCTTCGGGGACGTGCCCCGGGGGACGTAGACGGTGCAGGGGAGCCGGGCGCGGGCGCAGTACGCGGCGATCGCCGTGCCCGCGTTGCCACTGCTGTCGGCGATCACCCGCTCGGGCCCGAGCCGCGCGGCCAGCGCGGCCAGCATGACGGCGCCGCGGTCCTTGAACGACAGCGTCGGCATCAGGAAGTCCAGCTTCGCCGAGACCCCGTCGGTGAGCGGCACGAGCGGCGTGCGCCCCTCCCCGAGGGTGCAGTCCGGCGTCGGCAGCGGCAGGCACTCGGCGTAGCGCCACAGGGAGCCGGTGCGCCCGCTCAGGGACTTGAGCGAGGCGGGCGTCGGCGCGTAGTCGAGGTCGAGCGGTCCGCCGCAGGCGGGGCAGCACCAGGTGAGGGATCCGGACGGGACGCGGGTGCCGTCCAGCGGGCAGTAACAGTCGGGCAGCGCGGTCATGAGAAGAGCGTAGGCAGTCCGTCGGCTCCTGAACCGTACGCACGGCCGACTCGGGCGCCGATGTGTGAATGACTCAGTACCTGGAGAAAGTCCCTGCGTAAAGCCCTGCGCGCCTGTAAGTCATCACATCGAGTGATTCCTTGGCCTTTGCTTGCACGCTCCAACCCACGGTTGCCAGGCTGTCGCTGTCTGTCAATGTGATGGGGGTTCCGCGGACGGCGGTCGGGGGAGACCGTCAGGGGATCCGCGGGGAACGAGGGGAACAATCAGTGTCATTCGGTGAGCAGCCGGCGTACCTGCGCGTCGCGGGTGATCTCCGCGAGAAGATCGCCAACGGCTCGCTTCCGCCGCACACCCGTCTCCCTTCCCAGGCCAAGATCCGCGAGGAGTACGGGGTTTCGGACACGGTCGCCCTGGAGGCCCGCAAGGTCCTGATGGCGGAGGGCTTGGTCGAGGGCCGCTCGGGTTCGGGCACCTATGTGCGCGAGCGACCGGTGCCGCGCCGCGTCGCCCGCTCCGGGTACCGCACGGGCAGCGGCTCCACCCCGTTCCGCCAGGAGCAGTCCGACCCCTCGGCGCGCGGCACCTGGGAGTCGCGCAGCGAGCAGGCCGAGGCCGACGCCCCCCTCGCGGAGCGGCTCGCGATCCGCCCCGGCGACCGGGTGATGCGCACGGCGTACGTGTACCGGGACGCGGGCGAGGCGGTGATGCTCGCCACCTCGTGGGAGCCCCTCGCGGTCACCGGCCGCACCCCGGTGATGCTGCCGGAGGAGGGCCCGCTCGGCGGCTGCGGCGTGGTCGAGCGCATGGCGGCGATCGACGTGATCGTGGACAACGTGACGGAGGAAGTGGCCGCCCGCCCCGGCCTCGCCGAGGAGCTGAGCGCGCTCGGCGGCGTGCCGGGTCATGTCGTCATCGTCATCCACCGCACCTTCTTCGCCTCGGGCCGGCCGGTCGAGACGGCCGACATCGTGGTCCCCGCGGACCGCTACCGGATCGCCTACCACCTGCCGGTCAAATGACCCCGCACCGGCGCCCGTCGCCCCCGTCCGCTGGCCGGACGCGTCGTCCGGGCCGTGATATCCGGAGTTAACCGAACCCCAACTCCCGTAACCGCCAGGCAATCCGCCGCTGCCCAGACTTGTCATGCACGGCTCCTACCGTCCTTCTGCGTACCCGCCGTACCGGTATACCGCTACCGACCGCTACGGCCAGGCCCCGCTGACTGACGGACGAACGGGAAGCCGACCATGACCGAGACCGCACTGCCCACCGCCGAACCGGCGCCGCCCCAGCCGCCGAACCGGCAGGCGCCCCGGCGCAGTTACGCCAAGCTGGCGGCCGACGAGTCCCGCGAGGACTTCTCGCTGCGCTATGCCCCGCACTCCTACCGGCGCTGGTCGCCGACCATGGTCGCGTCCACCGCTCTCGGCGGCATCGCCTATCTCGCCGACTTCGCGATCGGCGCGTCGATCGTCTTCACCTACGGATTCACCAGCGGTTTCGCATCGATCCTGTGCGCGGCGACGATCATCTTCCTGACCGGCATCCCGATCGCCCGGGCCTGCGCCAAGTACGGCCTGGACATGGACCTGATCACGCGCGGCGCCGGGTTCGGCTACTTCGGCTCGACGCTCACGTCCCTGATCTACGCCTCGTTCACCTTCATCTTCTTCGCGCTCGAAGGCTCGATCATGGCGCAGGCGATGCACGAGGTGGCCGGCCTGCCGCTGCCCGTCGGCTATCTGCTGACGACGCTCATCGTCATCCCGATCGTCTTCCGCGGCATGGGCGCGCTCGCCAAGGTGCAGGCCTGGACCCAGCCGGTCTGGCTGATCGGCCTGGTGCTGCCCTTCGTGATCCTCGCCTTCCACTCCCCGGGCTCGTTCGGCGACTTCACCCACTTCGGCGGCACCGAGGGCGCGGGCAGCGGCTTCTCCTGGCTCGGCTTCGGGCTCGGCACCGGCGTCGCGCTCTCCCTCATCGCCCAGATCGGCGAACAGGCCGACTACCTGCGCTTCATGCCGGCCAAGACCGAGCAGAACCGCCGGCGCTGGAACCTCGCCGTCCTGGCGGCGGGACCCGGCTGGGTGATCATCGGCGCCGCGAAGCAGATCGGCGGCGCGCTGCTCGCCTTCGTGGCCCTCGAAGCCGTCGGCAAGACGCACGTGCTCGAACCGATCGCCCCGCAGATCGAGGCGTTGAAGCCGTGGCTCGGCTCGGTCGCACTGCCCGCCGCCGCGCTGTTCGTGATCGTCTCCCAGATCAAGATCAACGTCACGAACGCCTACAGCGGCTCCCTGTCCTGGTCGAACTTCTTCTCCCGCGTCACCCACCGGCACCCCGGCCGCGTCTGGTACATCTTCCTCAACCTCGCCATCGCGCTGACGCTGATGGAGATGAACATGTTCGCCGCGCTGAACAAGCTGCTCGGCTTCTACTCGAACGTGGGCATCGCCTGGATCGCGGCCGTCGCCGCCGACCTCGTCATCAACAAGCGGGTGGGCTGGAGCCCCAAGTACATCGAGTTCAAGCGGGCCTACCTCTACGCCGTGAACCCCGCGGGCTTCGGCTCGATGGTGATCGCCTCGACCGTCTCCATCCTGGCCTTCTTCGGGCTCTTCGGGGAGTACGCGGAGGCCTTCTCCACCTTCATCGCCGCCGGCCTCGCCCTGGTCCTGTGCCCGACGATCGCCTGGGCCACGAAGGGCAAGTACTACCTGGCCCGTCCGAACCCGGTGAACGGTCCGGACGTCGTGCTCGCCGAGGGCACCGACATCACCGCCACCCACACCTGTGGCGTCTGCGAGACGGCCTACGAACTCCCCGACATCGCCGACTGCCCGGTGCAGGCGGGGCCCATCTGCTCGCTGTGCTGCTCGCTGGACGCGGAGTGCGGTGACGTGTGCACGAAGAAGCCGACAGGAGAGCCCGTTCTGATGCCGATGCCCACGGTGCGCAGGGGCTGAACGGTACGGGTGGGACTCAGGGGGCGCATTTATGCAAATGCGCCCCCTTGGCGCCTGTCAGCAATGGCTTGTTGCGTATCTCTTTGTGCCAACACGTATCCGCTCTGTGAAGGTCAGGCGTAGGCTCGGGCATATGCGGATTGTGGTTTCCTCAGGACGCTTGGGGGGTGGAGCACGATGCGAGCCGGGGTCGGGCCGATCAGGGAGGGGCGGCGCACGATGAACGACGGCACGACGACACTTCCGTGGCTCGTCATACGCCAGGACGACAATGGCAACCGCTATCGCGTGGGCCGCTACGCGACCAGGGCGGAGGCCCAGCGCATCGCCGACAGCCTCGACGCCCACGGGCACAAACAGCTCTACTGGGTCGAGCGCCTGGCGGAGAACACCACCTCGGTGCGGAACGGATCAGTGCGCTGACGGGGCCGTAGGCTCCGCCGCATGACTGATCAGATCGAACCGGCCGTCGTGGTGGTGGTCGCCGCCGCCCTGTACGACACCGACGGCCGGGTGCTCGCCGCGCGGCGCAGTGCGCCTCCGGAGCTTGCCGGGCGCTGGGAGTTGCCCGGTGGGAAGGTCGAGCCGGGGGAGGTTCCGGAGCGGGCGCTGGTCCGTGAACTCCGGGAGGAACTGGGTGTCGGGGCCAGTCCCGTCTCCAGGGTGCCGGGGGAGTGGCCGCTGAAGCCCGGCTACGTTCTCCGGGTCTGGCGCTGCTCTCTCGACTCGGGAGTCCCCGCGCCGCTCCAGGACCACGATGAGCTCCGCTGGCTCGCTCCGGCCGACATCTGGTCCGTGAACTGGCTGGACCAGGATGTTCCGGCGGTGAAATCTCTTACGGGGGACTAGATCCGCAGCCCGGTGGCCGCTTCTCGCGCAGTTCCCCGCGCCCCTGAGATGCGCACTTCGTGCGCCATCTCATCAAGAGAGGCGCGGCGGAGCCGCAGCCTCAGGGGAGGCGGCGCGAGGCGCCTGCCTCAGGGGCGCGGGGAACTGCGCGACCAGCCCCCACCGGCCCGCAGGCGAACGACAGCCCGACAAGTGCGGCCGTCCACCGAGGCACCCGCACCCCGGCGGAGCCCTACGCCGTACGTGCCACCCCGGCCCATCCCCAGCGATAACACCCCACCCGTCCGGGTATATCCCGATTAACCCCATGCAATCGGGCAGAACTCCTCGCGGGTCAGGGAAGTGATCGGTGTGCTCCACACCCAGGGCGACGTCGCCGAGTGGGCCTTCCCCGCCGACCCCATGGCCGTCCGGAAAGCCCGCGCAGCGGTCCGTGGGCAACTCGCCGCCTGGGACCTGGACGAGCTGAGCGACATCACGATCCTGCTGGTCAGCGAGCTGGTCACCAACTCCCTGCGCCATGCGTCGGGCCCCATCGGAGTCCGCCTGGTCCGCCCGGAGGGCCGGGCGGGCGCGCTGCTCGTCGAGGTCTCCGACCCGCTCCCCGACCCGCCCCGGGCCCGTACGGCCACCCCCGACGACGAGGGCGGCAGGGGCCTGCAACTGGTGGCCGGCGCCTCCCGGCGCTGGGGCACCAGACCGGGCGGCACGGCCACCGGCGGCAAGACCGTGTGGTTCGAGCTTCCGCTGCCCGGCTGAAACCGCGCGGGCACACCCGTCCCGGTTAAGTAGGTCGCACCTGGTTAAGAGACGGGAATGTGGAACTCGAGTGGAGAACGCGGTGTGTGGACGCACCTGCACTCTGGGTACGGAAACAGTCGGTCCCGACGGGCCAAAAAGGGTCGGGACCGTGGTGTGATCGTGAACACCGTGTCGTGCGGCTCCGTAGTGCTGGATACTGCGGGCAGCCGCCCCGGTGACCGGTGCCGGACGCGGTGAGCTGGAGGGGACGGTTCGCGTGAGCGAGATACCAGCGAAGGCCGGGGCGTCCAAGGACGCCCCGGACGCGGCGTCGACTCCGGATGCGGGCCTGACCTCGCCGGAGCGGGCGCAAGCCGACATCGGGCCGATCGCCGACATCTGGCAGACGAGCCCGCCCGGGTCGATCTACGACTACATCAAGGTCGCCTCGTTCTCGATCGGCCCCGACGGACTGATCGACCAGTGGAGCCTGCGGGCCGCGCAGATCTTCGGCGTCCCGGCCGAGGAGGCCGTGGGCAAGGATCCCGTCGAGGCGTTCGTCCCGCCCGAGCTGCGCGACCGCGGCCGCCGCAAGATGACCGAGATCCTGGACGGGCGGGAGTGGACCGGCGTCGTGCCGTTCCGCACGCGCGGCGAGGGACAGGGCGGTGCCGGGGAGCAGCACGGTACGGCCGAGGTCTATGTGATGCCGTCGACCACCGAGTCCGGTGAGCGTGGAGCGGTCTGCGTCGTCGTGGACGTCCAGACCCTGCGGAGCATCGAGACGGACCTCGCCGCCTCGCAGTCGATTTTCGGTCAATCTCCTTTCGGCTTCCTGCTGTTCGACACCGACCTGAAGGTGCAGCGGGCCAACCGCACGTTCACCTCGGTCTTCGGCGGTCACGTCGACGACCACCGCGGCCGCACCGTCCACGACTACCTGCCGCGCCACGAGGCCGACCGGGTGCAGGGCGCGCTGCGCCGGGTCCTGGAGACCGGCGACGCCGTCACCGACATGCAGCTCGTCGGCCCCGCCCCCGACTCGGCCGAGCGCCGCCACTGGTCCATCAACCTCTACCGCGTGCACACCGGTTCGGGCCGGACCATCGGCATCGCCGGACTCGCCACCGACGTCACCCGGCGGCACGCCGCCGCACGCGAGGCCGCCCACGCACGGCGGAATCTGGCCCTCCTGAACGAGGCGGGCGCCCGCATCGGCAACTCCCTCGACCTGGAGACCACGTCCCGCGAACTCCTCGACGTGGTCGTGCCGGGCTTCTGCGACCTGGCCTCCGTCGACCTGTACCAGGGACTGCTCTCGGGCGACGAGACGGCGCTGGCCAACCACCGGCTCGCCGACGGCAGCGCCGAGCTGCGCCGGGTCGCCGCCGCGAGCGCCGTGGCCGACGTGCCCTTCCTCGACCTGGGCGGCGAGGAGCCGGTCAGCGTCGGCGCGGTGCACCGCTTCGCGTTCAACTCCGCCTGCGCGGACGCCCTGCGCACCGCCCGCCCGCAGACCCTGCCCGCGCAGCCCGGCGGCCTCGTGCAGTCGACGCTCGCCGTGCCGATGGTCGCGCACGACACCGTCGTCGGCCTCGTGCAGTTCTCCCGCACCAAGGGCAGCGAGCCGTTCAACGAGCGGGACCGGGCCCTCGCCATGGAGCTGGCCGCGCGCGCCGCGGTCTGTATCGACAACGCCCGGCTGTACCGCCGCGAGCACGAGCGCGCGCTGATACTGCAGCGCTCCCTGCTCCCGCCGGACAACCCCGAGGCGTCCGGCCTCGACATCGCCTGCCGCTACCTGCCGGGCAACGCGGCGACCGAGGTCGGCGGCGACTGGTTCGACGTCATCGAACTCCCCGGCCACCGCACCGCGCTGGTCGTCGGCGACGTGATGGGCCGCGGCCTGCGCGCCGCCGTCGCCATGGGCGAACTGCGCACCGCCGTCCGGACCCTGGCCCTGCTCGACCTCGAACCCGCAGAAGTGCTCGGCGCCCTCGACGAGATCGCCCGCGGCCTCGGCACCCCCGGCGGCGTCCAGCAGGCCACCCGCGCCGCCCGCACCGCGAACCAGAGCGGCGAGGACCTCTCCGAGGTCTACCTCGCCACCTGCGTCTACGCGGTCTACGACGCCGTCACCCGCCGCTGCACCTTCGCCAACGCCGGCCACCTCCCGCCGGTCCTGGTGGAACCGGGCGAGGGCGCGCTGATGCTCGACGTACCGCCGGGCATGCCGCTCGGCGTCGGCGGCGAACCCTTCGAGGAGGTGGAGGTCGAACTCCCGGAGGGCGGGCTGCTCGCGCTCTACACGGACGGCCTGGTCGAATCGCGCGACCACCCGCTCGACGAGGGCCTGTCCGCGTTCCGGGCCGCCCTCGACGACCCCTCACCGGCCCTGGAGGACGTCTGCGACCACGTCCTCAACACCCTCGACACCCACCACGGCGAGGACGACATCGCCCTGCTGATGGCCCGCATCCAGGGCCTGCCGGCGGGCAACGTGGGCGACTGGAGGCTGCCGCGCGAGCCCAAGTCCGTCGGCCGGGCCCGCGAGCTGACGCGCGAACAACTGCTCGCCTGGGACCTCGAACCCCTCGTCGACACCACGGAGTTGCTGGTCAGCGAGCTGGTCACCAACGCCCTGCGGTACGGGGAGGGCGAGATCAGGCTCCGGCTGCTGCTCGACCGCTCACTGGTGTGCGAGGTGTGGGACGCCGGTCTCGTGCAGCCGCGCAGGCGGCGCGCCCGGGACACCGACGAGGGCGGCCGCGGCCTCCAGCTCGTCGGCCTGCTCAGCGCGGCCTGGGGCTCGCGGCGCACCCCGCGCGGCAAGACGGTCTGGTTCGAACTCCCGCTGCCGGACGGCGGGGCGGGCCTGGTGGACCCGACGGAGGCTCTGCTCAGTCTCTTCTGAGCGGACGCCCTAGGAGCCGCTCTTCAGCGCCGCGAGCCGGGCCTCGATCTCGGCCGCGTCGCCGAGCGAGTCGAGCTGCTCGAACTGCGCGTCGAGGGAGGACTCGGCCAGCTCCTGCTTGCCGAGCGCCTTCGCCTCCTCGCGCCGCACCTTGTCCTCGAAGCGGCCCAGTTCGCTGGTGGGGTCGAGGACGTCGATGTTCTTCGCCGCGTCCAGCATCTGGTTCTGCGCCTGCGCGGTCTTCGCGCGGGCCACCAGCTGGTCGCGCCTGGACTGCAGTTCCGTCAGCTTCGTCTTCATCTGGTCGAGCCCCGCCTTGAGCTTGCCGACCACCTCGGTCTGCGCCGCGATCGTCGGCTCGGCGTCCTTCGCCTCCTTCTCGGACTGCAACTGCCGCCCGAGGGCCACCTTCGCGAGGTTGTCGAACCGGTCGGCCTCCGCCGCGGTACCGGCCGCCCGCAGCTCGTCCGCCTTCTTGCTGGCCGCGAGCGCCTTGCCGCCCCACTCGGCGGCCGCGTCCACGTCCTCCTTGTGGTCCTGCTCCAGCATCCGCAGATTGCCGATGGTGGTGGCCACCGCCTCCTCGGCCTCCGCGATGTTGTTCGTGTAGTCGCGGATCAGCTGGTCGATCATCTTCTGCGGATCCTCGGCGCCGTCGAGCAGCGCGTTGATGTTCGCCTTCGCGAGCTGCGCGACCCGGCCGAGGATGGTCTGCTTCGTCATGGTCATGTCCTTAACGTCTGGGGGTGAGCCGGTGGGTTGGTGCACAGGTTCAGAAACGCCCGCCGCCGCCCCGGCGGCCGCGCGTCCCCCCTCCGCCGAAGCTGCCGGGCCCGCCCCCGCCGCCGCGCCCGCCACCCCCGAACCCGCCCATGCCGCCCCCGCCCATGCCCCCGCCCGTGCCGCGCCCGCCGTTCAGCAGTCCGCCGAGGATGATCCCGCCGAGCACCGCGCCGCCCATGCCGCTGCCGCCGCGCCCGCCGCTGCCCCCGCCCCCGTACGGATTGCCGTACGCGCGCACGTCCCGCTCGGCGAGCGACTGCGCCTGCCGGGCCAGCGCGTCGGCCTGCTGCGCCTCGGCGAGCGCCGCGGCCGCGTCACCACCGCCTTCGCCGGCCTGCGCGTTCGCGAGCCGCCGTTCGGCCTCCGCGAGCCGGGTGCGGGCCTCGCTGCCGACGGCGCCGCGGTGCGTGGTGATGAAGTCCGCGGCCGCTCCCGTACTGCTGCGGGCGGCCAGCAGCGCCTGGCCGAGCAGGGAGCGGGCGCGTGCGGTGCCCGCCTCCCGCTCGCGCGCCGCCACCAGCGCCTCGTCCAGCGCCGTGTCGGCCTCCTCGACCCGGCGCAGCGCGTCGATCGGGTCGTACGGGCCCGCCGCAAGCTCCGCGCGCACCTGGCCCACGACCGACTCGACGCGGGCGATGCGGCCGCGCAGATCGGCGGTGGACACGCCCTGCCCGGTGCCCTCCAGGAGGCCGCGCGCGTCCGCCAGGTCGGTGTCGGACTCGGTGAGCGCGGCGGGCAGCTTCTCGTCGGCCTCGGCCAGCTCACCGGCCAGCCGGTCGATCGCGGTGACGAACGTGGCGGCCTGGTCGACGGCGCCCTCGGCGGCCCGCAGATGGACGGCGCCCTTGCCGGCCTCGCCCGCGTCGACGCAGCCGCGTGCCTGGTTGAGCTGGGTGGTGGCGAACACGAGCCGGTCCTTGGCCTGCTCGACATGGCCCTCGACGGTCTGGAGCGCGGCCGCCGCGTACCGGCCGCCGAGCGTGGTCATGGTCTCCTGCGCGCGCGTGGTGCGCGCCGCCAGCTCGCGGAAGGTCCGCTCGGCGTGGGCGAGCGCCTCGGGCGCGTTCTGTTCGAGGGCGCGCAGCCGGTCGAAGTCCGCGGACTGCGCGTCGAGCGCGTCGCCCGCCCCGGTGCACCGGCTGATGATCTCCTCCAGCATTCGCCGCTTCGTCGCGTCGTCCTCGGGGAAGGCGTCGTCGAGCTGCTGGCGGAGCGTGAAGGCGGCGGTCAGCTCGGTCTGCGCGGACGTGAGCGCCGCCTGGAACTCCCCGACCGCGTCCTCGCCGAACTGGGCGGTGGCGAAGCCCAGCTCCTCGGTGCTGGTGCGCACCGCGTCGTCGGTCTCGACCAGCAGCAGCCTGGCCTGCTTGTCCAGCTCGGGCAGCGGGGTCTGCGGCGCCTTCCCCCAGCCCTGCGCGCCGCCGCCGGACGGGCGGCCCGTGCCGCCCCCGCGCCGCTTGCGGCGGGTGTACGCGTACGCGACCACGGCACCGGCCCCGCCGACGGCGATCACCGGCAGCACCAGGTCGCCCGCGCCGCTGCCGCCGGAATCGCCCGTGCCCGGGTCGGCCGCACCGGGCGTGACGGTCGGGGTGGGGACGGGCCGGCCCGCGACGGCGGCGCCGATGCCGTTCGCCGCGCCGACCGCGGCGCCCGCCCAGTCGTTCTGGCGCAGCGCCGGTTCCACGGCGGTCCGCGCGATGTCCTGGATCTGGGCGTCGGTGAGCCGGGAGTCCTGGTCGACGGAGAACGCGTACTGGCGGTCGTGGGTGGCGACGGCGAGCAGGACGTCGTCGAGGCCGAGGCCGTTCTTGTCGGCGGTGGCGTCGGCCCAGTCCCGCGCGGAGCGGCCGGAGAAGTCCCGTACGTAGGTGACGTAGAGCTGGATGCCGCGCGTGTCGTCGAGGTCGGTGAGCGCGTCGGCGGCGGCGTCCCTGCGGTCCCCGAGGGCGTTCACCTTGTCGGTGAGCTGGCCGGTGCGGGACAGGGTGACCGGATCGTCGGCGTGGCCGGGAGGCGCGGGCAGCAGCAGCCAGGCCAGGGTGAACAGCACGGCTGCGGCCGTCCGCGCGGCTATCGGGCGCACAGAAGCGGCGGGCGTCACGTTTGGGAGCGTATGTCCGTAAAGAAGGTGCCGCGACCGGGGGCGCCCCCACAGCACCCTCGCGGTCGCGGCACCCGTTCGAGGGGTCCGGCGCGTCGGCTCAGACCGAGAACCGCTCCCTGGCCAGCAGCGGCCGCACCCGCGCCGCGAAGCCGCCCGTGCGGAACGGGCGCTGCAGCAGCCCCGGCCGCAGCTGCTGGGCGAGCGCGGCGGCGATCATGCCCTGGTCGAGCGCGAGCACGAAGTCGCTGACCCGGCCGGTCGTGACGTCCACCGAGTCGCGGAAGCCGTACGTCTCGTCGTACGCGCCGAAGTCCGCGGCCAGCGCCTTCAGGTTCGCCACGGCCTCCCGGCGGGCGTACGGCAGCGCCAGGAAGGAGGCGTGCGGGGTGACCACGCCGAGCGAGTGGTAGCCGTCCTCCTGCATGCCGAGCGCGTCCACGCCGTACTCGCGGTAGCCGCCCTGGGGGATGTTCGCCGGGGAGAACCCCCAGTAGCCGTATCCCGCCTCCTGAAGGCCGTGCTCGATCTGGCCGCGGACGTAGCGGCCGTGCGTGACGCCCCAGGAACCCGGTGACCACTCCGGCTCGGGCACGAACAGCGGCACCATCAGTGCCTCGAACATCGAGCCGCCCCAGGTCGGTACGAACGCCCGGCCCCGGTAGGTGTAGTGGCCCTGCCAGACGCGGATGCCGTCCATGGCCACGTAGGAACCGCCCGGCTCCTGCTCCTGCCCGCTGCCCGGCAGCAGGGTGCGCAAGAGGTGCCAGTAGTGGTCGGCGGGCAGGCTGCCGTCGGCGATGCCGAGGTAACTGGCCATCCGCGGCTCGGTGTTCAGGGCGCCGTAGTGGTGGCCGGTCGGCTCGCCCCTGCCGGGCCTGTCGGGCCAGAAGCCGCCGCGCAGCTGACCCGGTCCCGCGACGGGGTCGGCCGGGTCGTACGGCGTGTAGTAGTACGACCAGTCGGCGCCCGCCAGCAGCTTCGCGACGCGCGGGCGCAGCGCCGGGACGGCGTCCGCCGCGATGCGCAGGCCGGTCACCAGCCAGGCGTTGTCCACCGAGGACAGGAACGGGCGGACCGTCTCGCCGGTCGCCGGCCAGGTCGTCAGCACGCTGCCGTCGTGCGCGTCGTACCAGTTGAACCAGAACCCGTGCGCCCGTTCCAGACGCTCGACGGCCGCGACCGTGCGCGTGAGCCGGCGCTCCATCACGCCCCGGGTGATCACTCCGAGCCCGCCCGCGGCGGCCGTCGCCCACAGTCCGCAGCCGATGTTGGTCGGCGAGGTCTGGACGGACGGGACCGGGCCTCCCGCACCACTGACGTCGATCTTGTCGGCGGCGAGCCCGAGGCCGGTCGTCATCGCCTCGATCGAGCGGTACGTGGCACGGAACCAGGTGCGCAGCAGCGCCGGGTCGACGGCGGCGGAGGCGCCCGCGGCCGGGGCGGCGCCCAGCGTGAGCGCGGCGCCGCCGGCACCGGCGGCCATGAGGAACGTACGGCGATCCATGAAGGTCCTTCTCCCGGGAGATCCGAACGGGCAGCTGTGGAAGGGAAGTTCGTGGTGCTCGTGAGGGTGCGGGAGAGCGGGGGCCGGCACTCGTCAGGTGCGCGCCGGCCCCCGTCTCTCGGTGGGCCCGCGAGGTCAGGTGTCGCGGGCCCCGGGACAGCGGGGGTCAGAAGCCGCGGTCCCGGGAGTCGCGGGCGGCCCAGGGGGATTGGACCGCCCGCGACGGATCGGGGTGAGCGGCGGCGACGCGGGGTCGAGCCGCCGCCCACCGGTAAGGGGGCCGGTCAGACGCGCGGCAGCGCCCGCTCGCGGCCCAGACCGCCGAGCCAGTGCGCGGCCGGCTTGGGCGTGCGCGCGAACGTCTCGCCGTCCCAGCCGATGAGACCGAACGTCGCCTTGTAGGTGCCCCACTCGTAGTTGTCGAGCGCGCTCCAGGCGAGGTAGCCGCGGACGTCGATGCCGTCCTCGATGCAGGCCGCGACCGCGTCGAGCGCGCCCGCGTAGTAGTCGATCCGGCGCTGCTCGTCGCCGGTGGCGATGCCGTTCTCGGTGACGACGATCGGGGTGTCCGGGCCGATCAGCTCGGCGGTGTGCCGGATCGCGTGGCCGACGGCCTCCGGGTAGTACTCCCACGAGGTCAGCGTGCGCTCGGCGTCGGCCGGGGCCGGGATCGGGCCGTCCGCGCCGATCTTGGTGCGGGTGTAGGACTGCACGCCGATCCAGTCGTCGCCGCGCGCGGCCTCGATGAAGATGTCCTCGCGGGGGTGGCGGTAGGCGGCGGTGACGTCCTCGGCGCCCGGCTCGGCCTGGTAGACCTGGTTGGCGACGGTCCAGCCGACCTTGATCTCCGGCTTGATCGAGCGCACCGCCTTCACCGCGGCGTGGTGCGCGGCGATGACGGCGTGCGTCGTCTCCTCGTCGGGGAAGGGCAGCCCGGCCGGCGGGAAGCCCTGGTCACCGCGCTTGGCGAGACCGGCCATCACGGCGATCATGTTCGGCTCGTTGATGGTGCAGACGTGCTCGACCCCGTCGGCGATGATCGGCGCGCACTCCTCGACGTAGCGCGCGAACAGCTCGACGGCGCCCTCGGCGGTGAAGCCGCCCAGGTCCTCGAACCACTGCGGGATCGTGAAGTGGTGCAGCGTGACGTTCGGGCGCAGACCGCGGGCGATCGCGCCCTCCACCATGCGGCGGTAGTGGGCTATCTCGGCGCGCGAGAAGTAGCCGCGGGCGGGCTCGATGCGGGCCCACTCGACGCTGAACCGGTAGTCGGTGAAGCCGAGTTCGGCGAGCAGGTCCATGTCCTGCTCCCAGCGGTGGTAGCTGTCGCAGGCGTCCAGGCTCGGCTCCTGGATCCCGGCCGCCGGGTCGTGCTCCTTGCGCCACCAGTCGCTGTTGACGTTGTTGCCCTCGATCTGGTGGGCGGCGGTCGAGGCGCCCCACAGGAACCCGTCGGGGAAGGGGAGCGTGCGCGTCGGGGCAGGGGTGAGCGTCATGGTGATGATGCCTGTCTTTCTACGTGCGTGTGTGGGGGGCCGGGGCGGACTGTGCGGACCGGAGGGGGCTACTTCATGCCGGCGGTGGCGATGCCCTGGGTGAAGTGGCGCTGCAGGACCGCGAAGACGACCAGCACGGGGAGCACGACGAGCAGCGAGCCCGCCATCAGCATTCCGTTGCCGCCGCCGACCGTGCGGTTGGGGTCGTTGGCGAAGGTCGCGAGGGCCACCGGGAGGGTGTACTTGTCGGGGTCGTTGGTCGCGATCAGCGGCCAGATGAAGTTGTTCCACGACCCGAGGAACGTGAAGATCGTCAGCGTCGCGAGGGCGGGCTTGACCAGCGGAAGGACGATCCGCCAGAAGATGTACCACTCGCCGGCGCCGTCCATCCGGGCCGCTTCGAGCAGCTCGTCCGGGATCGACTGCATGAACTGCCGCATCAGGAAGACGCCGAACGCGCCCGCCGCGAAGGGCAGCACGAGGCCCGCGTAGGTGTCCAGCAGGTTCAGCTGGTTGATCAGCACGAACAGCGGCAGGACCATCAGGTTCGCGGGGACCATCAAGGCGGCGAGCACCACCCCGAAGACCTTCGAGCGGCCGCTGAAGTTCAGCTTGGCCAGCGCGTAGCCGAGCATCGAGCAGAACAGCAGGTTGCACACGGTCACGAGCACGGCGACGATCACCGAGTTCAGGAAGTACCGCGGCATGTCGAGCTGGTCGAGCAGGTCGGTGAAGTTCTTCAGCGTCCACTCGGACGGGATCCAGACCGGCGGGCTCGCGGTCAGGTCCTTCTTGGTCTTGAAGGCGCTCAGCGCCATCCACAGGAACGGCGCGGCCATCACCAGCAGACCGAGCGAGGCGACGACGTAGAGCAGCGGCTTGCGGACCCGGCCGTCGGGGCGGCGGGTGGGGGTGACGGCGCTCATTTCGTGTTGTCCTTCATCAGTCGCAGCTGCAGCACCGTGATGCCCATGATCACCACGAACAGGACGTACGCCATGGCGCTCGCGTAGCCCATGTTGAAGAACCGGAAGCCCTGGAAGTACATGTCGAGCGACACGGTCATCGTGGAGTCGGAGGGTCCGCCCTGGGTCATCACGAACGGCTCCTCGAAGACGTTGAGGTAACCGATCGTCGTGATGACCGTGGCGTACAGGAGCGTCGGGCGCAGCAGCGGCACCGTGATCCGGCGCAGCTCCTGCCAGGCGCTCGCCCCGTCGAGCCGGGCGGCCTCGCGGACCTCGGCCGGGATGGCCTGGAGTCCGGCGATCATGAGGACCATCACGGTGCCGAGGTTGCGCCACACCGCCATCACGATCAGCGACGGCATGGCCCAGGTCTCCGAGCCGAGGAAGTCCGGCGCGGTGAAGCCGAGTTCGTCACCGAGCCCGGCGATCAGACCGTCCGAGGGGTCGAGCACGAACCGCCACACGATGGCGACGGCGACGATCGTCGTGACGACCGGCGCGTAGAAGCCCACCCGGAAGAAGGTGCGGGCGCGGTCGATGCCGTTGTTGAGGAGCACCGCGACCAGCAGCCCGAGACCTATGGTCAGCGGCACCCCGACGACCACGAAGTACGCGGTGTTGAACATCGCGCGCAGGAACTGGTCGTCGCCGAACAGCTTGGTGTAGTTCTCCAGGCCGACGAAGTTCGCGTCCATCGGCTTGCGGACGTTGCGCTGCCCGAAGTCGGTGAAGCTCATGACGAGCGTCGCGACGATCGGGAACAGCATGAAGACCGCGAACAGTGCGAGGAACGGGGTGGAGAACAGCCAGCCGGCCAGGTTCTGCTTCCCCATCGAGCGCTTCTTGCGCCGCCCCGCGCCCTGCGGGGACCCGCCGCCCGGGGCCTGTTCGGCCCCGGGGCGCGCGGGGGTGGGTGTCGTGGTGGACATGGTCGCCCTTCGGACGTCCTCCGGGCGGGTCCCTGCGGACCGTCCGGCGGGTGGGGGTTTCTTTCGCTGGGCCCTGCCGGGCTACTTCTGGACGAGACCCTCGATCTCGCCCTGCGCCTTGTCGAGCGCGGCCTTCGGGGAGGCCTTGCCCTGGGCGGCGTCCTCGATCGCGGTGTCGATCTTCGAGGTGATCTCGGACCACTTGGGCTGGGCCGGCGAGACCTGCGCCGACTCCATCTGCTTCTTCCAGACCTTCATCTTCGGGTCCTTGGCCAGGTCACCGGAGTTCCAGGCGGTCATGTTGGCCGGCAGGTCCTTGGTGCGCCGGAACCAGTCGGCCTGGCCCTCGGTGCCCGTGAGGTACTGGACGAGCTTCTTGGCGGCGGCCTTGTGCTCGCTGTCCGCGGAGATCGTCAGGGCCGAGCCGCCCGCCATGGAGGCGGAGGTCTTGTCGGTGGGCACGTTGGCGATGGCCCACTTGCCCTTGAGGTCGGGGTAGTTGTCGTCGAGCAGACCCATGTGCCAGGGGCCGCCGAAGAACATCGCGACCGCGCCGGTGTTGAAGTCCTTCGTCACGTCGTAGCCGGGACGCACCGACTTCGCGGCGAGGCCCTTCTTGAAGTAATCGGTGTAGTTCTCCAGCGCCTTCACGGCCGCCGGGCTGTTGGCGACGGTCTTGCCGTCCTTGGTGACGATCTGGCCGCCGGCCGAGTACAGGAACTGGTAGAAGCTCTGCACCGAGTCCAGGCCGTTGGGCTGGATCGACAGGCCGTACTTCGAGCCGGCCTTCTGGTACTTCTCCGCGGCCGTCTGCAGCTCGGCCATGGTGGCCGGTGCCTTGTCGATGCCGGCCTTCTTCGCCAGGTCGGTGCGGTAGTAGAGCACGCGGGTGTCGACGTACCACGGCACGCCGTAGGTCTTGCCGTCGTACTCGCCCTGCTCCCAGCCCGCCGGGAAGTAGTCCTTCTCCTTGAAGGTCTTGGTGTCGACCTCCTCCAGGGCGCCCATGTCCGCGAACTCGGTCAGGTAGCTGCCGCCCATCTGCATCACGTCGGGCAGCTTGTTGGCGGCCGCGGCGGCGACGAGCTTCTGGTGGGCGACGTCCCAGCCGATCGGGGTGACCTTCACCGAGATGTTCGGGTTGGCCTTCTCGTAGACCTTGGCGACGTCGGCGAGCTTCTCGCCCTCGGTGCCCATGGCCCAGACGGTGAGCGTCTGCTTCGCGTCGGCTGCGACCGAGTCGCCTCCGGAACCGCCGCAGGCGGTGAGGGTGAGCGCGGACGCCAGGCTGACGGCGATCGCGGCAGTGGTTGCGCGGCGGTTCATGGACGGCTCCTCCTTGAGCGGACCGAGGAATGTATGCGCTGTCTGTAAGCGCATACATGACTCTGTAACAGCCCCCTCCGATGTGGCAAGAGGGGTCTTGGTCACACTCCCGTAACGGGACGGAAAGCTGAGGGGCTGTCGAGCGCGGCCGGGCGTGACCTGGGCGCCCGCCCACTGTGGCCGAGCGTAAAACAGACATTCCTGTTTGACCCGGACCACCTCGGAAGAATTGGCCTGTACCGGATGTGATCTCTGTCCTAAGGTCGCGGCCATGACAGTCTTCGCGCACGATTTCCCGTTCGACCCGACGTACGGCTACACCCTCGCCGACCTGCGTGGCGTCGGTGCGCCCGACGGCGCTCCGGCCGATTTCGACGCCTTCTGGCGCGGCCGGTACGAGGCCGCGCGGGCGGTGCCGACCCGGCCGGAGATCGGGCCGCTCGTCGAGGAGCGCGACGGCGTCCGCATCTTCGAGGTGACCTACACGTCGGTCGGGGACGCGCGGCTCGGCGGCTGGCTGGCGCTGCCGGTGGACGGCCCGGCGGAGCACGGCTTCGTCATCGGGCACGGCTACGGGGGCCGCGACCAGGCGGGCCCCGACGTGCCGCTGCCGCTGCCCCGGGCGGCGGCGATCCTGCCGTGCGTGCGCGGAATGGTGGAGCGCGGGCTCGTCGACGGGGTGCCGTCGGTCTCCGCCGAGCACGTGCTGCACGGGATCGCCGCACGGGAGACGTACGTCATCGGGGAGTGCGTCGCCGATCTGTGGTGCGCGGCGTCGGCGCTGCTCGAACTCGTCCCGGAACTGCGGGAGTCGGTGGACTCGGGGTACGGGCTCGGCTATCTCGGGGAGAGCTTCGGCGGCGGGCTCGGCGCGCTGGCGCTGCCGTGGGACGACCGGTTCGCCGCCGGGGAACTGACGGTGCCGACGTTCGGGAACCATCCGCTGCGGCTGACGCTGGACTGCGCGGGGAGCGGGGCGGCTGTGCGCCGCCATCACGCCGGGCACCCCGAAGTCACCGAGGTGCTCGGGTACTTCGACGCGGCGACGGCGGCGACGCGCTTGTCGAAGCCGGTGCTGGTCGCTGCCGCGCTCTTCGATCCCTCGGTGCCGCCGCCGGGGCAGTTCGCGGTGCACAACGCGCTGGCCGGGGGTGGGGAGTTGCTGGTGCTCGAGGCCGGGCACTTCGACTGGGTGGGGGAGGCGGCGGCGCGGGTCGAACTTGCCGCGGCCAAGTCGGAGTTCTTCGGTCGGGCACTGAAGTGAGGCGCGGGTACCTGTAGTTCGGGCCGTTGCCTTGGTCTGCGGCTCACGTCGTGGCTGGGCGCGCAGTTCCCCGCGCCCCTGAGATGCGCACTTCGTGCGCCATCTCATCACCAGAGGCGCGGCGGAGCCGCAGCCTCAGGGGGAGGCTGCGCGGAGCGCATGCCTCAGGGGCGCGGGGAACTGCGCGACCAGCCACCGCCGGGCCGCAGGCGAGTGAACTACCCAGGGGTGCGGGCGGCGGTGAGACGGGGGCGCCGCCGAAGAAGAGCGGGGCCCGATCAGGTGCAGCCGCAGCTTTCTCGGCGGGTGGGGGAAACCGGCAGCATCATCGACACCGGCTCCTTCCCCTGTTGCCCGGTGAGCCGCCGGACGAGGAGTTCCACCGCCTCCTCGCCCATCCGCCGCATCGGCTGCCGCACGGTGGTGAGCGTCGGGCGGACCAGGCGGCTCAGCGCGATCCCGTCGAAGCCGGTGACCGCGATGTCGTCCGGCACCCGCACGCCCCGCCGCTCCAGCGTGTGCAGCGCCCCCACCGCCATCTGGTCATTGGCGAACAGCAGCGCCTCGGGCCGCGGCCCCGGCCGGTCGAGGAGTTCGTCGGTGGCCCGCGCCCCCTCGGGCCGGGTCATCATGGCGACCCGCAGATCGGGCTCGTCGGACACCGGAACGCCCGCCGCGCGGCAGGCCTCGGCGTACCCCCGGAACCGGGCGGCGACGTCGGGCGACTCCTCGGCGCCGATGTAGGCGAGGCGGCGCAGGCCGTGGTCCTCGATGAGGTGCCGGGTCAGTTCGCGCTGGCCGTCGGTGTTGGCGGTCTCGATGTGGTCCAGGTGGTCGAGGTCGTCCGACTCGCGGGGCCCGGCCAGCATGACCACCGGCTGGCGCCGCGAGATGACGTCCAGATCCTCGGTCGGCACGGTCCGGGCCAGCACCGCGAACCCGTCCACGCGCCCCGCCACCTTCGCCAGCTGGCTCTCCGGCCCGCCCTTGAGGGACGCGGCGATCAGCAGCGCGTACCCGTGGCGGCGCGCGGCGCGCTCCATCCCGCGGATGATCTGGTCGGAGTAGAGCATCGCGGCGTCGTCGTCCGCCTCGTCACCGGCTCCCGTCTCGGCCTCGGACTCGGCTTCCGGGTCGGAGTAGTCGGGAAAGCACAGGCCGAGGACGCCGGTGGAGCGGCTGGCGAGTCCGCGGGCGTTGCCACTGGGGACGTAGCCGAGCTCCCGCGCACTGGCGAGCACCCGCTCGCGGGTCTGGGCGCGGACCGAGTCGGGGTTGCGGTAGACCCGCGAGACGGTGGCGATGGAGACCCCGGAACGTTCGGCGACGTCGTACACCGTGGGGGCTGTGCTCACTGGGTGGACCCCCGAGTGCGTGGAGTGGCGGAAAGCGAAATGAAAGCGCATTCACCCTAAGGCCGGGAGCGAGCGACGGGCAAGGGCGCCTTCGGGGAGCGCCCCTGCTCGCGTGCACGTTCACCGGCGGCCGCGTCCCGCACTCCGAGCAGGGCCCGGCGTACCCGGCGCCGTTCAGCACCCCGCCTCCTCCGCCCGGACCAGTTCCACGGCCGCCCCGAGCCGTTGCTTCTCCGCCGGGCCGAGGGCCGGGTTCGCGGTGCGCCGGGCGCGGGCCTCCTCCAGGGCCCCGGCCAGGCCGGGCCGCGGGCCGGAGAGCAGGGCGGTGAGTGCCGTCCCGACGGCCGCGGCCTCGGGCCGGTCCGGGGCGACGGCGATCTCGGCGAGGATGAGCGCCGACATCGCCCAGTCCAGGGCGGGGGCCCCTTCCTCGGCGTTGGCCCAGTCGATGACGACGGGCCCGCGCGGAGTGCGGATGACGTTCTCCGGGTGCAGGTCGAGATGGAGCACCTGCCCGGCCGACCGCGGCGGAAGTGCGTGCAACTGCCGCAGCAGCAGGCCGAGTTCGTGCCCCGCGTCGACCGGTGAGACCTCACCGCGCAGCGCGGCCTCGGCCTGCGTCGGCCCGGCGAGGCGCTCCATGACCAGATCGCCCGGGAGCGGGCCGGTGACAGGGCGGACGCGCGGCACCGGGTAGCCGTGCCCGTGCACGTACGTCATGAGCTCGGCCTCGCGGCGGGTGTCCCACCCCTCGCGGTGCCGGCGCAGCACCCAGCCGTCGTCGAGCGCGTAGACGTCGGCGGTGCGGCCGGAGCCGAGGAGAGGCAGCCCGGAGATCTCCGACTCGCCCACTCCGGAGGCGAATCGATCGACGGAGTGCACCTCGTCGAATCCCCGGCCCTGTCCCTCGTCCCGCCCATGGCTTCCGGTCATGGGCGCAGCGTCCCACGGAGCGTCGCACCGGATCCTCCGGCCGGACCGGATGCGCTGAGTGGCGGCCTACGACGGACGGCGCCGGATCTTGTTCCCCAGCCAGACCAGCGGATCGTACTTGCGGTCAACCGCCCTCTCCTTCAAGGGGATCAGTGCATTGTCGGTGATCTTGATGCCTTCGGGGCAGACCTCCGTGCAGCACTTGGTGATGTTGCAGTAGCCGAGCCCGTGCTCGTCCTGGGCGGTGGCCTTGCGGTCGAGGCCGGTGGAGGAGGCCGCGTCCAGGGGGTGCATGTCCAGCTCGGCGACGCGCATCAGGAAGCGCGGCCCGGCGAACGCCGCCTTGTTCTCCTCGTGGTCGCGCACCACGTGGCAGGTGTCCTGGCACAGGAAGCACTCGATGCACTTGCGGAACTCCTGCGGGCGGTCCACGTCCTCCTGCATCATCCGGTACTCGCCGGGCCCGAGGTCCTGCGGCGGGACGAAGGCCGGGACCTCGCGGGCCTTCGCGTAGTTGAAGCCGACGTCGGTGACCAGGTCGCGGACGACCGGGAACGCGCGCAGCGGCGTCACCGTGATCGTGTCGGCGCGGTCGAAGACCGACATGCGGGTCATGCACATCAGGCGGGGGCGGCCGTTGACCTCCGCGGAGCACGAACCGCACTTGCCCGCCTTGCAGTTCCAGCGGACGGCGAGGTCCGGGGCCTGGGTGGCCTGCAGGCGGTGAATGATGTCGAGGACCACCTCGCCCTCGTTCACCTCGACCTCGAAGTCCTCCAGGTCCCCGCCGCCGGTGTCCCCGCGCCACACCCTGAAGTGCGCGTCATACGCGTCGCTCACTCGAACAGCTCCTCTTCGGCCAGGTACTTGACCAGCTCCTCCTTCTCGAAGAGGGCCAGCAGGTCGGGGCGGATGGGCTCGGTCTCCTCCCGTACGAGGCTGATCTGGCCGCGCACCGGATCGGTGGCCGCCAACCCGCCGGTGGGGTCGCGGAGCTGGCACAGCAGGTTCACCCGGCGCCAGGCCCGGTCCATCGCCGCGTGGTCCTCGCGGGTGTGACCGCCGCGCGACTCCGTGCGCTCCAGCGCGGCGCGCGCCACGCACTCGCTGACCAGCAGCATGTTGCGCAGGTCGAGCGCGAGGTGCCAGCCCGGATTGAACTGCCGGTGCCCCTCGACGCCCGCCCGCCGGGCCCGCAGCCGCAGATCGGCGAGTTTGCGCAGCGCCTGCTCCATCTCGGCCTCGCGGCGGATGATGCCGACCAGGTCGTTCATCGTCTGCTGGAGTGCCTGGTGGAGCGTGTACGGGTTCTCGGGGACGGTGCCGTCCTCCGGGCCCTCGGCGGAGAAGGGGCGCAGCGCCTCGGCGGCCGCCGCGTCGACCTGGATGTCGTCGACCGAGGGGCGGTCGGCGGCCGTGCCGGTGGCGTACGCGGCCGCGTGCAGCCCGGCCCGCCGGCCGAAGACCAGCAGGTCGGACAGTGAGTTGCCGCCCAGCCGGTTCGAGCCGTGCATGCCGCCCGCGACCTCACCGGCCGCGAACAGGCCGGGCACGCCGCGGGCCGCCGCCGTGTCCGAGTCGACGGCGATACCGCCCATCACGTAGTGACAGGTCGGGCCGACCTCCATCGGCTCGGCGGTGATGTCGACGTCCGCCAGCTCCTTGAACTGGTGGTACATGGACGGCAGCCGGCGCCGGACGACGTCGGCGGGCATCCGCGTGGAGACGTCGAGGAAGACACCGCCGTGCGGGGAGCCGCGGCCCGCCTTCACCTCGGAGTTGATGGCGCGCGCCACCTCGTCGCGGGGGAGGAGCTCGGGCGGGCGCCGGTTGTGGTCCGGGTCGTCGTACCAGCGGTCGCCCTCGGCCTCCGACTCCGCGTACTTCTCCTTGAAGACGTCGGGGACGTAGTCGAACATGAACCGCTTGCCGTCGGAGTTCCTGAGCACCCCGCCGTCGCCGCGGACGGACTCGGTGACCAGGATCCCCTTGACCGACGGCGGCCAGACCATGCCCGTCGGATGGAACTGCACGAACTCCATGTTGAGCAGCGGCGCCCCGGCGAGCAGTGCCAGCGCGTGCCCGTCGCCCGTGTACTCCCACGAGTTCGACGTCACCTTGAAGGACTTGCCGATGCCGCCGGTCGCCAGGATCACGCCCGGGGCCTCCAGGACGAAGAAGCGGCCGCTCTCGCGCTCGTAGCAGAAGGTGCCGGACACCCGGCCCCCGTCGTCCTTCAACACCCGTGTGACCGTGCACTCCTGAAAGACCTTCAGGCGGGACTCGTAGTCGCCGGTCTCCTTGAAGTCCTCCTGCTGGAGCTGGACGATCTTCTGCTGGAGGGTGCGGATCAGCTCCAGGCCCGTACGGTCGCCGACGTGGGCGAGGCGCGGGTACTCGTGGCCGCCGAAGTTGCGCTGCGAGATCCGGCCGTCCTTCGTGCGGTCGAACAGGGCGCCCCAGGTCTCCAGCTCCCACACCCGGTCGGGGGCCTCCTGCGCGTGCAGCTCCGCCATCCGCCACTGGTTGAGGAACTTGCCCCCGCGCATCGTGTCGCGGAAGTGGACCTTCCAGTCGTCCCCGGAGTTCACATTGCCCATGGCGGCCGCGATGCCGCCCTCCGCCATCACCGTGTGGGCCTTGCCGAACAGGGACTTGCAGATCACGGCCGTACGCGCGCCGCGCTCCCGCGCCTCGATGGCGGCCCGCAGTCCGGCACCTCCCGCGCCCACCACGACAACGTCCCACTGCTGCCGCTCGACAACTGACATCAGAAGGCCCCCACCATTAGAAGAACCGCGGATCGTCGAAGGCGCCGGACGCGACCAGGTACACGTAGAAGTCGGCGAGGGCCACGCTCACCAACGACGCCCAGGCGAGCAGCATGTGACGGGCGTTCAGCCGCCCGGCCCAGCTCCAGAGGCGGTAGCGCACTGGGTGTTTCGAGAAGTGCTTGAGCCGGCCGCCCACGATGTGCCGGCACGAGTGGCAGGAGATCGTGTACGCCCAGATCAGGGTGATGTTGAGCAGGAACACGAGGGTGCCGAGGCCCATGTGGCCCCACGCGTAGTTCTCGTCGCGGAAGGAGAGCACCGTGTCGTAGGTGAGGATGCAGGCGACGAGCACGGCCGCGTAGAAGAAGTACCGGTGGATGTTCTGCAGGATCAGCGGGAAGCGCGTCTCGCCGGTGTACTTCTTGTGCGGCTCGGCCACCGCGCAGGCCGGGGGCGAGGCCCAGAAGCCGCGGTAGTAGGCCTTGCGGTAGTAGTAGCAGGTCAGCCGGAAGCCCAGCGGGAAGATCAGGATGAGCAGGGCGGGGGACAGGCCCCACCAGCCGCCGAACAGCTCCCAGTTGGGGCCGTGCCGCATCGGCGCGCAGTTCTGCGACAGGCACGGCGAGTAGAACGGCGACACGTAGGGGGCCGCGTAGTAGTCCGCGTTCGCGAAGGCGCGCCACGTCGAGTAGACGACGAAGGCGAGCAGCCCGGCGGCGGTCGCGGCCGGGGCCAGCCACCAGCGGTCGGTGCGCAGGTGGGGCGCGGCGATCGCGGCCCGGGTCCGGCCGCGGACGCCGGTGCCGCTCTCGGTCGGGGGTTCGGTACGGGAGGGTTGGGTGCCGGTGGCCAACGAAGCCTCCGCTCGAAGGGTCAGGGGCGTGACCGGGGATGTGTCAGGGGGCGTGCCTGTCCCGTGCGCCGAGTCCCTCGTCGTCCGAGTCCGTCCACAGCGTGCTGTCGTACGGGGTGTCGGGGATCGGGACGAGGTCGGGGCGGCGCGGGTTCTCGTACCTGGCCGTCGCCGCCTCGCGCAGCAGGGCCAGGCTCTCGCGCAGGTGGTCGGCGTCGGCCCGGACGCGGCGGATGTCCGGGCCCGTGCCGAGCTGGGGTTCCAGGCGGCCGACGGCGCGCGTGAGGTCGTCCAGGCAACGGGTGGCTGCCGCCAGGTCGTCTGACAGGGACATGATGTGCCTCGCTTCCGCTGGTGCGGCGGAGATGCTCATGCGCCTGCGAGTGTCGCGCGTCACATCGCGGTTTGTGAAGGGAGCGGCGCGGATTCCCGGGGCGCGCCTTGGTGTGCGCCCCCTTTTTCGCGCCGCTATCGCGCGGGCGCCCCGGGGTGGTTCGTTCGCCCGCGGCCTGGTGGGGGCCGGTCGCGCAGTTCCCCGCGCCCCTGAGATGCGCACTGCGTGCGCCATCTCATCGAGGGTGGCGGGCCCCGCCGACGAGAGAGGCGCGCGAAGCGCCTGCCGCAGGGGCGCGGGGAACTGCGCGACCGGCCCCTCCGAAGCGTGGCCGGGTGGGGCGGCATTGGTCCGCCCGGGGGGTTCCGGGGGGTCGGGGCCGTGTCGCCGCGTCGTATGAGGCTCTCGCCCCGATAGATGTGATCAACCGCATATACCACCAAAAGTGATCAACCGGCCCGTACCGGAGGTAGCTCCGAGATGCACCAGACCCCCAGGCGCCCAGGCGCAGCCCTGCGCTCGGCCGCGTTCCTCGTGAGCGGCGCGCTCGCCGTGACCGCCCTCGCCGGGTGCTCCGCGGACGACGAGGCGAGCAAGCCCTCCGCCGGGCAGGACATCGCCCCCGCAGCCCGCGACCAGATCAAGGACGGCGGCACCCTGCGCTGGGCCGTCGACAACCTGCCGCAGACCCTGAACGCCTTCCAGGCCGACGCCGACGCCGGCACCAGCCGGGTCACCGGCGCGGTCCTGCCGTCGATGTTCCGCCTCGACGGCCAGGGCCGCCCGCAGGCCGACCCCGACTACCTGGAGAAGGCCGAGGTCATCGAGACCGAGCCCAAGCAGGTCGTGCTGTACAAGCTCAACCAGCAGGCGGTCTGGAGCGACGGCCGCGAGATCGGCGCCCCCGACTTCGCCGCGCAGTGGCGCGCCCTGTCCGGCAAGGACAGCGCGTACTGGACGGCGCACAACGCCGGGTACGACCGCATCGAGAAGGTCGAGCGCGGGGCGAACGACCTGGAGGTGCGGGTCACGTTCGCCAAGCCGTACGCGGACTGGCGGGCCCTGTTCTCGCCGCTGTACCCCAAGGACGTCATGGGGACCCCGGACCACTTCAACGACGGCGCGCGGCGCAAGCTGGCGAACACGGCGGGCCCGTTCGCCATCGACACGATCGACCGCGACGCCGAGACGGTCTCCCTCAAGCGCAACCCGCGCTGGTGGGGCAGCCCCGCCAAGCTCGACAAGCTCGTCCTTAGCGCGGTGCCGCGCGGCAAGCGCGCCGCGGCCCTCGCCGCCGGCGACCTGGACCTCGCCGACCTGGACTCCGGCGGTGCCGACCGCATCGCGTACGCCGCCCGCGACAAGGGCACGGCGGGACCGCTCGCCCACGGCCCCGGCGCCGCCCTCACCCCCGGCAAGGCGCTGCGCTCCTGGGCGATCGCGCACGGCGAGGACGAGGAGGCCGCCGAGGAGGAGATCGAGGCGCGCGCCAAGACCCGCAAGGCCGTGAAGAAGTACGCGAAGGAGCAGCGGAACCTGCGCGGCTTCGTGGTCCGCAAGTCGCTGGAACCGGCCTACACGCAGCTCGCGCTGAACGGCACCGAGGGCCCGCTGGCCGACGAGCGCGTCCGCCGCGCCGTCGCCCGCGCCATCGACCGCACCAAGCTCGCCGAGGCCGTCCTCAAGCCGCTGGGCCTGCCGGCCGGCACCGTCGACAACCACCTCGCGCTGGCCGGCCAGGCGGCGTACTCGGACAACAGCGGCGCCCTCGGCGAACAGGACACCGCCCAGGCGCGGGCGCTGCTCGCGGAGGCGGGCTGGGTGCCCGGCGGCCCCCTGGAGAAGAAGGAGAAGGAGAAGGGCGACAAGGAGAAGACGGCCGGCTCCGAGAACGCGGCGAAGTCCGAGAACGAGGCCGAGGACGCCGACGACGGTACGTACATCGTCGGCGAGGACGACCAGAAGCCCGGCGCCGACGCGCCTCTGCTGCTCGGCCCCGGCCCCCTCGCGGCCGCCCAGCACACCGCCCTCCTCCACCAGGCCGACGCGGTGAAGCTGCGCAAGGCCGACAAGGAGAAGGGCAAGCACTCCAAGGCGTCCAAGCACGCCAGGAAGCACAAGAACGACCACGCCGCCGAGGGACTCGGCAAGGACGCCAAGACGTACGTGAAGCAGGGCGGCGCCCCCGGCGCGTACGCGCCCAAGGGCACGGCGGCCCCGGCCGGCGCCGCCGCGGGCCCGCTCGCCAAGGACGGCAAGCCGCTCACACTGCGCTTCGTCCTGCCGTCCGGCGCGGGTTCCGAGCAGCTGCGCACGGTCGCCGACCGGATCACGCAGATGCTGGAGAAGATCGGCGTCCGCACCGACATCATGAAGGTGGACGACGAGAGCTACTTCAAGGACCACATCGCGTCCGGCCAGTACGACCTCGCCCTCTACTCCTGGCCCGCGTCCGCCTATCCGGCCACGGACGCCCGCCCCATCTACGCCAAGCCGGTCCCGGCCGCCGACGGCTCGCTCACCGTCGAGCAGAACTACACCCGGGTCGGCACCGACCAGATCGACCAGCTCTTCGACGAGGCGATCGGCGAGCTGGACGAGGGCGAGGAGCGCTCCCTGGTGAAGCAGGCCGACGCCCGCATCTGGGCGGCCGCCGGCTCCATCCCGCTCTACCAGCGCCCCGAGCTGGTCGCGGCCCGTACGAACGTGGCCAACGCCGGCGCCTTCGGCTTCCAGGAGCCTCAGTACCAGAACATCGGCTACCTGAAGGCGGGTGCGAAGCCGTCGGCGAGCCCGGCCTCCTGACCTGCGGCCTTTCCCGCGACGGCGGTCCAGGCTCAGATCCAGCTCAACTCCCTTGCCCCCGGGCCCGCCCGCGGGGCAAGGTTCGTTGTAACCCGTTGACCTGCGCTTTTACCCCGTCGCGGGGCTCGCTTCCCCCACCTCGTCGAGCCCCCGCAAACCCCCCACCCTTTGAGCCACGTACGATGGGGTGAGGCCGTGGCGTGTCCAGCCCGGCAGGGCGCGCGTATCACTGATGTACGCGCAGCCGTCCACTATTCCGGGAGTACGCCGCAATATGGCCACGCGCCACGACATCCGAAACGTCGCCATCGTCGCCCACGTCGACCACGGCAAGACGACCATCGTCGACGCCATGCTCAAGCAGGCCGGCTCGTTCGCAGCTCACGCCGCCGAGTCCCTCGACGATCGCATGATGGACTCGAATGACCTGGAGCGTGAGAAGGGCATCACGATCCTGGCCAAGAACACGGCCGTCAAGTACCACCCGAAGGATGGCGGCGACGTCATCACGATCAACATCATCGACACCCCGGGCCACGCCGACTTCGGTGGCGAGGTCGAGCGCGGTCTGTCGATGGTCGACGCCGTCGTCCTGCTCGTGGACGCCTCCGAGGGTCCGCTCCCGCAGACGCGCTTCGTGCTGCGCAAGGCGCTCCAGCAGCGTCTGCCCGTCATCCTGTGCATCAACAAGACGGACCGTCCGGACTCCCGGATCGACGAGGTCGTCAACGAGACGTACGACCTCTTCCTCGACCTGGACGCCGACGAGGACCAGATCGAGTTCCCGATCGTCTACGCCTGTGGCCGCGACGGCATCGCCTCGCTGACCAAGCCGGCCGACGGCACGGTCCCGGCGGACTCCACCAACCTGGAGCCGTTCTTCTCCACGATCCTGGAGCACGTCCCGGCCCCGACGTTCGAGGAGGACGCGCCGCTCCAGGCCCACGTCACCAACCTCGACGCCGACAACTTCCTCGGCCGCATCGCGCTGCTCCGCGTCGAGCAGGGCGAGCTGCGCAAGGGCCAGACGGTCGCCTGGATCAAGCGCGACGGCACGATCAGCAACGTGCGCATCAGCGAGCTGATGATGACCGAGGCGCTCACCCGCAAGCCCGCCGAGGTCGCGGGCCCCGGTGACATCTGCGCCGTCGCCGGTATCCCCGACATCATGATCGGCGAGACCCTGGCCGACCCGGAGAACCCGGTCGCGCTGCCGCTGATCACGGTCGACGAGCCGGCGATCTCCATGGTCATCGGTACCAACACCTCGCCGCTGGTCGGCCGTGGCGGCACCGGCAAGGGCGCCCAGGCCAAGTCGGCCGTCAAGGACCGCAAGGTCACCGCCCGCCAGGTCAAGGACCGCCTCGACCGCGAGCTGATCGGTAACGTGTCGCTGCGCGTCCTCGACACCGAGCGCCCCGACGCCTGGGAGGTGCAGGGCCGCGGTGAGCTGGCGCTGGCCATCCTGGTCGAGCAGATGCGCCGCGAGGGCTTCGAGCTGACCATCGGCAAGCCGCAGGTCGTCACCAAGCAGGTCGACGGCAAGACGCACGAGCCGGTCGAGCGCCTCACGGTGGACGTCCCCGAGGAGCACATGGGCGCCGTCACACAGCTCATGGGCATCCGCAAGGGCCGCATGGACAACATGTCGAACCACGGCTCCGGCTGGGTCCGCATGGAGTTCGTCGTCCCGTCCCGCGGCCTCATCGGCTTCCGTACGGAGTTCCTGACCAACACCCGCGGTACGGGCATCGCCCACTCCATCCACGAGGGCCACGAGCCGTGGTTCGGCACCCTGACGACCCGTAACAACGGTTCGCTGGTCGCCGACCGCGCCGGTGCCGTCACCGCCTTCGCGATGACGAACCTCCAGGAGCGCGGCGTGCTGTTCACCGAGCCCGGTACCGAGGTGTACGAGGGCATGATCGTCGGCGAGAACTCGCGCGCCGACGACATGGACGTGAACATCACCAAGGAGAAGAAGCTCACGAACATGCGGTCCTCGTCGGCCGACTCGTTCGAGGCGATCGTCCCGCCGCGCAAGCTCTCCCTGGAGCAGTCCCTGGAGTTCTGCCGCGACGACGAGTGCGTCGAGGTGACCCCGGAGGCCGTCCGCATCCGCAAGGTCGTCCTGGACCAGAAGGAGCGCGGCCGCACCGCCTCGCGCGCCAAGCACAGCTGATCCCACGGCAGTTGGCCCGGTTCCCGCGAGGGGGCCGGGCCTTCGTGCGTCCGGTTCTCCTGTGGCCCCGCTGTGATGCGCGGGAAGGCCTGTTCGGCTGTACGGCACAGTCTTCCGCCGCTACCCTGCCTCACTGTGTGTCGCGCGTAGACCGCACCCTGCTCCCGCTCGGGGTGCCCCTCGCGGCCAGGCTCTCCGTGCCGGCCCTCGCGCGCAAGTTCTTTTCCTCTCACTGCGTCCGCTATCCGGACGCCTCTGACCGATAGATATGTAACGCGTCCGTTTCGTGACCCTCTAGTCCAGATCGCTTTGTCCGGATTTTGGGAGATGTACGCAGCAGGTGTGATCGAACCGAGACCAAATGGGTGTTGGTGACCGACACTCCATGGCTAATAGTTGACGCCATAGAGCTCGGGTCAATGGGTCACGCGCAGTGGGGAGCGCCGACTCACGAGCACACTGAGGCACACCATTTGCTGACCGACAGGGGTGTCGGTCCTCATGGGTGTGCCCTCTCTCGCAGTGAACAAGTGGACTCATGAGGAGGAACCCCATGCGTGGTGCCAAGAGCGCCAAGTGGGTGGCGGGCGCGGCGATCATCGCTCTGGCCGCGACCGCGTGCGGTGGCAGCGACAACGACGGCGACAAGGGAAGCTCGGGCGCCGTCGACCCGAACGGCACGTTCTCCGTCGAGACGGGTGAGCCGCAGAACCCTCTGCAGCCCGCCAACACCATGGAGTCCAACGGCAGCATCGTTCTCAGCACGCTGTTCTCGCAGCTGGTGGACTACGACGCCAAGGGCAACATCACCATGGTGAACGCCCAGTCGGTGGACACCAAGGACAACAAGACCTTCACGGTCAAGCTGAAGCAGGGCTGGAAGTTCCACGACGGCACCCCGGTGACCGCCGAGTCCTACGTCAAGGCGTGGAACTGGGCCGCCAAGCCCGAGAACAAGCAGACCAACAGCTTCTGGTTCTCGGACATCAAGGGCTACGACGACGTCGCGCCGGCCAAGGGCAAGGCGAAGGCCGACACGATGTCCGGCCTGAAGGTCGTCGACGACAACACCTTCACCATCGAGCTGTCGAAGGCGATGCCGTACTTCGTCTACAAGCTCGGCTACGAGGTCTTCTCGCCGCTCCCCGAGTCGTTCTACAAGGACCCGAAGGCGGCCGGTCAGAAGCCGGTCGGCAACGGCCCCTACAAGTTCGTCTCCTGGCAGCACAAGAAGGAGATCAAGGTCGCGAAGTTCGACGGCTACAAGGGCCCGAACAAGGCGAAGAACGGTGGTGTGACGTTCAAGAACTACACCAACCTGGAAACCGCCTACGACGACCTGAAGTCGGGCAACGTCGACGTCCTGCGTCAGCTCGCCCCGCGTGACCTCCCGGTCTACAAGCAGGACCTGGGCGACCGTGCCGTCGACCAGTCCTACTCCGCGATCCAGACCATCGCCGTGGCCTTCTACACCAAGCAGTGGAAGGGCATCGACCCCAAGGTCATCCAGGGTCTGTCGATGGCGATCGACCGCGACACCATCACCAAGACGGTCCTCCAGGGCACCCGTGAGCCGGCCACCGGCTGGGTCGCCAAGGGCGTGCTCGGCTACCAGCCGAACGCCGCGGGCGACGTCACCAAGTACGACCCGGCCAAGGCCAAGGCGCTCATCAAGGAGGGCGGCGGCGTTCCGGGCAACAAGATCTCCATCCAGTACAACGCGGACGGTGGTCACAAGGAGTGGGTGGACGCCGTCTGCGGCTCCATCAAGAAGGCTGTCGGCGTGACGTGCGTCGGCGACTCGAAGGCCGACTTCCAGGCGGACACCAACGCGCGTGACGCCCACGAGGTCAAGTCGCTGTACCGCTCCGGCTGGGTGCTCGACTACCCCTTCAACGCCAACTTCATCCGTGACCTGTTCGGCACCAAGTCCGACGGTAACCAGGGTGGGTTCAGCAACAAGAAGGTCGACGAGCTGATCTCCGAGGCCGACAGCGCCGCGACGCTGGAGGAGTCGGAGAAGAAGTACCAGGAAGTCGAGAAGCAGCTGGTCAACTACATGCCGACCATCCCGCTCTGGTACTACAAGGTCAACGCGGGCTACTCGGAGCGGGTCTCCGGCGTCAAGTACGCGCAGGACGGCGACCCGATCCTGGACGGCGTCCAGGTCCACAAGTAGTAACCGCTGACAGCGCGCGCATCCGCTGCCCCCGGCCGCACCTGGGGGCAGCGGTGCGAAGCGGGCCGGATTGGCCGGGGGGCCTTTTTCACCGTATGCACCGCGAGTTCGGTCTGCGTACGGCGAAAAGGGCCCCTGCTGCGATTGACATGGAGGCATGATGGGGCGCTACGTCGCACGACGACTGCTCCAGATGATCCCGGTTTTCATCGGGACGACTCTGCTGATTTTTCTCATGGTGTACGCCCTGCCCGGTGACCCGGTCCGTGGTCTCTTCGGCGACAAGGCGGGCAGCCCGCAGGTCATCGCGTCGCTGCGCCATGAGTACGGGCTCGACCAGCCCGTGCTGGTCCAGTACTGGCACTACATGCGGGACATGATCCTGCACTTCGACTTCGGCACCCAGATCGCTTCCGGGCGCCCGGTGACCGACGTTCTCGGCGACGCGTTCCCGGTGACCCTCCGGCTCGCGGCGCTGGCCTTCGCCATCGAAGCGGTGCTCGGCATCGTCCTCGGTGTCATCGCGGGCATGCGGGCCGGACGTCTGGCCGACACCCTCGTGCTGTTCCTGACGCTGCTGCTGATCTCGGTGCCCGTGTTCGTGCTCGGGTTCATCGCCAAGACGGTCTTCGCGTTCCAGCTCGGCTGGATGGCGCCGAACGTCAACGACTCGACGAACTGGGGCCAGTTGCTGACCCCGGCCATCGTGCTGGCCGCGGCCTCCCTCGCCTACGTGGCGCGTCTGACGCGTACGTCGGTCGCGGAGAACCTGCGCTCGGACTACATGCGCACCGCGATCGCCAAGGGCCTGCCCAAGCAGCGCGTCATCGGCGTCCACCTGATGCGCAACTCGCTCATCCCCGTCGTCACCTTCCTCGGCACCGACCTCGGCGCCCTCATGGGTGGCGCCGTCGTGACCGAGGGCCTGTTCAACATCAAGGGTGTCGGTGGCACCATTTACGAAGCGCTGCAGCGCCGGGAAGGGACCACGCTGGTCGGACTGGTGACCATCCTGGTCCTCGTCTACCTCGTCACCAGCCTGATCGTCGACCTGCTCTACGCGGTCCTGGACCCGAGGATTCGCTATGTCTGATCTGACCAAGTCCGCGACCGCACCGGCCGAGGCCGCCGCAGGCGGCAAGCTGCCCGACCCCCAGGTGAAGGTGGAGAAGCGCGAGAAGTCGCGCAGCCTGTGGAGCGACGCCTGGCGCGACCTCCGCACCAACTGGATCTTCGTGGTCTCGGCCGTGCTGATCCTGCTGCTCCTGGTGATATCCGCCTTCCCCGGCCTGTTCACCGGCGCGGACCCGAACGCCCGAGACCTGGCAGGCCACTACCTGGCCAAGCCTCAGCTCGGCAAGGTGTTCTCCGACGGCTGGCTCGGCTACGACGCCCAGGGCCAGAGCGTCTACGCCCGCATGATCTACGGCACCCGGGCCTCCGTCATGGTCGGCCTCGGCACCACCATCGTGGTCACGGTCTTCGGCGGCATCATCGGTCTGCTCGCCGGCTACTTCGGCGGCTGGATGGACGCGCTTCTGTCGCGCCTCACCGACATGTTCATGGGCATCCCGTTCCTGCTGGGCGCGATGGTCATGCTCAACGCCTTCCAGGACCGCAGCATCCCGGTCGTCATCGCCGCTCTCGCCTTCCTCGGCTGGACGCAGACGGCCCGCGTCATGCGCGGTTCGGTGATCACGGTCAAGCAGGCGGACTACGTGCTGGCGGCCAGGGCACTGGGCGCGGGGACCAAGCGCATCCTCTTCAAGCACATCCTGCCGAACGCGATCGCCCCGGTGATCGTCGTCGCGACGATCTCGCTGGGTGTCTACATCGCCGCCGAGGCGACGCTGTCCTTCCTCGGACTCGGCCTCACCAGCGGTGTGTCATGGGGTGCCGACATCTCCGACGGCGGCAACTCGATCCGCGTGGCGCAGCACATCATCCTGTTCCCGTCGATCCTGCTGAGCATCGCCGTCCTGTCGTTCATCATGCTCGGCGAAGCGGTCCGCAACGCCCTCGACCCGAAGATGCGCTGAGGGAGGCGTACGTGACCATCATCGACAATCCCGCGCTGGTCCCGACCCCGCGAGGCAACGACGACGCCCCGCTCCTGGAGGTCCGCGACCTGCACGTCGAGTTCCACACCCGCGACGGCGTCGTGCGCGCCGTCAACGGCGTGAACTACAGCGTGCAGTCCGGCGAGACGCTCGCCGTCCTCGGCGAGTCCGGCTCCGGCAAGTCCGTGACCGCGCAGGCGATCATGGGCATCCTGGACATGCCGCCCGGCAAGATCCCGCAGGGCGAGATCCTGTACCGGGGCCAGGACATGCTGAAGATGTCCGCCGACGAGCGGCGCAAGGTGCGCGGCGCGAAGATCGCCATGATCTTCCAGGACGCGCTGTCCTCCCTCAACCCGGTGCTGACCGTGGGCTACCAGCTCGGCGAGATGTTCCGGGTCCACCAGGGCATGAGCAAGAAGGACGCCAAGGCCAAGGCCATCGAGCTGATGGACCGGGTCCGCATCCCCGCGGCCAAGGAGCGGGTCAACGACTACCCGCACCAGTTCTCCGGCGGCATGCGCCAGCGCATCATGATCGCCATGGCGCTCGCCCTGGAGCCCGACCTGATCATCGCGGACGAGCCCACCACGGCGCTCGACGTGACGGTCCAGGCCCAGGTCATGGACCTGCTCGCGGAGCTGCAGCGCGAGTACAACATGGGCCTGATCCTCATCACGCACGACCTGGGTGTCGTCGCCGACGTCGCCGACAAGATCGCCGTGATGTACGCGGGCCGCATCGTCGAGCAGGCGCCGGTCCACGAGCTGTACAAGCGCCCCGCGCACCCGTACACCCGTGGCCTCCTGGACTCGATCCCGCGCCTGGACCAGAAGGGCCAGGAGCTCTACGCGATCCAGGGCCTGCCGCCCAACCTCCTGAAGGTGCCGTCGGGTTGCGCGTTCAACCCGCGCTGCCCCAAGGCGCAGGACATCTGCCGCACCGACGTCCCGACGCTCGTCGAGGTGACGGAGCGGGACGGCGGCGCGCTGCCCGGCCGGCGCAGCGCCTGCCACTTCTGGAAGGAGACGATCCATGGCTGACATCAGCAAGAAGAGCGCCGAGAACGAAGCCGTGGACGCCACCCCGAACGTCACGGACGTCGAGGTCGTCGACGCGGCCACGGAGGACGCGGCGGTCGCGGCGCTCGACAAGACCGTCGAGCGCGGTGAGCCGATTCTCCAGGTGCGCAACCTGAAGAAGCACTTCCCGCTGACGCAGGGCATCCTCTTCAAGAAGCAGATCGGTGCGGTCAAGGCCGTCGACGGGGTCTCCTTCGACCTGTACCAGGGCGAGACCCTGGGCATCGTGGGCGAGTCCGGCTGTGGCAAGTCCACGGTCGCCAAGCTCCTGATGACCC
The DNA here is from genome assembly GCF_040297005.1 of Streptomyces sp. NPDC001904. Taxonomy (NCBI): domain Bacteria; kingdom Bacillati; phylum Actinomycetota; class Actinomycetes; order Kitasatosporales; family Streptomycetaceae; genus Streptomyces; species Streptomyces sp. NPDC001904. Next base: position 80,267 of record NZ_JBEOYI010000007.1, on the reverse strand, counting down.
TGGAGCGGGCCACCGAGGGCGAGGTCTTCTACAAGGGCCAGGACATCACCAAGCTGTCCGGCCGCGCGCTGAAGGCCGTGCGCCGCAACATCCAGATGGTGTTCCAGGACCCGTACACCTCGCTCAACCCGCGCATGACGGTCGGCGACATCATCGGGGAGACCTTCGAGATCCACCCCGAGGTGGCCCCGAAGGGCGACCGGCGCCGCAAGGTCCAGGAGCTCCTGGACGTCGTGGGCCTGAACCCGGAGTACATCAACCGCTACCCGCACCAGTTCTCGGGCGGTCAGCGCCAGCGCATCGGCATCGCCCGCGGCCTGGCCCTCAACCCCGAGATCATCATCTGCGACGAGCCGGTCTCCGCGCTCGACGTGTCGGTGCAGGCGCAGGTCATCAACCTGATGGAGAAGCTGCAGGACGAGTTCAACCTGTCCTACATCTTCATCGCGCACGACCTGTCGATCGTCCGGCACATCTCGGACCGGGTCGGGGTCATGTACCTCGGCAAGATGGCCGAGATCGGGTCGGACACGCAGATCTACGACCACCCGACGCACCCGTACACGCAGGCGCTGCTCTCCGCGGTGCCCGTGCCGGACCCGGACGCCCGCGAGGGCCGCGAGCGCATCATCCTCACCGGTGATGTGCCGTCCCCGGCCAACCCGCCGTCGGGCTGCCGCTTCCGCACCCGCTGCTGGAAGGCGCAGGACAAGTGCGCCGAGGAGGTCCCGCTGCTGGCGATCCCGGAGCGGTTCGCTGGCTCGGCCACCCCGGCCGCCCACGAGTCGGCCTGCCACTTCGCCGAGGAGAAGGACGTGGTCCACGCGGCCTGAGCCGCTGCGCGCCCTGGAGGGCCGGTCACCGGGATTCCCCGGCGACCGGCCCTCTTCTCTTCCCCGGCCTCTGAAAAACTCTGGGCATGACAAGCCCCGCAGAACCCACCGCCGACTCCCGGGACATCGCCCGGGACCTCGCGCCCACCGGGGTGCTCCGCGCCTCCGTGAACCTCGGCAACCCCGTCCTCGCCCAGGGCACCCCCGAAGCGCCCGCCGGAGTCACCGTCGACCTGGCCCGGGAGATCGCGCACCGGCTGGGACTCCCCGTCGAGTTCCAGTGCTTCGACGCCGCCCGCAAGTCCTACGAGGCGATGGCCACCGGCGCCGCCGACCTGTGCTTCCTCGCCGTCGAACCGGCCCGGGAGGCGGAGGTGGCCTTCACCGCGCCCTACGTGCACATCGAGGGCGTCTACGCGGTCCGGGACGGCTCGGCGCTGCGCACGGCCGCCGACGTGGACCGCGCCGGGGTGCGCATCGGGGTCAAGCAGGGCTCCGCCTACGACCTGTACCTGACCCGGACCCTGAGCGCGGCGACCGTGGTGCGCGGCACCGACGGCGTCTACGTCTTCCACGCCGAGGAGCTGGAGGTCGCCGCGGGCATCCGCCAGCCCCTGACCGCCCACGTCGCCGCCCGCCCCGGTCTGCGCCTGCTGGACCCGGCGTTCATGACCATCCGCCAGGCCGTCGGCACGACCCGCTCCCGCAGCGAGCGGACGGTCCGCTTCCTGCGCGACACGGTGACCGCCCTGACGGCCTCGGGCTTCGTGGCCGCCGCCCTGACCCGCTCGGGCCAGGACCCGAACCTGGCCGCACCCGTGGAGGGCGACGCCGTGGGCTGACGGACACCGGGAGGGCCCCGTCCACCGGGTGGCTGTACCGGGAGTGCGACATGTGCCGTTTGGCCTGATATTTGGGCGTACGTGTCACGTGATCGGTACAGAGGAGGCACTCCATGCGTGGAGCCACGCACGCCAAGTGGGCGGCTGGTGCAGTCGCCGTAGCCCTCGCGGCGACGGCCTGTGGTGGGGGCGGCGACAGCGGTGGCGGCGGTGACGGCTCCGGGATCGTGCGCTCCTCCTGGGGTGACCCGCAGAACCCGCTGGAGCCCGCCAACACCAACGAGGTGCAGGGCGGCAAGGTCCTGGACATGATCTTCCGGGGTCTGAAGCGGTACGACCCGAAGACCGGCGAGGCCAAGGACATGCTCGCCGAGAAGATCGACACGTCCGACTCGCAGAACTTCACGATCACCGTGAAGAAGGGCTGGACGTTCTCCAACGGCGAGAAGGTCACCGCCAAGTCCTTCGTCGACGCCTGGAACTACGGCGCGAGCCTGAAGAACAACCAGAAGAACGCCTACTTCTTCGGCCAGATCGACGGCTACGACAAGGTGCACCCGGAGTCCGGCTCGCAGAGCGCGGACACCCTCTCCGGCCTCAAGGTCACCGGCGACGACACCTTCACGGTCAAGCTGAACCAGAAGTTCTCCACGTGGCCCGACACCCTCGGCTACGCGGCCTTCGCGCCGCTGCCCAAGATGTTCTTCGACGACCACGACTCGTACATCAAGAAGCCCATCGGCAACGGCCCGTACACCGTGGACTCGTACCAAAAGGGCTCGCAGATGTCCCTGCGCAAGTGGGACAAGTACCCGGGCGACGACAAGGCCCAGAACTCCGGCGTGGACCTCAAGGTCTACACCGACAACAACACGGCCTACACCGACCTGACGGCCGGCAACCTCGACCTCGTCGACGACGTGCCCGCCGCCCAGCTCGCGAACGTGAAGAGCGACCTCGACGGCCGGTACATCAACACCCCCGCCGGCATCATCCAGACGCTCGCCTTCCCGTTCTACGACTCCGACTGGAACAAGGCGGACAGCGACAAGGTCCGCAAGGGCCTGTCGATGGCGATCAACCGCAAGCAGATCACCGACTCCATCTTCGAGAAGACCCGCACCCCCGCCACCGACTGGACCTCGCCGGTCCTCGGCGAGAAGGGCGGCTACAAGGAGGGGCTGTGCGGTGAATTCTGCGACTACAACCCCACCGAGGCCAAGAAGATGATCCAGGAGGGCGGCGGCATCCCCGGCGGCCAGGTGCAGATCGGCTACAACGCCGACACCGGCAGCCACAAGGAGTGGGTCGACGCCGTCTGCAACTCCATCAACAACGCCCTCGGCAACGACAAGGCGTGCGTCGGCAGCCCCACCGGCACCTTCGCCGACTTCCGCAACAAGATCACCGACAAGAAGATGACGGGCCCGTTCCGCGCCGGATGGCAGATGGACTACCCGCTCATCCAGAACTTCCTGCAGCCGCTGTACTACACCAACGCCTCGTCCAACGACGGCCACTGGTCCAACAAGGAGTTCGACTCCCTCGTCGACAAGGCCAACGCCGAGTCCGACCAGACCGAGGCGGTCAAGATCTTCCAGCAGGCCCAGGAGGTCGTCCGGGACAACATGGCGGCCATCCCGCTCTGGTACCAGAACGGCAGCGCCGGCTACTCGGACAAGGTCGACAACGTCGCCCTGAACCCGTTCAGCGTCCCCGTCTACAACGAGATCAAGGTCAAGTGACGCCAGGGGAGCGGCGGCCCGCCGGCCGCCGCTCCCGCCCCCTCGCGGAAACGGAACCGGAGTCCTCATGGGACGTTATGTGATCCGGCGCCTGCTGCAGATGATCCCGGTCTTCATCGGCGCGACGCTGCTGATCTTCCTCATGGTCAACGTGATGGGCGACCCCATCGCCGGGCTGTGCGGCGACAAGGCCTGCGACCCTGCCACCAAGGCGCAGCTGTCGAAGGAGTTCGGCCTCGACAAGCCGGTGTGGCAGCAATACCTGACGTACATGGGGAACGTCTTCACCGGAGACTTCGGCACGGCGTTCAACGGCCAGAAGGTCACCGAGCTGATGTCGACCGCGTTCCCCGTCACCATCCGCCTGACGATCGTCGCGATCCTCTTCGAGATCATCGTCGGCATCACCCTCGGCGTCATCACCGGCCTGCGGCGCGGCCGTCCCATCGACACCACCGTGCTGCTGCTGACCCTCGTCGTCATCTCCATCCCGACGTTCGTCACCGGTCTGCTGCTGCAGCTGCTGCTCGGCGTCAAGTGGGGCTGGATCGAACCGGCGGTGTCCACGGAGGCGACCTTCGGCGAGCTGATCGTGCCCGGCCTGGTCCTCGCCTCGGTCTCCCTCGCCTACGTGACCCGCCTGACGCGGACGTCCATCGCCGAGAACAAGCGGGCCGACTACGTCCGCACCGCCATCGCCAAGGGCCTGCCCAGGCGCCGCGTCATCACCCGGCACCTGCTGCGCAACTCGCTGATCCCCGTCGTCACCTTCATCGGCGCCGACGTCGGCGCCCTGATGGGCGGCGCCATCGTCACCGAGCGCATCTTCAACATCCACGGCGTCGGCTACCAGCTCTACCAGGGCATCCTGCGCCAGAACACCCAGACCGTGGTCGGCTTCGTGACGATCCTCGTGCTGGTCTTCCTCGCGGTGAACCTGATCGTCGACCTCCTGTACGCCGTACTCGACCCGAGGATCCGCTATGCCTGAACCGCACGCACCCGACGGGCGCACACCCGACGACGGTGCCATCGCCGCGACCGGCATGGGCGGCGCGATGGACCTCGCCACCAGCGAGGGCACGACCGTGGAGGGGGCGCCGGGCGGCCCCGCGGGCGGCCCGGCGGACAAGCCCCGCAGCCTGTGGTCCGACGCCTGGCGGGACCTGCGCCGCAACCCGGTCTTCATCATCGCGGGCCTGGTCATCCTCTTCCTGGTCGTCATCTCGATCTGGCCGCAGCTGATCGCCTCCGGCAACCCGCTCTCCTGCGACCTGTCCAAGCGGCAGCAGGGCTCCGAGCCGGGCCACCCCTTCGGCTTCGACGGCCAGGGCTGCGACGTCTACACGCGCACCGTCTACGGCGCCCGCAACTCGATCACCGTCGGCGTCTGCGCCACGGTCGGCGTGGCGCTCCTCGGCTCGGTCCTCGGCGGCCTGGCCGGGTTCTTCGGCGGGTTCTGGGACTCGGTCCTGTCCCGGATCACCGACATCTTCTTCGCGATCCCCGTCGTCCTCGGCGGTCTGGTGCTCCTGTCGGTCGTCAGCAGCAACACCGTCTGGCCGGTCATCGGCTTCATGGTGCTGCTGGGCTGGCCGCAGATCTCCCGCATCGCGCGCGGCTCGGTCATCACCGCCAAGCAGAACGACTACGTCCAGGCGGCCCGCGCCCTCGGCGCGTCCAACTCGCGGATGCTGCTGCGGCACATCACGCCGAACGCCGTCGCGCCGGTCATCGTCGTCGCGACGATCGCCCTCGGCACGTACATCGCCCTGGAGGCGACCCTGTCCTACCTCGGCGTCGGCCTGAAGCCGCCGGCGGTCAGCTGGGGCATCGACATCTCGTCGGCGTCCGCGAACATCCGCAACGCACCGCACGCACTGCTGTGGCCGTCCGGCGCCCTCGCGATCACGGTCCTCGCGTTCATCATGCTCGGCGACGCGGTGCGCGACGCCCTCGACCCGAAGCTGAGGTAGCGCCCATGCCGTTGCTCGAAGTACGCGACCTGAACGTCGAGTTCCGCACCCGGGACGGCAACGCCAAGGCGGTGAACGGCGTCAACTACACGGTCGACGAGGGCGAGACCCTCGCCGTCCTCGGCGAGTCCGGCTCCGGCAAGTCCGTGACGGCGCAGGCCATCATGGGCATCCTCGACATGCCGCCGGGGAAGATCACCGGCGGCGAGGTCCTCTTCCGCGGCCAGGACCTCCTCAAGCTCAAGGAGGAGGAGCGGCGCAAGATCCGCGGCGCCGAGATGGCGATGATCTTCCAGGACGCGCTCAGCTCCCTCAACCCCGTGCTCTCGGTGGGCGAGCAGATCGGCGAGCTGTTCACCGTCCACCGGGGCATGTCCCGCAAGGACGCCAAGGCCAAGGCCGTGGAGCTGATGGACCGGGTCCGCATCCCGGCCGCCAAGGAACGCGTCGGCCAGTACCCGCACCAGTTCTCCGGCGGCATGCGGCAGCGCATCATGATCGCGATGGCGCTCGCCCTCGAACCCGCCCTGATCATCGCGGACGAGCCCACGACCGCCCTGGACGTCACCGTCCAGGCCCAGGTCATGGACCTGCTCGCCGAGCTGCAGCGCGAGCTCCACATGGGACTCATCCTCATCACGCACGACCTCGGCGTGGTCGCGGACGTCGCCGACAAGATCGCCGTCATGTACGCGGGCCGCATCGTCGAGCAGGCCCCCGTGCACGAGATCTACCGGGCGCCCGCACACCCGTACACCAAGGGCCTGCTGGAGTCGATCCCGCGCCTGGACCAGAAGGGCCAGGAGCTCTACGCCATCAAGGGCCTGCCGCCCAACCTGATGAACATCCCGCCCGGCTGCGCCTTCAACCCGCGCTGCCCCATGGCACAGGACGTGTGCCGCACCGACGTCCCCCCGCTCGCCGACGTCTCCGAGACCCGTCGCAGCGCCTGCCACTTCTGGAAGGAGACGCTCGATGCCGCACAGTGAGCACGTCAGCAAGCAGGACCTCAAGCGCGAGGGCGAGATCGCCCAGCACCTGCTGCACCAGTCGCAGGCCGAGTCCTCCTACGCGGCGAACGGCTCGGAGTCCGGGCACGAACCGATCCTGGAGGTGCGCGGTCTGGTCAAGCACTACCCGCTCACCCAGGGCATCGTGTTCCGCAAGCAGGTCGGCGCGGTCAAGGCCGTCGACGGCGTCGACTTCGACCTCGGGCAGGGCGAGACGCTCGGCATCGTCGGCGAGTCCGGCTGCGGCAAGTCCACGGTCGCCAAGATGCTGGTGAACCTGGAGAAGCCGACCGCGGGCGTCATCAAGTACAAGGGCGAGGACATCACCAAGCTGTCCGGCCGGGCCCTCAAGGCCGTCCGCCGCAACATCCAGATGGTGTTCCAGGACCCGTACACCTCCCTCAACCCGCGCATGACGGTCGGCGACATCATCGGGGAGCCGTACGAGATCCACCCCGAGGTGGCCCCCAAGGGCGACCGGCGCCGCAAGGTCCAGGACCTCCTCGACGTGGTCGGGCTCAACCCCGAGTACATCAACCGCTACCCGCACCAGTTCTCCGGCGGCCAGCGCCAGCGCATCGGCATCGCCCGCGGTCTCGCCCTGCGGCCCGAGATCATCGTGGCCGACGAACCGGTCTCCGCGCTGGACGTGTCGGTCCAGGCCCAGGTGGTCAACCTGCTCGACCGTCTGCAGAACGAGTTCGACCTCTCCTATGTCTTCATCGCCCACGACCTGTCCATCGTGCGGCACATCTCCGACCGGGTCGGCGTCATGTACCTGGGCCGCGTCGTGGAGATCGGCTCGGACTCGCAGATCTACGACCACCCGACGCACCCCTACACCCAGGCGCTGCTCTCCGCGGTCCCGGTGCCCGACCCGCGGGCGCGCGAGCACCGGGAGCGCATCCTGCTCTCGGGCGACGTCCCCTCACCGGCGAACCCGCCCTCCGGCTGCCGCTTCCGCACCCGCTGCTGGAAGGCGCAGGCGCGCTGCGAGCAGGAGGAGCCGGTGCTCGCGGTGCCGGAGGTGTTCAGCACGGTCGAGACCCCGGCCCGGCACCCGTCGGCCTGCCACTTCGCGGAGGAGAAGCAGGTCGTGCCGTAGGAGCGAGGGCCGGTCCCGCCTTTACACACAGGCAACTTGACGGACCCGGTCCCGATATACGGACACGCCATGGTGTTCCACGTACGGCCGTGCGGGTGCCGTGAACCGGGGTCGGAGCGCGCCATGTCGCTCCGGCCCCGGTTGCTATGCCACGTCCAGCGACCGCTTCAGGAAGTCGACCTGGAGCAGCAGCAGGTTCTCGGCGACCTGCTCCTGCGGCGTCATGTGCGTGACGCCCGACAGCGGCAGCACCTCGTGCGGCCGCCCGGCGGCGAGCAGCGCGGAGCTGAGCCGCAGCGCGTGCGCCACGACCACGTTGTCGTCCGCGAGCCCGTGCACGATCAGCATCGGCCGGTGCCGGCCGGCCGCCTCGGTCAGGCCGTCGTCCGTCACCAGGGAGTTCTTCGCGTACGTGGCCGGGCTCTTCGCCGGATCCCCGAGGTACCGCTCCGTGTAGTGGGTGTCGTACAGCCGCCAGTCCGTCACCGGCGCCCCCGCGACCCCCGCGTGGAAGACGTCGGGGCGGCGCAGCACGGCCAGCGCCGACAGATAGCCGCCGTAGCTCCAGCCGCGCATCGCCACCTTGGACAGGTCCAGCGGGAACCGGTCGGCCAGCGCGTGCAGTGCCGTGACCTGGTCGTCCAGCGTCACCGTGAAGTCGCCGCGGATCGCCTTCTCCCGGCCGGGCGAGACCCCCGGGGTGCCCCGGCCGTCCGCGACGATCACCGCGAAGCCCTGGTCGGCGAACCACTGGGAGGTCAGGTACGGGTTGTGCGCCGCCAGGACGCGCTGCCCGTGCGGGCCGCCGTACGGATCCATCAGCACCGGCAGCGGCCCGTCCCCCTCGGCGTACGAGGAGGGGAGCAGGACGGCGCACGGAATGCCGTCCGCCTCGGTCAGGGTCACCCGCGGCGACAGCACCGGCGCTTGCGCGAAGGAGGCGATCTCGGCGACGTGCTTGCCGTCGCGCTCCACGCGCACCCGTGCGCCGGGGGAGCCGAGGGTTGCCGAGACGAGGACGGTGACCTCGCCCGAGCGCACCGCCGAGTGGACGCCGGGCTCGCCGGTCACCCGCTGCACGCCCAGCTCGTTGACCCGGTAGACGTGCACCTCGCCGGTCTCCGGCGCCTCCGCCTCCGCGCCCGCCGACGCCGAGATCAGCACGTCGCCGTCGCCGACGTCCAGGACGGCGCGGACGTGCAACTGCGGACCGGTGAGCGGGCGTTCGCCCACCGCCAGGACCCGCGCGCCGCCCTCGTCGGCGATCCGCACCAGCTGCCCGCTCGGCGACCAGCACGGCACGCCCGGCAGCAGCTCCAGCCACTGGTCGTCCTCGTCGGCGTGCACCATCCGGGTGGTCCCCAACTCGACGTCGACGGCCAGGTAGAGGGCGCTCAGCTGGTCGCGGGCCTGGACCAGGAGCAGCGGGGCGCCGTCCGCCGACCAGTGGACGCGGGCCAGGTACGGATAGGCGGCCCGGTTCCAGGTGATCTCGGTGCGGGTGCCGTCGAGCGCGTACGAGAAGAGCCGCACCTCGGCGTTGGGGGTGCCGGCCGACGGATAGGCGACCCGGGCCGGTTCGCGGTCGGGGTGCGCCGGGTCGGCGATCCACCAGCGCTGCACGGCCGCGTCGTCGGCGCGGGCCACCAGGAGCCGGTCCGAGTCGGGGGACCACCAGTGGCCCCGGTAGCGGGACATCTCCTCGGCCGCGATGAACTCCGCGAGCCCGTACGTGACCGTGTCCGACTCCGGCGTCGCGAGCGCCCTGTCGTCCGCGCCCTCCGCGCCGACGACGCGCAGGGCGCCCTGCGCCACGTAGGCGATGTGCCGGCCGTCGGGGGAGGGGCGCGGATCGATCACCGGTCCCGGCACGGACAGTTCACGGGCCGTCCCGGCGCGCAGCTCGGCCGCGAAGAGGCGGCCGGACAGTGCGAACGCCGCCAGCTCCACCGCCGCGTCCGTCGCGTACCCGACGATGCCCGCGCCGCCCTCACGGCTGCGCTCGCGCCGGGCCCGCTCCGCGGCGGACAGCTTCTCCGACACCCCGCCGAGCAGCGCGGACGGCTCCGCGGCCGGCCGCTCCTGGCCGCTCGCCACGTCCAGCACCCACAGCGCGTTCGCCCGGTCGCTGCCGGAGGGGGAGCGCAGAAAGACGACGCGCTCCCCGTCGGGCGCCACGGTGAACGCACGGGGTGCGCCCAGCGTGAAGCGCTGCGTACGCGCGTGCTGACGAGGGAAGGAAGGAGGAGTGGACGACTCTGTGACGAGCGTCTCGGTCTCGGTGGTCATCCCCGAAGCGTAGGGCGCGAGTGGACCATGCGCCCCCTCGTGCTCCCGGTGCCCCCTGGCGGCGACTCATGCGTAACGACGGATAGTTATGATTCGTAGCGTTCCGTGGGTAGACAGCTCTCGGAAGACTCCCGGCGACCGGATCACTTTGGAGGAGGACCGCTGTGGCACTCTCGATCTCGGCCGTGGTGCTGTTCGCGATCATCGTCTTCATCCTGATCAAGAAGTCTGGGCTGAAAGCCGGTCACGCGATCGTCTGTGTGCTCCTCGGCTTCTACCTGGCGAGCTCGTCCATCGCGCCCACGATCAAGGAACTGACGACGAACGTGGCGGACATGGTCGGCGGCATCAAGTTCTAGCGGCATCGTGTTCCGGGTGCGTGTCCTCGGGGTTCTAGGCTGGGGGTATGACCGAACTGCCCGCCCGGCGTCTGCTCCTCGTGCACGCGCACCCCGACGACGAGTCGATCAACAACGGCGCCACGATGGCCAAGTACGCCGCCGAAGGTGCGCACGTCACCCTCGTGACCTGCACCCTCGGTGAAGAGGGCGAGGTCATTCCGGACGAACTGGTACATCTCGCCCCGGATCGGGAGAACATTCTCGGACCGCACCGCATTGGTGAGTTGGCCGCCGCGATGAAGGAACTGGGCGTCACCGACCACCGCTTCCTCGGCGGCCCGGGCCGCTTCCACGACTCCGGGATGATGGGCGCCGAGCAGAACGAGCGGCCGGGATCCTTCTGGTCCGCCGACCTCGACGAGGCCGCCGCCCACCTGGTCGCCGTGATCCGCGAGATCCGCCCGCAGGTCCTCGTCACGTACGACCCCGACGGCGGCTACGGACACCCCGACCACATCCAGGCCCATCGCGTCGCCCACCGTGCCGCCGACCTCGCCGCCGAACCCGCCTTCCGGCGCGATCTCGGCGAGCCGCACACGATCGCCAAGATCTACTGGAACCGGGTGCCCCGCACGGTCGTCGAAGAGAGGTTCCGGCGCCTCGACCCCGCGCCGTTCGGCGCCGTCGCCGCCGTCGGTGACGTCCCGGGCGTGGTCGACGACGGGCGGATCACCGCCGAGATCGACGGCCGCCCCCTCCTCGGCCGCAAGGCCGCGGCGATGCGCGCCCACGCCACCCAGGTCGAGGTCGCGGAGGGAGACGCGGTGTTCGCGCTCTCCAACGGGCTCGCGCAGCCGCTGTTCGACGTCGAGTACTACGAGTTGGTGCGGGGCGAGCCCGGATCGGCCCACGAGAACGACCTGTTCGAGACCGCCGAGGGAGCGCGCGCATGACGAGCAAGGACAAGGCCCCGGTCCGGGCGCAGGGCGGCAGCGCCCTCGCCCAGCCGCTCGACCTCCGCCCCGGCCGGATCGCCGCGCTCCTCGGTCTGCTCGTGCTCGGCGCCCTGGTCGGCGCCGCGGGCGCGCTGGCCCAAGGCGGCTGGTTCCCGGGCGGGTTGCTGCTCGCGCTGCTCGGCGCGGCCGGCGTCTTCCACGGCGGAGCGCGGCTGACCGGCGGCAGAGCCGGGGCCGTGGCGCCGGCGGCGGGCTGGCTCGTCGCCGTCATGCTGCTGACCACGAGCCGGCCCGAGGGAGACTTCCTTTTCGGCGCCGGTCTCGGCTCCTACCTCTTCCTCCTCGGAGGGATGGCGGTGGCTGTGATCTGCGCCACCATCGGACTTCCGGGGCAACCGCCCACGCCCACCGCCCGACTTGGGAAGTGACGTCCCCCTTTGACGGACACCCGCCGGACGCCCGCCGGGCACCTGACGGACATCGCCACCGGCCCCACAGGGGATTCACCATCCGTCACATGATGACTTCCCGCGACGGCCAGTATGGTGGTGCGCGCCGCCGAACAGCCCGCGCGAGGTCGAGACGGGCGGCGGAGCCAACCGGGAGAACCTGCCTTGAGTCGTGAAACTGACAGTTCGTCCTCCGGGCCCCAGGGGCGCGGCGCAGCCGCCTACCCGTCCGGGACGCCTCCGTACGGCACGTCCGCGCAGGGCGCGGCGTCCGGGGACGCCGAACCGACACCGCCGGGCGACCAGGACGGCCCCAAGACCGAGACGACCCTGACCACCCGGATCCGGATCAACATCCCGGGCTCCCGCCCGATCCCGCCGGTCGTGATGCGTACGCCGATGAGCGACGTCGACGGCGGTGGTTCCGGTGGCGCCGGTGGTTCTGGTGGTGCCGCCGGGCCCCAGGGTGCGGACCCGGGCCGCGGTCCCGCCCCGCAGGCGCCGGCCGCCGATGTCCGTCCTCCCGCGTCCGCCGGTGCGCCGGCCGACGCCCCGCAGCCGGGCGCGCCCGGCGAGCCCGAGGAGAAGACCAGCGACTGGTTCGCGCCGCGCAAGACGGCCGCCGCCCCGCAGCGTCCGGACGCTCCGGCCCCCGGCACGGGTGCCCCGCAGCGCGGCACGTCCGCCGGTACCTCCGGCGGCTTCGACGTGTCCGGCGCCGTGGCGGCCGGACCGCTCGGCAGCGGCGCCCCGCAGGGCGCCAAGAGCGGGCCCTCGGGTCAGTCGGGTCCGGGCGCGGGAGACCGCGGCGACCTGCCGTACTTCTCCGCGAACGCGGGCGGGAACGGGAACGCGAGCGGCAACGCGCCGGGCGGCCCCGACGGCCCCCGCCGGCCGGACGCCCCGGGCCGCGGCCCGGCCGGTCCCGCCGGGCCCACCGGTGGCCCGGTCACCGGCGACGGCCCGATGCTGACGCCGCCGAGCGCGCCGAACCCGCTGGTGGGACCCGGCACCGGTGCCCCGACGCCGCCCCGGATGAGCGACGACACCGCGATCCTGACGCCCCAGATCCCCGCCCCCGAGCCCCCCGGCTCCGGTGGCAACGTCTCGGGCGACACGCTCACCAGCGGCATCCCGGTCGTCCCGCAGCCCGGCCAGGGCGCGGGCCCCGGCTCCCCGTTCCCGCCGCAGGGCCCGGGCGCCGGACCGGCCGCGCACACCGCGCCGAAGCTGCCGGATCCGGTGCAGAGCACCCCGGCCCCCGCAAAGAAGAAGAAGGGCCGCAGCAAGCTGGTCCTGCTCGGCGCGGGCGTCGTCGGCGTGGCCGGTGTCGCCTACGGCGCGGGCCTGCTGATGAACCACTCCGACGTCCCCAAGGGCACCACCGTCCTCGGCGTCGACATCGGCGGCGGCACCCGGGACGAGGCGGCCGCCAAGCTGGAGAGCACGCTCGGCAAGCGCACCGGCGACCCCCTGAAGCTGGAGGTCGACGGCAGGACCGTCGAGCTGAAGCCGGACCAGTCGGGCCTCTCGCTGGACAGCGCGGCCACCGTCTCGAACGCCGCGGGCAGCGACTACAACCCGGTCTCGGTGATCGGCTCGCTCTTCGGCAACCAGAGGGTCGTCCAGCCGGTCATGCCCGTCGACGAGGAGAAGCTGCACGCGGCCCTCCAGGACGCGGCGGGCGGTGGCGCCGCCTCCGGCGACGGCACGATCAAGTTCGTTCCCGGCAAGGCCGTCGCGGTCTACGGCAAGGCGGGCAAGGGCATCGACGTCGACCAGTCGGCGGGCGCGGTCGCGGAGGCGTACCGGGCGCACGTCGAGACCGGCAAGGACGCGCCGGTCCGGGTCGCGACCTCGACCCAGCAGCCGACGGTCTCGAACGCCGAGGTCGACCGGAAGATGAAGCAGTTCGCCGAGCCGGCGATGTCCGCCAACGTGACCATCACGGCGGGCGGCAAGCAGATCGACTTCGGCCCCGCCATCTCCCTGCCGAAGGTGCTCGGCATGAAGGCGGTCGACGGCAAGCTCGTCGAGACGTACAACCTGGCGGCGCTCAAGACGCTCTACGGCAACACCTTCGACGGCGTCCTGATCACCCGCGGCACCGGCAAGAAGACGGCGGTCCAGCCGACCGACGTCGCCCAGGCCATGGGCAAGGCGCTGCTGGGCAAGAGCAAGGCCGAGCGCACCGTGGACATCCCCACGAACGCCGGCTAGCCGCCCCCACCGCACGACCCGCGCGTCCCGCATGACATCTGTCATGCGGGACGCGCGACACGTGGCACTGCCGTACCGGGCCGCCGAACGGCGACGATGGCGTCATGAACTCAGACGCAGCGGTCACCTTCACCGGGGTGACGAAGACGTACGGCACCGTGCGGGCCGTCGACGGGCTCAGCCTCGCGCTGCACCCCGGCGAGACCGTCGCTCTGCTCGGCCCGAACGGCGCCGGCAAGTCCACCACCCTCGACCTGCTCCTCGGCCTGCGCCCCGCCGACACCGGTGACGTGCGGGTCTTCGGCCTCAGCCCGCGCGACGCGATCGTGCGCGGCCGGGTCGGCGCCATGCTGCAGAGCGGCGGCCTGATGGACGAGGTGACCGTCCGTGAGCTCGTCCAGCTCGCGGTGGCCCTGCACCCGAAGCCGTACACGACCGATGACGTCCTGAGCCGGGCCGGTGTCACCCAGATCGCCGACCGCAAGGTCAACAAGCTCTCCGGCGGCCAGGAGCAGCGCGTCCGCTTCGCCCTCGCCACCGCGGGCGACAGCGATCTGATCGTCCTCGACGAGCCGACGACCGGCATGGACGTGTCGGCCCGCCAGGCGTTCTGGGCGACCATGCGCGAACCGGCCGACCAGGGCCGCACCGTTCTGTTCGCCACGCACTACCTGGAGGAGGCGGACGCGATCGCTGACCGCGTCCTGGTGCTGCACCGCGGCCGCCTGCTCGCCGACGGCACCGCCGCCGAGATCAAGGCCAAGGCGGGCGCCCGGAAGGTCTCCTTCGACCTGGAGGGCCCCATCGACGAGGCGGCCGTCCGCGCCCTGCCGTTCCTGACCGCCGTCGACGTGTCGGGCCAGACGGTCCGCATCCAGTCCACCGACGCCGACGCGACCGTGCACGCCCTGTACGGGCTCGGCGTCTACCCCCGCAATCTGGAGGTCGCCGGGCTCGGCCTGGAGCAGGCCTTCGTCGCCATCACCGAGGCCGAGGAGGCCAAGTCGCGATGAACAGCCTGATCAGACTGGAACTCGTGCGCGCCCTGCGCAACAGGAAGTTCCTCTTCTTCTCGGTGATCTACCCCTCGGTCCTGTTCCTGCTCATCGCGGGCCAGGCCGACAGCAAGGACATCGTCGACGGCACGGGACTGAGCCTGCCCGCGTTCATGATGGTCTCCATGGCGTCCTTCGGCGCGCTCACCGCGGTCCTGATGGGCAACAGCGAGCGCATCGCCAAGGAGCGCGAGAGCGGTTGGGTACGGCAGTTGCGGCTCACGACGCTGCCGGGCCGCGGCTATGTGCTCGCCAAGACCGCGAGCGCCGCCGTCGTCTCGCTCCCGTCCATCGTGATCGTCTTCGTCGTCGCCGCGGTCTTCAAGGACGTACGGTTCGACGCCTGGCAGTGGGCCGCGCTGACCGGCGCGATCTGGGCCGGCAGCCTCTGCTTCGCCGCGCTCGGGGTGGCCATCGGCTACATCGCGAGCGGCGACGCCGTCCGCCCGATCACGATGATCACCTACTTCGGCCTGTCCATCCTGGGCGGCCTGTGGATGCCCACCACGACGTTCCCGCAGTGGCTGCAGGACATCGCCAAGTGGCTGCCCACGCACGCCTACGCCGCCCTCGGCCAGGCCATCGAGCTGGGCGACGCCCCGCACGCCAAGGACGTCGCGCTGATCGTCGCCTACTTCCTGCTCTTCGCGGGCGGCGCGGCGTACCTGTACCGGAAGGACACGTTGAAGGCGTGAGCACCGAGACCGAGGGCGCGGGCCGGGCCCCCGCGGTCGGCCGGCCGCCGGAGAGCCGCCGCGAGTTCTCCGTGAAGCTCCTGTGGATCGCCATGTGGCTGGCCTTCCTCGGGAGCCCGGTCGCGGATCTCGCCCAGGGACACCACAGCGCGGCGGCCACCACCCTCGGCTGCCTGGGGCTCGCGGTGTTCGTGGCCGCGTACATCGGTCTCGTGATGCGGCAGACGGGCCGCCCGCTCGGCCAGTTCGCGGCCCGCGCCTGCCTGACCGTGCTGCCCGTCCTCGCCGTCGTCCTCTCCCTCACGCTCGGGCCCGAGTGGCTGGTCCTGTTCGTCTACGTGTCCGTGGCCCTCGGCGCGGTCCTGCCGCTGCGCCACTCCCGGCTCGCGATCGTCGCGGCGACGGCCGTCATGGTCGGCGTCGGCCTGCTGCGCCACACCGAACCGCAGTACTGGCTCGTCATCCCGTCGCTGCTCGGCGGCTTCTCCATGATCGGCGTACGGGAACTGGTGCGGACCACCAGGGAGTTGCGGGAGGCGCGGGCGCAGGTCGCGCAGCTCGCCGCCAACGAGGAGCGGCTGCGGCTCGCCCGCGACCTGCACGACCTCCTCGGGCACTCGCTCTCCCTGATCACCCTGAAGAGCGAACTGGCGGGCCGGATGCTCCCCGACCACCCCGACAAGGCGGCCGGCCAGGTCGCCGACATCGAGAAGGTCAGCCGCCAGGCCCTCGTCGACGTGCGCGAGGCCGTCACCGGCTACCGGCGGCCGCGCCTGTCCGCCGAACTCGCCGGGGCCCAGGTCGCGCTGACGGCGGCGGGCATCGAGGCGACGGTGCCCGCCGGGGCGCCCGCCCTGCCCGAGGCCCAGGAGACGGCGCTCGCCTGGTCGCTGCGCGAGGCCGTCACCAACGTCGTACGGCACAGTGGCGCCCGCCGCTGCGCCGTCGCCGTCACCCGCCGCGAGACCCTGGACGGCCCGGTCGTCGAGCTGACCGTGGAGGACGACGGCGCGGGCCCCGCGGGTCCGTCCGCCGGGAACGGCCTGACCGGCCTCGCCGAACGCCTCGCCGCGGCCGGCGGCTCCCTGGACGCGGGGGCGGCAGCGGGGCGCGGGTTCCGCCTGGTGGCCCGGGTCCCGGCGGGCTCCGTAGGATCCGCCGCATGACCACCCCGATCAAGGTGCTGCTCGCCGAGGACCAGTCGATGGTCCGCGAGGCCCTCGCGGCGCTGCTCGGCCTGGAACCCGACATCGACGTCGTCGCCCAGGTGGCGCGCGGCGACGAGGTGGTCGCGGCGGCCCGCGAGCACGCGGTGGACGTGGCGCTGCTCGACATCGAGATGCCGGGCTGCACGGGCATCGAGGCCGCCGCCCGGCTGACGCGCGAGCAGCCCGGGGTGAAGGTGGTCGTCCTGACCACGTTCGGCCGCCCCGGCTACCTGCGCAGCGCCATGGAGGCGGGCGCCCACGCGTTCCTGGTCAAGGACGCCCCCGCCGCCCAGCTCGCGGCGGCCGTGCGCACGGTCCTCGCCGGTGAACGCGTCATCGACCCGACGCTCGCCGCGGCGGCCCTGGCCGAGGGCGCGAACCCGCTCACGGACCGGGAGCGCGAGGTGCTCCGCGCGGCCTCCGACGGCCGCACCAACGCCGAACTGGCCCGCTCGCTGAACCTCTCCCAGGGCACGGTCCGCAACTACCTCTCGGTCGCCATCCAGAAACTGGCGGTTCGCAACAAGGCGGAGGCGGTACGGGTGGCCGAGGAGAAGGGCTGGCTGTAGCCCCGTGCGGGGCGCGGCTCAGTTCAGCATCGCCCGAGCCGCCCGGGCCTGTCCCAGCACCGTCTCGGCGGCGCGGGCGTCCACGGCTCCCACCACCTCGGCATAGGCCTCCAACTCGGTGGCCCCGCCCACATAGTCCCCGCGCTGCACCAGCAACTGGGCCCGCTCGTACCGCAACCGCGCCGGATGCGAAGGCAGCAGCAGCGACAGCTCCACGGCCCAGAGCGACACGTCGGACCGCTCCGGCCGC
This sequence comes from Streptomyces sp. NPDC001904, assembly GCF_040297005.1. NCBI lineage: Bacteria > Bacillati > Actinomycetota > Actinomycetes > Kitasatosporales > Streptomycetaceae > Streptomyces > Streptomyces sp. NPDC001904. Next base: position 62,724 of record NZ_JBEOYI010000007.1, on the reverse strand, counting down.
GTCGCCGCCCACGCCCGTACGTTGTTCAGGATCCGCAGCACGACCTCCAGCGGGTCGGCGGGCCGCAGCATCGAGGCGTCCAGCGGCGCCCCGGTGGCCCCGGCCACCAGCAGCTCCGCGTCGGACCCGGTCAGCACCCGCCCGCCGTCGAACGGATCGGCGAGCACCTGCTGCTCCAGCGGCCCGAACCCGACCACGAAGTGCCCCGGCAGGGCCACGCCGTACACCGGCGCCCCGGCCCGCCGGGCCACCTCCATCCACACCACCGACAGCAGGATCGGCAGCCCGCGCCGACGCCGTACGACCTCGTGCAGCAGCGACGACTCCAGCCGCTGGTAGTCGCCCGGCACCCCGTGGAACCCGAGCTGTGCCCCGAGCAGTTCGGCCAGCGCCGTCGCCCAGGCCCGCGGGCCGCCCGGCCGGAACGGCAGCCGCCCGGCCAGCTCGTCCAGCTCGATCTCCACGGCGTCCGTCCCGGCGTCGTCGAGCTTGCCGTCCGCCTCCGCGGCGAGCAGCAGACACAACCGCGCGAGATCGGGCCGCTCGGCCCGCGCCTCCTCGGCGAACCGGCGCCGGAGTTCGGTGGAACGGGGGGACAGGTGCGGGGACATACGTGCCTCGTGCCCTTTCAGGCCGATCGATTAGCGGGCGCGGCGGTGGACAGAACCGCCGACCCCGTCCTGGTGCTCCGGTGCACGGTAGTAGCGGTAGGTGTGATGCGTGGCGAAACCCATGCGGTCGTAGAGCGCGCGCGCCCCCTCGTTGTCCGCCTCCACCTGGAGCCAGGCCGCCGACGCACCCTCGTCGAGGGCCTGCCGCGCGAGCGCCGTCATGATCTTCGTGGCGAGCCCGCGGCGCCGCTGGGCAGGGTCGACCTCCACGGCACCGAACCCGGCCCACCGCCCGTCGACCACGCACCGGCCGATCGCCGCGGGCACCCCGCCCTCGCCCGGCACGGTCGCGAACCACACCGACGGTCCGGCGCACAGCACCTGGAGAGCGACCTCGCTCGCCCCCTTGCGCTGGTAGCGGTCGAGCCATGCGGCCGACGGCCGCCGCGCCAGCACCACCTCGGCGCCGGGATCGGGCTGGTCCCCGACCGGCGCGAGCGCGGCGGTCCGCACCTCGGTCGGCGACTCGTCCGTCCAGCCGCGGGCGGCCAGTTCGGCGCAGAGCAGTTCCTGCGTCCCTTCGGCGCCGGTCGCCGCCTGCGCGTAGACGGGCAGCTCCCGGGCCGCGTACCACCGGTGGACGTGGGCCAGCGCCTCGTCGAGCGGAACGCCCGGGTCGCCCACGGGCAGCACGGAATTGGCCCGCTTGGTGTATCCGTCGGCGGCCCGCAGCCGCCATTCGCCCAGCTGTTGGCTCTCCAGCGGCTGCCAGGCCCGCGCGCCGACGTGCGCCAGCTCGGCGAAGGTCGCGGCGGGACCCCGGCGGCGGGCCGGTTCGGCGGGCACCACCTTCCCGGCGACCAGTGCGGACTCCTCGATCGTGACCCGTTCGCCGCCTCTTCGTGTGATGAGCAGCACACCGCTGTTCCACGATGTGAGAACGCCGACGGTGTCGGTGAATTTCCGACCCGCGGGTCCGTCCTCGCTCACCCGTCGTACAGAGACGCGTTTTCCCACGTCATCGCCCGAGATGCGGACTTCGAGCCGTCCGCCAGCAGTGAATTCCACAGCTAGGCCCACCCCTCCTGTTCGGATCATGGCCGGGAACGGAGATACTAGGTGCGGGCATCGACGACGCCGCGCTCCCGCGCGCCAGGCGGCGGAGCCTGCGGAGGCCCGCCAGCGCCCTATCGAGGAGGAACGACAGCGTGACCTACGTCATCGCGCAGCCTTGTGTCGACGTCAAGGACAAGGCGTGCATCGAGGAGTGCCCGGTCGACTGCATCTACGAGGGCTCCCGGTCCTTGTACATCCACCCGGACGAATGCGTCGACTGTGGTGCTTGTGAGCCGGTCTGTCCGGTCGAGGCGATCTTCTACGAGGACGACACTCCGGAGGAGTGGAAGGACTACTACAAGGCGAACGTCGAGTTCTTCGACGAGCTCGGTTCGCCCGGTGGTGCCTCGAAGATGGGCCTGATCGAGAAGGACCACCCGTTCATCGCCGCTCTGCCGCCGCAGAACCAGTAACCGCGCGAGCGGTACGCACAGGCGCTGCCCCGGTCCCGTACGGCTTCCACTGCCGTACGGGACCGAGGCGTTTGTCCACCATTTTCGTGAAAGAAGTGAGCTGACAGGTGTCCGCAGTCCCGGCCCCCATCGACCGCATTCCGACCTTCCCCTGGGACAAGCTGGAGCCGTACAAGAAGACGGCCGCGGCGCACCCGGGCGGCATCGTCGACCTGTCCGTCGGCACGCCCGTCGACCCGGTGCCCGAGCTGATCCAGAAGGCCCTGATCGGCGCCGCGGACTCGCCCGGCTACCCCACGGTCTGGGGCACGCCCCAGCTGCGCGACGCCCTGGTCTCCTGGTGCGAGAGCCGGCTCGGCGCCCGCGGTCTGACCCACCACAACGTGCTGCCGGTCGTCGGCTCCAAGGAGCTGGTGGCCTGGCTCCCGACGCAGCTGGGCCTCGGCCCCGGCGACAAGGTCGCCTACCCGCGCCTGGCCTACCCGACGTACGAGGTCGGCGCCCGGCTGGCCCGCGCGGAGTACGTCTCCTACGACGACCCGACCGAGCTGGACCCCACGGGCATCAAGCTCCTGTGGCTCAACTCCCCGTCGAACCCGACGGGCCGCGTGCTGTCCAAGGACGAGCTGACCCGCATCGTGGCCTGGGCCCGCGAGCACGGCATCCTCATCTTCTCGGACGAGTGCTACATCGAGCTGGGCTGGGAGGCCGACCCGGTCTCGGTCCTGCACCCGGACGTCAACGGCGGCTCGTACGAGGGTCTGGTCACCGTCCACTCGCTGTCCAAGCGCTCGAACCTGGCCGGGTACCGGGCGGCGTTCCTCGCCGGTGACGCGGCGGTCCTCGACCCGCTGCTCCAGATCCGCAAACACGGCGGCATGATGACCTCCGCCCCGACGCAGGCGGCCGTCGTCGCCGCGCTCGGCGACGAGAGCCACGTCCACGAGCAGCGCGCCCGTTACGCGGCCCGCCGCGAACTGCTGCGAGAGGCGCTGCTGAAGCACGGCTTCCGCATCGAGCACAGCGAGGCCAGCCTGTACCTGTGGGCGACGCGCGGGGAGTCCTGCTGGGACACCGTCGCCCATCTCGCGGAGCTGGGCATCCTGGTGGCGCCCGGCGACTTCTACGGCGAGGCGGGGGCCACCTTCGTCCGCGTCGCCCTGACGGCGTCCGACGAGCGGATCCGGGCGGCCGTGGACCGGCTCGCCTGACGGTCCCCGACCGCGACGAAGGGGCGCCCCGGAGCTGACACAGCGTCCGGGGCGCCCCTTCGTCATCGGCGCGCGACTCAGCCGAGCGGCAGGCTCTGGACCGGGAGGGACTCGGTCGGCAGGCCGCCCTTGGTCAGGGAGTCGGTGGGCAGGCCGCCCTTGGTGGCGGTCCCCGCGGTGTCGCCGACCACGTCACCGGTGCTGCCGGCCAGGTCGCCCGCGGCCTTCTGCGCCGCCGGGGTGGCGGTCTTGGCACCCTTGCCGACCGTCTTGCCGGCCGCCGGAACGGCCTTCTTCACGGCCTTGCTCCCGGTGTCGCCGGCCATGCCGGTGGCGTTCTGGGTCGCTCCGTCGACGGTGTTGCCCAGGTTCGCGCCGTCCAGCGCGGTCACGCCACCGAGGTCGGGCGTGGCCGGCAGTTCGGCAGCGCTCACGGAACCGGCCGCACCGACCACGGGTGCCGCTCCCGCCGCAAGGAGCAGCGCGGCACGGGCGATCCGACGGGTCAGGGGGAGGGACATGATGCTCCTTAGACGGGAGAGAACGTTTGGTGCCCGGTCACCGTGCGGCGCCTGTTGCCGTGCGGCGGTCGGACGCTCAGACAACAGGCCGACGCCCCGGGAAGGTTGCGGGTCGGCAACGTAAAGGGTTGGTAATGCGTCGCATTATCTGCCGCGGATAAAAACGGGCAAACGCCGCCGTCGGTGCGGGCCCGAAAACCGCCGGAAGCCCCTTGTCCCAAGGGGATCGGGGCCCGCGCCGAGGTGCGCCCGCGAGTGTGTTCCCTACGCATGCCGGACGAGTCCCGCGTGCCCCTATCGGGTGACGGTCCGCACTACTGCCCAGTGGTGATTCGGACCTCGTCGACGGCCGCGCGCCGTGACGGCTCCGGCGGATTCTGTGCCGTGCGCCACTTCTGCCCGCTCTCCCCGGCGGTCCACTCCCGGCCCGCGTAGGAGACCTGTTCGATGTGCAACGCGGACGAGTTGGCCACCGCCCACTGCGCCAGCTCCCAGCCGCGCTGCCGCTCCGCCGCTCCGGCGGACGCCGGGACGGTGGGCACGGGGACCCGCAGCGCGTTCCTGCCCGCGGGGCGCGGGGCCACCTCCCGGCCGAAGTCGCGTACGAGCGCCGCGTCCACCCCCGCCGGATCTCCGGCCCGCGTCGCCTCGGCGCCGCTCGGCCGGCCCTCGCAGGTCAGCGAGGCGGCGGCCCGCCCGGTCAGGGCGGCGGCGAGCAGGGTGGCATCCGGCTCGTGCTTCGCGTACGCCTGCGGAAAGCCGCTGCGCTGCACGCGCTGGGCGGCCACGGTCAGCGGCAGCCGCGAGTAGCCCGGGACCTTCTCCAGGCGCGCGTAGAACCGCTCCGCCGCGTACACCGGGTCCATGATCTGCTTCCGGGTGCCCCAGCCCTCGGAGGGGCGCTGCTGGAACAGGCCGAGCGAATCCCGGTCGCCGTAGCGGATGTTGCGCAGGCCGGACTCCTGGAGGGCGGTCGCCAGCGCGATGGTGACGGCGCGCTCGGGCATGCCGCGCGAGGTGCCCACCGCCGAGATCGTCGCCGCGTTGACCGCCTGCTCGGACGTGAACCCGTAGGAGCTCCCGCCGCCGTGGGCCGCCGTCACCGTGCACCGTGGCGCGGGGCGGCCGCCGGTGGCGTACTGCGCGGCCACGTAACCGGCCACGGCGAGCAGCACGACGACCGACGCGCCGATCCTCGGAAGGCGGCCGCGCCGCACGGGAGTGGGGGGCCCAGGCACGCGACCAAGGTACTGGAGTCCACCGACAGGACGGGCGGCGGCGGCCGGGCGCCGCCCGTCTAGGATCGGCGCCATGGATCGCACGCTTGACCTCACCCAGGACGCCGCCCGCCTCACCGCCCAGCTGGTCGACTTCGCCTCTCCCAGCGGCAGCGAGAAAGAGCTCGCGGACGCCGTCGAGGAGGCCCTGCGCGCCCTGCCGCACCTCACCGTCGACCGGTACGGCAACAACGTGGTCGCGCGCACGGACCTGGGCCGCTCCGAGCGGATCATCCTGGCCGGCCACATCGACACGGTCCCGATCGCGGACAACGTCCCCTCGCGCCTCGACGAGGACGGCGTCACCCTGTGGGGCTGCGGCACCAGCGACATGAAGTCCGGCGTCGCGGTCCAGCTCCGGATCGCGCAGACCGTCACCGAGCCCAACCGCGACCTCACCTTCGTCTTCTACGACAACGAAGAGGTCGCCGCACACCTCAACGGCCTCGGGCATGTGGCCGACGCCCACCCCGACTGGCTGGAGGGCGACTTCGCGATCCTCCTGGAGGGCACCGAGGGCCTGGTCGAGGGCGGCTGCCAGGGCACGCTGCGCGTCATCCTGAAGGTCTCGGGCGAACGGGCGCACTCCGCGCGCGCGTGGATGGGCAAGAACGCCATCCACGCCGCGTCCCCCATCCTGGAGCGCCTCGCCGCCTACGAGCCGCGCAAGCCGGTCGTCGACGGCCTGGAGTTCCACGAGGGCCTGAACGCCGTCGCCATCGAGGGCGGGCTCGCCAAGAACGTCATCCCCGACGCCTGCGCCGTCACGGTCAACTTCCGCTACGCCCCGGACCGTTCCACGGAGGAGGCCGAGCGGTTCGTCCGGGACTTCTTCGCCGGCTGCCCCATCGACGAGTTCATCGTCGACGACCACACCGGCGGCGCCCGGCCCGGCCTCACACACCCCGCGGCGGCCGCCTTCCTGGCCGCCGTCGGCGGCGAGGCACGCCCGAAGTTCGGCTGGACCGACGTCTCCCGGTTCAGCGCCCTGGGCGTCCCCGCGGTCAACTACGGACCGGGCAACCCGATCTACGCCCACAAGATCGACGAGCGGGTGGACACCCGGCTGATCCTGGAGGCGGAGAAGGTCCTCGCCGCCTGGCTCACCGCTCCCTGATACGCCGGGGTCCCTCGCATGTAACCCGCGTAGACCTACCCTTGCTCTACGTAAGTGCGTGATGACTGCGCAGGAAGGGAGCGGACAATGAGCAACCCCGAGGGCACGCGACGTCCCAAGGAGCAGCGGACGGGCCCGGTGGTCCGCCGTCGTGACCAGGTCCAGCCCGGGACGAGCGACCAGCGTCTGCTCGACACGGAGGGCCCGTCGGGCTGGGTGCACACGGACCCCTGGCGGGTCCTGCGCATCCAGTCCGAGTTCATCGAGGGCTTCGGCACGCTCGCCGAACTGCCGCCCGCGATCAGTGTGTTCGGCTCCGCCCGCACACCGCAGGACTCACCGGAGTACGCGGCGGGCGTCGAGATCGGCAAGGCCCTGGTGGAGGCCGGCTTCGCGGTCATCACCGGCGGCGGACCCGGCGCCATGCAGGCCGCCAACCAGGGCGCCGTGGAGGCCAAGGGCATCTCGGTCGGCCTCGGCATCGAACTGCCCTTCGAGCAAGGGCTCAACCAGTACGTCGACCTCGGCCTGAACTTCCGCTACTTCTTCGTGCGGAAGACGATGTTCGTGAAGTACGCCCAAGGGTTCGTCGTCCTGCCCGGCGGGCTCGGCACCCTGGACGAGCTGTTCGAGGCGCTCACCCTCGTCCAGACCACCAAGGTGACGCGCTTCCCGATCGTCCTGTTCGGCACGCAGTACTGGAGCGGGCTCGTCGACTGGCTGAAGAACACGGTCATCGCGCAGGGCAAGGCCAGCGAGGCCGACCTGCTGCTGTTCCACGTCACGGACGACGTGGAGGAGGCCATCACGCTGGTCACCAAGGAGACCGGCAAGTAGACCGCTCGCGCGCGTGGTCAGGCCAGTCCCCGGCGGGCGACCGCCGGGGGCCGGTGACCCGCGATGGACGCCACCATGTCCAGAACCTGCCGCGTCTCCGCGACCTCGTGCACCCGGTAGACCTGCGCGCCCAGCCACGCCGAGACCGCCGTCGTCGCGAGCGTCCCGACGACGCGCTCCTTGACCGGCTTGTCGAGCGTCTCGCCCACGAAGTCCTTGTTGGACAGCGACACCAGCACCGGCCAGCCCGTCTCCACCATCTCCGGAAGCCGCCGCGTCGCCTCCAGCGAGTGGCGGGTGTTCTTGCCGAAGTCGTGGCCCGGGTCGATCAGCACCGACTCGCGCGGCACGCCGAGCGCCACCGCCCGCTCCGCGTAGGACACCGTCACGTCGAGGATGTCCGCCATCACGTCGTCGTAACGGACCCGGTGCGGCCGCGTACGGGGCTCCGCGCCGCCCGCGTGCGTGCACACGAGGCCCACCCCGTGGCGCCCCGCGACCGCCGCCAGCTTCGGGTCTACGCCGCCCCACGCGTCGTTGAGCAGATCCGCGCCCGCCTCGCACACGGCCTCGCCGACCTCGTGCCGCCAGGTGTCGACGCTGATGATCACGTCGGGGAAGCGCCGCCGCACCTCCGCCACGAAACCGACGGTGCGCCGCGCCTCCTCGGCCGCGTCGACCTCCTCGCCGGGACCGGCCTTCACCCCGCCGATGTCGACGATCAGGGCGCCCTCGGCGACGGCCTGCTCGACCCGCGCGAGCGCGGGCTCGTCCCGGAACGTGGCGCCCTGGTCGTAGAAGGAGTCGGGGGTCCGGTTCACGATCGCCATGATCACCGGTTCGTGCGCGGCGAACTCGTGCCGGCCCAGCCTGAGCATCCCTGTGACTCTCCTCTGGATCCCACTGCAATCACGTATCAACGGTCGCCTGCGACCTTAACCGTCGGTGCGGCATGGCACGATCGGACCCTGACGGTTTCGGGCTGCGTGAAGACCGGCCCGGTCGAGCCAGGGGACGGCACAGATGGTCATGTTCTTGTTTCTGGTCGCCGCGCTCGTCGTGGTGGTCGCGGCGGTGACGCTCGCGATCGTCGGCGGGGGCGACGGCGGCACACTGCGCGACGAACCGTCCCAGTTCTACGCGGACCCGCTGCCGCACGACCGCCCGGTCGGCCCGGCCGACGTGGACGCGCTGCGGCTGCCGACCGCCGTGCGCGGCTACCGCATGGCGGAGGTCGACGACGCGCTGAACCGGCTCGGCGCGGAGCTCGCCGAGCGGGACGCCCGCATCACCGAGCTGGAGTCGGCGCTCGCCACCGCCCACACGCAGGCACGGCACCAGCCGTTCGACGGCCGGCCCGACAGCGGCTTCGCCCCGCCCGGCGGCTACCTGGACGAGACGGGGGAGGGCCTGCGATGAGCGAGCCGACCGGCGCCGCGATCCCCGGCCCCGACGGCAGACCGCGCTGCCCCTGGGGCCTGTCGACCGAGGACTACGTCGCGTACCACGACACGGAGTGGGGCCGCCCGGTCCACGGCGACGACGCGCTCTTCGAGCGGCTCAGCCTGGAGGCCTTCCAGTCCGGTCTTTCCTGGATCACGATCCTGCGCCGCCGCGAGACCTTCCGCACCGCCTTCGCCCACTTCAAGATCGCGGATGTCGCCGCCTTCACGGACGCCGACCGCGAGCGCCTGCTGGCCGACCCCGGCATCATCCGCAACAGGGCGAAGGTCGACGCCACGCTGGCGAACGCGCGCGTGCTCGCCGACTGGCCCGCCGGCGACCTCGACCGCCTCATCTGGTCCTTCGCGCCCGACGCCGCCGGGCGTCCGGCCCCCCGGCTGCTCTCCGACGTACCGGCGAGCACCGACGCGTCGAAGGCCCTGTCCAAGGAGCTGAAGAGGCGGGGCCTGCGCTTCGTCGGCCCCACCACGGCGTACGCGCTGATGCAGGCCTGCGGGCTGGTCAACGACCACCTGGCCGACTGCGTCGCCCGCACGGCTGCCGGGAGTTCCGGGAGTTAGCGGCCGAGGTACTTCGGCTTCTCCTTGGCGATGAAGGCCTTGACCGCGATGGCGTGGTCCTCGGAGGAGCCGGCCCGCGCCTGGAGCTCGTCCTCCTTCTCGAGGGCCTCGTCGAGGGAGTGGTCGGCGGCGAACGCGACCGACTCCTTGAGCGCGGCGTAGGCGACGGTCGGCCCGGACGCCAGCAGCAGCGCCAGCTTGCGGGCGGTCTCCGCCAGCTCGGCGGCGGGCACGATCTTGTTGACGGCGCCGATCTCGAAGGCCTCGTGCGCCGTGATGGTGCGCGGGAACAGCAGCAGATCGGTGGCGCGCCCGGGGCCGATCAGCCGGGGCAGCGTCCACGACACGCCGGAGTCGGCGGTGAGCGCGACCCCCGCGAACGAGGTGTTGAACGAGGCCGTGTCCGCGACGATCCGGTAGTCCGCGCAGAGCGCGAACCCGAACCCGGCACCGGCCGCCACGCCGTTGACCGCCGCCACGACCGGCTTCGGCATCCGGGTCAGCGCCCGGACGATCGGGTTGTAGTGCTCGTGCACCGTGCTCATGGTGCCGCCCTCACCCGCCTCCCGGTCCGCCAGCAGCGACCCGATGTGCTCCTTGAGGTCCTGGCCCACGCAGAACGCCCGGTCGCCGGCCGCGGTGAGCAGCACCGCCCGCACCGCGGGGTCGGCGGCGGCGGCCTGGACCGCGTCGCGGAGGGCGACCTTGGCCTCGGTGTTCATCGCGTTCATCGCCTCGGGGCGGTTCAGCGTGATCGTCGCGAGCCCGTCGCTCACCTCGTAGAGCACGGCGTCGGCCATGGGAGCCTCCTATGCGGTTGCTTAGTCGTCCGTGCACAGCATGACGGAGATCACGACCCGCGGAACGCCCCCGGCATGTGACCTGCGTCAAACAATTCCGTCACGGAAGAGGCGCGAGAGCGGCGTAGTATCGCAGCCACATCCCCGAATTGAGTGGTTTTGCTCAAGCGCGTTGCGCAAGCGATGCCTGCCGATGTTGGTCATCGGGTCCTGCGATGCGGGATAATGGCCTAGAAGCAATGTGTTCGATGCCGGTGAGGAGTGCCCGTTCAGGGGGCCGTCGGCGCTGATGTGAGCTGGTTTCAGGAAGGGGAACGAGCATGGCGGCCATGAAGCCGCGAACGGGTGACGGCCCGCTCGAGGTGACCAAGGAGGGGCGGGGCATCGTCATGCGCGTTCCGCTCGAAGGCGGCGGTCGGCTCGTGGTCGAGCTGACGCCGGACGAGGCAGACGCCCTCGGCGACGCCCTGAAGAAGGTCGTCGGCTGACGCGAAAGCGACCATACCTTTTCGACCGCCCTGGCACACATCCGGTGCCAGGGCGGTCGTGTTTCCGCAGGTCAAAGGTGCTGCCAGGGGTACGGTGCGCTGTCGTCGCGGAGGCGCGGAAGCCCCGCCAGGGGCGCGGGGAACGGCGCGACCGGCCACGACGGACGGACGGCCGCGAGACGGCTCGGCCGGCCGCCGCCTAGCGCTTCACGGCGCAGAGCAACCCGTCCCCGACGGGCAGGAGCGAAGGCACCAGGACGGAAGACTCCCGCACGGCCCGCAACAGCTCCCGCAACCGCACGACCTCCACCGGCTGCGGCCCCGAGTCCACGGTCCGCCCATCGGCGAAGACCCCCTCGAAACAGACCAGACCACCCGGCCGCAGCAGCCGCAACGATTCGGCGAGATACTCCAGCGACTCCATCCGGTCCCCGTCGCAGAAGACGAGGTCGTACCCGCTGTCGGCGAGCCGCGGCAGCACGTCGAGCGCCCGCCCCGGAATGAACCGGGCCCGGTTGCTGGCGAAGCCGGCCGCGCGGAACGCCTGCCGCGCGAACTGCTGCCGCTCCGGCTCCGGATCCACCGTGGTCAGCACGCCGTCGGGCCGCATGCCGTGCAGCAGATGGATTCCGGACACGCCGGTGCCCGTACCGATCTCGGCGACGGCCTTGGCCCCGACGGTGGCGGCGAGCATCCCCAGGGCCGCGCCCGCGCCGGGTGACACCGAGCGCAGCCCCGCGTCCCGGGCCCGGTCCCGGGCCCAGCGCAGTGCGTCGTCCTCGGCGACAAAGGCGTCGGCGAACGCCCAACTCGTCTGCCGGTTGCCGGTAATGGCCCTCTCCTGTCCCCGTGGTTGCCTGCGCGTGACTTTATCCGTTGGTGGCGGGAACTCGCAGATGGGACCGGGCGTTTACGAGGGCAGGGGGAAAGAGCAGGGCGAAGCGGGGGAGAGCGGGATGGCGACAGCGACAGAACGGGTGGCCGCGAGGCGCCCGGCAAATCTGAGTAAAAACGCTTATCCGGAGCTAACGGGCGAGGTGGCTATGGTAGGGGCTCCACTGGACACCACCAGAGCCGACAGGGGAGGTGCGGCTGCGCCTGTGGATCGGGGAGGAGTGCTGCGGCGCTTTCTCAGGTCGGCGGGTGAGCCGAAATCTGTGACCAACACCGCTGACCGATTCCGCACCACTGACTCCGCGCAGCAGACCGCGACCTTTGCCGCTGACGCGGAATCCCAGGCGTGGACTCCGCCCACATGGGAGGAGATCGTCAGCACGCACAGCGGCCGGGTGTACCGGCTCGCCTACCGCCTGACCGGCAATCAGCACGACGCCGAAGATCTCACCCAGGAGGTCTTCGTCCGCGTCTTCCGCTCCCTGTCGACGTACACGCCCGGCACGTTCGAGGGCTGGCTGCACCGCATCACGACGAACCTGTTCCTGGACATGGTCCGTCGCAAGCAGCGCATCCGCTTCGACTCCCTGGGCGACGACGCCGCCGAGCGCCTGCCCAGCCGCGAGCCTTCCCCGCAGCAGGTCTTCAACGACGCGCACTTCGACGCCGACGTGCAGCAGGCCCTGGACACCCTGGCGCCCGAGTTCCGCGCCGCCGTCGTCCTGTGCGACATCGAGGGCCTGTCGTACGAGGAGATCGCCGCGACCCTCGGCGTGAAGCTGGGCACGGTCCGCAGCCGTATCCACCGTGGCCGTTCACAGCTGCGCAAGGCCCTGCAGCACCGTTCTCCGGAGGCCCGCAAGGAGCGCCGCACGCTCGCGACGGCGACGACGGGGGCGATCCCTGTCCTAGGAACAGGGGGCGCGATCGCGTGAGTGGATCACGTCTCAATCCTGCCGACCGCCAGCTGACCGCAGCCGACCAGCACCTCGGAGACCGCCTGGCCGCCTTCGTGGACGGTGAGCTGGACCACGACGCGCGCGAGCGCGTCCTCGCCCACCTGGCGACCTGTGCCCGGTGCAAGGACGAGGCCGACGCGCAGCGCCGCGTCAAGAGCGTCTTCGCCGAGGTGGCCCCGCCGCCGCCCAGCGACAGTTTCCTCGCCCGCCTGCAAGGCCTCCCCGCCGGCGGCGACCGGGACGACGACGGGACACCGTTCGGCGGCGCCGGCTTCGGCACGGGCCGAGCCTTCGGCAACGTCCGAGGCCTGGGCAACGGCGTGTTCGACGTCGACTCCGAGCCCTTCGGCTACGCCCCGTCCGGCGCCCATGCCGCCGTGCTCCCTCCCCAGCACGGCTTCCGCATCCACGAGGTGAACCGCGACCGGCACGACAGCGACCGGGCCTCGCGCGGGCGCCGCTTCGCGTTCGCCGCGGCCGGGGCGGTCTCGCTCGCCGCGATCGCGCTGGGCGGCGTCACGTCCGGCGTCCCCTCGGACACCTCCGACGCCCGCGGCACGGGGGGCGGCGGCAACAGCAATGCCACGCCCCTGCGCAGCCAGGCGGCCGGTGCCGCGTCCACGCCCGAGGCCCAGCGCCGCAGGTCGCTCTCCCCGCTGCTCGGCCAGAGCGGTGGCGCCCTCGCCGCACCGGTCTCCTCGACGGGGTCGGGCGCCCCGCTGCTGCCGGGGGGTGGCCACGCGGACAGCGCCAGCTATCCGTTCTCCACCCCGATGCTCTCCGCGGCGGCCCGCATGACTCCCCTCATACGTCCCGCCGCCACCGTCCCCGTGGTCTCCCTCGCTCTGAACCCGCACACGTCGTCCGAAGTGACCGGCATCGACGCGTCCGGGCAGTCGAGCCTCGCCGCGCCCCCGACCGCCCTGCCGACGGTCTCCTCCCGGCCGTCGTCCGCCCGCTGAGCCTGCCTGACCACCCTTCGCCGGACCCGTCGAACCTGGTTGAATCCAGGTGAGGCCGCGTCCCGGGTATCGCCCCGGGCCGCGCGGACGGGAGCCCGCGGTGACGTGCCGCGGGCCGGGCGCGGGGAGAACAGCGGGACATGGACGAGGGCAAGCCCACGAAGGCCAAGTGGTGGAGCCGCCCCCGACCGGACACGGGGCGCCCGGCGGACGACGACGGCGACTGGCATCTGCCGGCACCCGCGGCGCCCCTCGGCGGTGAGCCCGAAGCCCTCGCCGTGGAAGCGGACGACGGGACGAACCGGTCCATCGGGTCCGGCCGAACCGACGACACCGTCTCCCCGGGCGATCAAGAGGCCCCGCAGCCCTCTCACGCCCCTGGGACGCCGGTGGACGCCGCCCCGGCGGTCCCCGCTCCGGACGCCGTCGAGCCCCGCCCCGAGCCTCTTCCCGAGCCCCTTCCCGACCCCCGGGGCGACCGGGTCACGGACGTGCCGTACGGGGCGCCGGGACCCTGGGCGCCCGCACCGCCGGTTCAGCACCCGGGGCTGGCCGCGGCGGCTCCACCGTCGCCGTACCCGGGGCCGGCCGCGCCCTGGCAGCGGTACGACCCCTGGGCCGGGCCCGTCTCGCTGTCCCAGAGCGGCGGGCCCGTCGGGGAGCGGCCGCGGCGCGGGCGGCGCGGCCTGGTGCTCGGCGCCGTACTGATCGCGCTGGTCTCCGGCGGAATCGGCGGCGCCATCGGCTCGTACCTGGAGCGCAACGGCGGGACGGACATCGAACTCCCGCAGGCGGGCGCCGAGTCCACCCACCGCGCACCCGACAGCGTCGCGGGCATCGCCGCGAGCGCGCTGCCCGGCGTCGTCACCATCCACACCAAGGGATCGTCGGAGCAGGGCACCGGTACCGGCTTCGTGCTCGACGACCGCGGCCACATCCTCACCAACAACCACGTCGTGGATCCGGCAGGCACCGGCGGTGAGATATCGGTCACGTTCGCCGGAGGGGAGAGCGCCCGCGCCGAGGTCGTCGGGCACGACACCGGCTACGACCTCGCCGTCATCAGGGTCGACCACGTGCGCGGCCTCAAGCCGCTGCCGCTCGGCAACTCCGAGAGCGTGCAGGTCGGCGATCCGGTCGTGGCCATCGGCGCCCCCTTCGACCTCGCCAACACGGTCACCGCCGGCATCATCAGCGCCAAGGACCGGCCGATCACGGCGGGCGGCGAGAAGGGCGACGGCAGCGACGTCAGCTACGTCGACGCGCTGCAGACCGACGCGCCCATAAACCCGGGCAACTCCGGCGGCCCGCTGGTCGACTCCAAGGCCCGCGTCATCGGTGTCAACAGCGCCATCCGCTCCGCCGACGGCGGCTCGGAACTGGACGGCGGCCAGTCCGGCTCCATCGGCCTCGGCTTCGCCATCCCGATCAACCAGGCCAAGCGCGTCGCCGAGGAGCTGATCAACACTGGCAAGGCCACCCACCCGGTCATCGGCGTCACCCTGGACATGGACTACACGGGCGACGGCGCGCGCGTGGGCACCAAGGGCAACAGCGGCGGCTCGTCCGTCAGCCCCGGCGGGCCGGGGGCCAGGGCCGGGATCCGGCCGCTCGACGTGATCACCGCGGTGGGCGGGGTCCGCGTCCACTCCGGCGAGGAACTGATCGTCAAGATCCGCTCCCACCGCCCCGAGGACAGACTGGTTCTCACGGTCGAACGGGACGGAAAGGAGCGGGAGGTGTCCCTGGTCCTCGGTTCGGCCGACGGCAACTGACAGGCCGCCGACCGGTCAAGTCCCGGCACAGATGATCCCGGACGTAGCCCAGTGGCTACCAAATAGACAGGTACGCCGGGTACCGTGGACCGGTCCCCTGCCGGACCCTGCCGAAGACCTGCTACTGAAGACCGCCGCGGGCCGAGGACACGCTAGGAGTGCAAGGTGTTCAACGACATTGGCCTACCGGAGGTCATAGCGCTTGTTGTGCTGGCCGTCCTCGTGTTCGGCCCCGACAAGCTGCCACAGGTCATCCAGGATGTCGCGCGCACCATCCGCAAGATCCGTGATTTCTCGGACAATGCCAAGCAGGACATCCGCAATGAACTGGGTCCGGAGTTCAAGGACTTCGAATTCGAGGACCTGAACCCCAAGACGTTCATCCGCAAGCAGCTGGACAGCGATGAGCTGGGGCTCAAGGAGATCCGCAACGGCTTCGACCT
The DNA here is from genome assembly GCF_040297005.1 of Streptomyces sp. NPDC001904. Classification (NCBI taxonomy): domain Bacteria; kingdom Bacillati; phylum Actinomycetota; class Actinomycetes; order Kitasatosporales; family Streptomycetaceae; genus Streptomyces; species Streptomyces sp. NPDC001904. Next base: position 47,276 of record NZ_JBEOYI010000007.1, on the reverse strand, counting down.
GAAGAAGGAAATGGCCGAGGTCGGCGACGCCGTGCAGACGGTCGGTGACGTGCGCGACGACGCCTCGTCGTCCTCCTCCAGCACCTCCACCGGCCGGATCAGCATGACCAAGGGCCCTGACCTGGAGAAGCGCTCCGAGTCGGCGGAGCAGCCGGCCAAGCCGACGCCGCCGCCCTTCGACAGCGACGCGACCTGAACCACACCACTCGAAACCGGGCCCTGTGGACCCGGTGTGGCATCCTGCCTTGTTGTTGCGCGGACCGGACGTGAGGACGCCCGAGGGGGGCGGGCCGCTCCGGTCCGTAACTGAGCGAGGAGGCGGCCGGGTACATGGAGACGACGAGTCGGGTGGGCGCGCAGGCGCCGGCCACCGAGGGGGCCGGTCAGGTTCCCGGGGCCCGGCGTACGGTCGACGGATACCTGCTGGCGTCCTTCCCGTGGTACGGCCTCGACGAGGCCTTCACGGGACCGCGTTGGCTGATGCAGGTCGGCACCACGGCGGACGGGTCCGTCGAGCACGGCTCGATCGGACACGGTGACGAGCCCTCCGTACGCAGTGAAGGAACCTTCCACGGGGACGCCGCCGAGCGGTTCGCGGTCGTGGTGACCATCGCCGCCAATCCCGTACGGCGCAGCGCCGACGGCACGGGCGTGCTGGAGGCGACGTCCGTCTCCTCGGCGGCCTGGCTCGCCGGGGTGGGGCTGCTGTCGTACACCTGGCCGGGGCAGATGGACCACACGCTCCGGGACGACTGGCTGGAGCAGCAGACCGAGACGGCGTGGGTCCTCGCGGACGATCTTCGGTCGTCGGACTGGGCCGTGCTGTCGTTGCCGGTCGACGGAGTGCCGACCGAGTTCCACTACCGTGAGTCCGAGTACGGCTGGGTTCTTGCCGGGTCGACGCAGGCCGGGGTCCATCTCGGTGCCTACGGGCGCGGGATGAGCGCCTACGGCCTGGGCTTCTCCGTGGTGAAGGACATCGCCGAGTACGCCTAGACCGTGGCTGGTCGCGCAGTTCCCCGCGCCCCCTGGGCGAGCGAAGCTCGCTTCAGGGGCGCGGGGAACTGCGCGAGAAGCCACGACGGCCGTCGGCCGACCGCGAGCCCTCAGAACTTGTTGCGCGGGGTGATCCCGAGCGACATGCCCGACAGACCGCGCTGGCGGCCGCCCAGCTGACCCGCGATGCCGCGCAGCGCCGCACCGGCGGGGGAGTCGGGGTCGGACAGCACCACCGGCTTGCCCTCGTCGCCGCCCTCGCGCAGCCGCACGTCGATGGGGATGGACCCGAGCACCGGCACCTCGGCACCCGTCGTCCGTGTCAGGCCCTCGGCGACCAGCTTGCCGCCCCCGGTGCCGAAGACGTCGACCATCTCGCCACAGTGCGGGCACGGCAGCCCGGACATGTTCTCCACGACGCCCACGATCTTCTGGTGCGTCTGCACCGCGATCGATCCGGCCCGCTCGGCGACCTCGGCGGCGGCCTGCTGAGGCGTCGTCACGACGAGGATCTCGGCGTTCGGGACGAGCTGCGCGACGGAGATGGCGATGTCACCCGTCCCCGGCGGCAGGTCGAGCAGCAGGACGTCGAGGTCGCCCCAGAAGACATCGGCCAGGAACTGCTGCAGCGCCCGGTGCAGCATCGGCCCGCGCCACACCACCGGCGCGTTGCCCGGCGTGAACATGCCGATGGAGATGACCTTCACGCCGTGCGCGGACGGCGGCATGATCATGTTCTCGACCTGGGTGGGCTTGCCGTCGGCGCCCAGCATGCGCGGCACGGAGTGGCCGTAGATGTCGGCGTCGACGACACCGACCTTCATCCCGTCGGCGGCCATCGCGGCGGCCAGGTTCACGGTCACGGAGGACTTGCCGACGCCGCCCTTGCCGGAGGCGACCGCGTAGACGCGGGTCAGCGAACCGGGCTTGGCGAACGGCACCTCGCGCTCGGCGGTGCCGCCGCGCAGCGCCGCGGCCAGCTCCTTGCGCTGCTCGTCGCTCATCACGTCGAGGGTGACCTGCACATCGGTCACGCCCTCGACGCGGGCGACGGCCTCCCGCACGTTCGTCTCGATGGTCGAGCGCATCGGGCAGCCGGAGACGGTCAGGTACACGGTGACCGCGACGACTCCGTCCGCACCGATGTCCACCGATTTGACCATCCCCAGCTCGGTGATGGGTCGCTGGATCTCGGGGTCGTTCACTGTCGCGAGTGCCTCGCGCACCGCGTCTTCCGTAGCCATACGACCGATAGTACGGCGCGGTAACCGGGGCACGGAAAGCCCCGTCAGCGGTCGTCTACGTCACGTGCCCGTTCCCGCTCGGCCGGGAATACACCGCTCTCGGGATCGGACCGCCGCTGCTCCTCCAGCTCCTTCAGGAGGTCCTGCAGCTCGGAGCGGATCCAGTCGCGGGTCGCGACCTCGCCGAGGCCGATCCGCAGGGCCGCGACCTCGCGGCTCAGGTACTCGGTGTCGGCGATCGACCGCTCGTTCTGCTTGCGGTCCTGCTCCAGGTTGACCCGGTCGCGGTCGTCCTGCCGGTTCTGCGCGAGCAGGATCAGCGGAGCGGCGTAGGACGCCTGGAGCGACAGCATCAGGGTCAGGAAGATGAACGGGTACTGGTCGAAGCGCAGATCCTCGGGCGCGGTGATGTTCCAGATCACCCACGCGATGATGATCACCGTCATCCAGACGATGAACCGCCCCGTCCCCAGGAACCGGGCGATGCGCTCCGACAGCCGTCCGAAGGCCTCGGGGTCGTACTCGGGCAGCAGCCGGCGGCGCGGGGCGCGCGGCTGGTCGAGGCGGATGCGGGGGCGGCGCGACGGCTCCTCGCGCCGGGACGTTTCCTCACTCGCCATGGTTCACGTCCCCCGCGAGATGGAACTCCTGCTCGCGCCAGTCGTCGGGCAGCATGTGGTCCAGGACGTCGTCGACGGTGACCGCGCCGAGCAGCGACCCGCTCTCGTCGACGACGGGCGCCGCCACCATGTCGTACGTGGCGAAGAACCCGGCGATCTCCGGCAGCTGGGCCGACGGCGACAGGGCCTGCAGATCGTCGTCCAGGATCGAGCTGACCATCGTGTACGGCGGATCGCGCAGCAGCCGCTGGAAGTGGATGGTGCCCAGGTACTTCCCGGTCGGCGTCTCGTCCGGCGGCCGGCAGACGTAGACCTGGGCGGCGAGCGCGGGGGAGAGGTCGGGATTGCGGACGCGGGCGAGTGCGTCGGCGACGGTCGCGTCCGGGCGCAGCACGATCGGTTCCGTCGTCATCAGACCGCCCGCGGTCTTGTCCTCGTACGCCATCAGGCGCCGCACGTCGGCCGCGTCGCTGGGCTGCATCAGCGTCAGCAGCCGCTCCTTGTCGTCCTCGGGCAGCTCGCTGAGCAGGTCGGCCGCGTCGTCCGGGTCCATCTCCTCCAGGACGTCGGCGGCGCGCTCCTCCTTCAGCTTGCCGAGGATCTCGATCTGGTCGTCCTCGGGCAGCTCCTCGAGGACGTCGGCGAGCCGCTCGTTGGTGAGCGCCGCGGCGACCTCGGCCCGGCGCTTGGGGGAGAGGTGGTGCAGGACGTTGGCCAGGTCGGCCGGGCGCAGCTGCTCGAAGGTCGCCAGCAGGTTCTCGGCACCCTGCCCGTGCTCCTCCAGGGAGAAGCCGTCGACGGCCGACCAGTCCACGGTCAGCGCCTCGCCCTTGCGCCGGAAGGTGCCGCCCTTGCCCTTGCGGACGAAGACCCGGTCGATCTCCCAGTCACGGCGGGCCGGCAGCTGCTGCACGGAGACGTCGAGGACGGTGACCTCCTCGCCCGACTCCACCAGGCGCACCCGCCGGTCCAGCATCTCGCCGAGGACCAGCCGCTCGGTGGGCCGCTGCTCGAAGCGCCGGACGTTGAGCACGCCGGTGGTGATGACCTGGGCCGACTCGATGCCGGTGACGCGGGTCATGGGAAGGAAGATGCGCCGCCGCGTGGACAGTTCGACGACGAGGCCGAGCACCCGGGGCGGCCGCCGCCCCACCCGCAGCATCGCCACGACGTCGCGCACCCGGCCGACCTGGTCCCCGTTCGGGTCGAAGACGGCAATGCCCGCGAGATGCGAGACGAAGATCCGAGGGGCGCCACCTGCCATGTCTGCCCGCACCTCCTCGTGGCGTCAGTGATCAATCCGTGGTTCAGGCTAGCCGGTACGCGTCGAACACGCCTTTGCGCATCCCCTCCCGCCCGGACCCGCAGGGGCAACGGCAGACACCACGGGTACGCTGCCGTACTGCCGACGAGCCCCTTTCCGTACGAGAGGTAGTACCGCCCGTGACCGCTTTCCCCCTGGCCCGCCGAACCCGCAGGACGCTCATGGTCGGCGCGATGTGCACGGGGCTCGCGGCCGGGCTCGCGGCCTGCGGGGACGATCCGGACGCGGGGACGAACGGGGTCGGCAAACTGGGGCCGGACACGATCCAGGCTCGCACGGTCAAGGCGGCCCGGGGCGCCGACGCCCTGCGGCTGGACGGCACCGTCGTCAGCGGCGGCAAGACGTACAAGCTCGACATGCGGCTGAAGGGCGGGGGCGGCACCGGCTCGGTGACGACGGGCGGCAGCACGTTCCGGCTGCTGCGGGTCGACGAGCACCTCTATCTCAAGGCGGACGCGGACTTCTGGTCGCACTCCGACGACGGCGCCGAGGGGCAGCAGAGCGACGGAGCGGCCGGCGACAAGCTCGACGGCAAGTACGTGAAGGTGCCGGCCGGCGACCCCTCGTACAAGCGGCTGAGCACCTTCACCGACAAGGACGTGCTCCTCGACGGGCTGCTCACGCTGCACGGCACCCTCGCGAAGGGCGACCGCGGCACCTCCGGCGGGGTGCGGACCATCGCGCTCACCGGCGACGAGGGCTCGGGCGGCACGCTCGACGTCTCCCTGGAGGGAACGGCGTACCCCATGCGTCTCGAGCGGGCCGGCGGTGCGGGGACGCTGCGGCTGACGGAGTGGGGCAAGGACTTCCCGCTCGACGAGCCGACGGCCGCCGACACCGTCGACTACGGCCGCCAGCTCCCGGAGTCCTGACGACGCGGGCTTGTCGGTTCGGCTGCCGGCCGGTGGCCTCTTCCCGCGCCTCCCCTGGGCGGGCGGAGCTCGCTTCAGGGGCGTGGGGAACTGCGCGAGAAGCCCCACCGGCGGTCAGCCGACGGACAAGCCCCGGGCCATCAGGACGTCAGCGGCGCGTGCCGCGGCGGCGGCCGAGGAGCCGGGGGAGCCCCGCCGGGACCGGATCCCGGGTGGTGGCGGGAGTCGGTACCGGCACGGCGGCCAGCGCATCGGTGGACGCCGGAAGCGGGGCCGCACCGGCGACCGGCTCCAGGCGCAGCACCCGGCACTCGCGGCTCCAGCGCCCGGTCATCGTCTCCGCGTCCGGCGCGTTGAGCCGCTTGCCCTTCAGCTCGGCGACGGCCGCCTCCCACTGCGGCGTGCCGGGCGCCAGCTCCACGGCCGTCGCCCGCCAGCCGACCAGCCGGCCGCCCTTGTCCTTGCTGCGTACCGTGACCACGGCGGTGCCGCCGTCGACGAGACCGGGCAGCGGCTGCTCGCCGGGCCCGTCGCCGACCACGTGCGCCGCGCCCTCGTGCCACACGTGCCACAGGGCCCGCTCGGCGTCGGTGCCCCGCACCCAGATGAGCCCGGACTTCTTGGTGGCCTCCTCGACGAGGGCGGCGTCGAGCAGTTCGGCAGTCGTCATGCGGTCAGCGTAGCTACAGCCAGCCGTTGCGCTTGAGGGTGCGGTGGATGGTGAAGCACGCGACGACGGTGACGGCGAGCACCAGCGGGTAGCCGAACCGCCAGTGCAGCTCGGGCATGTGGTCGAAGTTCATGCCGTAGACCCCGCACACCATGGTCGGGACGGCGACGATGGCCGCCCACGAGGTGATCTTGCGCATGTCCTCGTTCTGGGCGACGGACGCCTGCGCCAGATTGGCCTGGAGGATCGAGTTGAGGAGTTCGTCGAAGCCGATGACCTGTTCCTGGACGCGCTCCAGGTGGTCGGCGACGTCACGGAAGTACTTCTGGATGTCGGGGTCGATCAGCCGCATGGGCCGCTCGCTCAGCAGCTGCAGCGGCCGGCGCAGCGGGGCGACGGCCCGCTTGAACTCCAGGACCTCCCGCTTGAGCTGGTAGATCCGGCCGGCGTCGGTGCCGCGCGGACCGCCCTTGCCGGTCTGCGAGAAGACATCGGTCTCGACCTCGTCGATGTCGTCCTGCATCGCGTCGGCCACCGCCAGATAGCCGTCGACGACGTGGTCGGAGATGGCGTGCAGCACCGCGCTCGGGCCCTTGGCGAGCAGCTCCGGCTCGGTCTGGAGGCGGCGGCGCAGCGCGCGCAGCGAGCCCTGTCCGCCGTGCCGCACGGTGATGAAGAAGTCGCGGCCGAGGAAGCACATGACCTCGCCGGTCTCCACGACCTCGCTGGTGTCGGTCAGTTCGGCGTGCTCGACGTAGTGGATGGTCTTGAACACGGCGAAGAGCGTGTCGTCGTACGGCTCCAGCTTGGGCCGCTGGTGGGCGTGGACCGCGTCCTCGACGGCGAGCGGGTGCAGCCCGAACTCGGCGGCGATACCGGCGAATTCCTTCTCGGTGGGCTCGTGCAGACCGATCCAGGCGAAGCCGCCGTCACGGCGCACCTGGAGGCGTGCCTCACGCGGCGTCAGGCAGTCGTCGCCGCTCTCCACGCGGGCCCCGTCGCGGTAGACGGCGCAGTCCACCACGGCCGAGCAGGCGGACGGGTCGCGGGTGGGGTCGTACGAGGAGCGCGCCTCGTTCTCGTACGGGGCCACGCTCTTGCGCAGCGAGGGGCGGACGGCGGCACGCAGGTCGCGCATCATCGACATGGGCAGGCTCCTTCGCGGGCGGGAGCCGCGCAGGGCACTCGGGAAATCGGAACTGCCCGGAATGAGGACGTCCTGGCCAACCGGAAACCGGGACATGCTGCACGTCCACAAAGCGGGGAGCACCGCACCGACGCCGGGCGGCTCCGCTGACTGATTCAGATCAGGAAGATCGGAAAGATCAGGTGGAAACGAAGTGCTCTTCCGGCAAACGCGGACAGCCCGGACCGGGAGAAGCCGACGAAACGCCGGCGACTACTGACTGCGGTGGGGGATGCGGGCCTAGCGGCCGGAAGAACGGGTGGTACTGCACGGTCGACTTCGATCCATGACAGCCCCACCTCCTCCGGCCGGTCCCCCGTGGGGGACGATCAGTGGGTCGGGTCTTCGAGGGCTCTTGAGGGCTCTCGGCGGGGACGCTCAGCGTTCCGTCCCGACCAGCGGCCAAGACTATCAGCCGACTGAAGAAGCAAGCCCCGCCTTTACCCGTTCCATGCGAGTCCTATGCTCGCGGGATGGGAGAAGTTCTTGCGCTTGTAGAGGCCCGGCTGCACACGGCCCTGGGCGAGCCGGACGCGCGCGCGGCGGTCACGTTCCTCGGCACGGACCGCATCGAGGTGCTGCGTTTCACCGACGCCGACCAGGGTGTCGTGCGCTACGCGACGCTGGGGATGTCCGCCGCACCGATGGCCGATCCGACCGCGGCCCTCGCCGATCCGGTCGAGGGTCCGCGCGCCGAGCTGGTCCTGACGGTCCGCGCGGGGCTCGCCGACACCGACAAGGCGCTCAGGCCGCTCGCGGTGCTGGCCGCCTCGCCGCAGGTGGAGGGCGTGGTCGTCGCGCCGGGCGCGTCGCTGGACGTGGGCGAGCCGCTGTGGCCGGGCGCGCCGTTCACCTCGGTCCTCGTGGCGGAGTCGGGCGGCCTGGTGGAGGACCTCGAACTGGACGCGCCGATGGACCCCGTACGGTTCCTGCCGCTGCTGCCCATGACGCAGAACGAGGCGGCGTGGAAGCGGGTGCACGGTGCGGCCGAGCTCCAGGAGAAGTGGCTGAACAGCGGAACGGACCTGCGCGATCCGCTGCGCAGGTCCGTCGCTCTCGACCGGTGATCGGTACGGGGTTCAGTTCGCGAAGACGGTGACGCCGTCCTCGGTGGCGTGCCGCGGCTCCAGCTCCTCCGCCTCGTGCGTGAGCGCGTTCCTGCGCACCCAGACCACGACGGCGCCGAGCAGGGCCGTGACCGCGGCGACCACGAAGGGGATGTGGATGTCGGTCCACTCCTCGATCTTCGGCGCCAGGTACGGGGCGGCCGCGGCGGCGAACCAGCGGACGAAGTTGTAACCGGCGCTCGCCACCGGGCGCGGCGCGTCCGAGACGCCGAGCGCCAGCTCCGTGTAGACCGTGTTGTTCACGCCGATGAAGGCGCCGGACAGGATCGTGCAGACGACGGCCGTGGTGTGGTTGCCGTATCCGAGGACGAGCACGTCGGCCGCGAGCAGCACCAGCGAACCGCCGACCACCTTGAGCGAGCCGAACCTGGCCTGCATGCGCGGCGCGACGAGCACCGAGAACAGCGCGAGCAGCACGCCCCAGGCGAAGAAGACGCCGCCCGACTTGTACGGGGTCATGTTCAGCACGAACGGCGTGAAGGCCAGCACCGTGAAGAACGTGTAGTTGTAGAAGAAGGCCGAGACGGCGGCGGAGGCGAGCCCGCCGTGCCCGAGCGCCTTCAGCGGGTCGAGGATCGATGTCCTGCGCGCGGGCCTGGGCTGCTCCTTCAGGAACAGCGAGATGCAGATGAACCCGATGGCCATCAGGGCCGCGGTGCCGAAGAACGGGTAGCGCCAGCTGGCGTTGCCGAGCAGGGCGCCCACCAGGGGCCCGCACGCCATGCCGAGGCCGAGCGCGGACTCGTAGAGCAGGATCGCGGCGGCCGAGCCGCCGGCCGCCGCGCCGACGATGACGGCGAGCGCGGTCGACACGAAGAGCGCGTTGCCCAGGCCCCAGCCCGCCCGGAAGCCGACCAGCTGGCCGACGGTGTCCGAGGTGCCGGAGAGACCCGCGAAGATCACGACGAGCGCGAGCCCGACGAGCAGGGTCTTCTTGCCGCCGATCCGGCTGGAGACGAACCCGGTGACCAGCATCGCGACGGCGGTGATCAGGAAGTACGAGGTGAAGAGCAGGGAAACCTGGCTCTGTGTGGCCTTCAGGCCCTGCGCGATGGACGGCAGGATCGGGTCGACGAGTCCGATGCCCATGAAGGCGACGACGGATGCCCCGGCGGTCGCCCAGACCGCCTTCGGTTGACGCAGGATGCTGCCCGCACCCGCGTCGAACGTGTCCCCTTCGACGGGACCTCCTGTACTGCTGTGGCTCATGCCCGTTCCACTTCCTTCGTCCCGCGTCCTGTGCGGACGCTCGACCGGATGGTTGACCTATACACACAATAAGTTAGCGTGGCTAATTAATGCAAGCTACATCTATATGTGCGGGTGAGACGCACCGGACCGGCACGCCCTGGACGGGTGATCGTCCTTGACGCGGCGCGGGACGGGGAGGACCGTGGGCCGTATGAGGGGCGAACCCAGTTGCCCGAAGTGTGGTGGCCGGGTCAGGGCTCCCGGACTCTTTGCCGACTCCTGGCAGTGCGATGTGCACGGCACCGTGCACCCGCTGCAGCCTGTGATCCCGCCCAGCGTCGAGGCCCTCAGCGTCGTGGTGCGCCGCGCGCAGGTACCGGTCTGGATGCCGTGGCCGCTGCCCGTCGGCTGGCTGTTCACCGGCGTGGCCAACGCGGGGGACGACCGCCACGGCGGCCGCGCCACCGCCGTCGCCTGCTCGGGACCCGCGCCGCTCGGCGGCATCGGCGAGCTGGTGCTCGTCGCCGAGGAGCTGGGCGTCGGCCTCGGCGCGCGCTACGCGGGCATCGACGGACCCGACCCCGGCCCGCACATGGACGTCCTCGGACCGCCGCACGCCAAGGTGGTCGCCGCCGGGCGGCCCACCCCCCTGTGGCACGTGCAGAGCGGCCCCGACGACCGCGCGGTCTTCGCGGGCGAGGCGCGCGGCCTGTGGCTGTGGGCGATCGTGTGGCCCGCGGCGTCCGGGCTGCTGATGTACGACGAGCTGGTCCTGACCGATCTGCGGGACGCGGGCGCCGAGGTGGAGCTGCTGCCGTGCGGGGCGCTGTCGCCGCGCGTTCTGCAGTGATGCGGGTGCGGGTACGCGTGACGGGGTGCGGGTGATCCGGTACGAGGTGTACGGGTAAGGGGTCGCAGCCTGGTTCGGGCGTGACGGGAGTGTGCGCGATCCCCGTTATCCTGGAGCGGTCCCTTCCGTCCGTCCGAGCCTGGAGTACGCAGCCGTGCGCATCGATCTGCACACCCACTCCACCGCGTCCGACGGCACGGACACCCCTGCCGAGCTGGTGCGCAACGCCGCGGCGCAGGGCCTGGACGTCGTGGCGCTCACCGACCACGACACCACGCGCGGGCACGCCGAGGCGATCGCCGCGCTCGCCGAGCTGTCGACGGGACTGACCCTCGTCACGGGCGCCGAGCTCTCCTGCCGCCTCGACGGCGTGAGCATGCACATGCTGGCCTACTTGTTCGACCCCGAGGACGCCGCGCTGCTCGCCGAGCGCGAGCTGGTCCGCGACGACCGCGTCCCGCGCGCCAAGGGCATGATCGCCAAGCTGAACGACCTCGGTGTCCCCGTCACCTGGGAGCAGGTCGCCCGGATCGCCGGGGACGGCTCGGTGGGCCGCCCGCACATCGCCTCCGCGCTCGTCGACCTCGGCGTCGTGGACACGGTCTCCGACGCCTTCACCGAGAACTGGCTGGCCGACGGCGCCCGCGCCTACGTGCCGAAGCACGAGACCGACCCCTTCGAGGCGATCCGCCTGGTCAAGGCCGCCGGCGGGGTCACCGTCTTCGCGCACCCGGCCGCCGTCAAGCGCGGCCGCACGGTCCCCGAGACGTCGATCGCGAAGCTGGCCGAGGCCGGGCTCGACGGCATCGAGGTCGATCACATGGACCACGACCCGGCCACCCGGGACCGGCTGCGTGCGCTCGCCGCCGACCTCGGGCTGCTGACCACCGGCTCCTCGGACTACCACGGCAGCCGCAAGACCTGTGTGCTCGGCGAGTACACCACCGATCCGGAGATCTACGGGGAGATCACCCGTCGGGCCACCGGCGCCTTCCCGGTGCCGGGCGCCGGCGGAGGCCGCGCCTGACGGGTGCGCCCGCCCGCCGCCCGTCCCCTCTTCTGATCGCACACCTTTTCGCGCGCCCGCATCCGAGCGGGCGCGTCCGCACGCCCGATCGTCCCTCGCACCCCAAGGCAAGCCCCACTGTGTTCGACGCCGCCGTCTTCGGATCCCTTTTTCTCACGCTTTTTGTAATTATGGATCCCCCCGGAATCACTCCGATCTTCCTCGCCCTCACCGCGGGCCGCCCCGCCAAGGTCCAGAAGCGCATGGCCTTCCAGGCCGTCTGCGTCGCCTTCGGCGTGATCGCCGTCTTCGGCGTCCTGGGGCAGCGGATCCTCGACTACCTGCACGTCTCCGTGCCCGCCCTGATGATCGCGGGCGGTCTGCTCCTGCTGCTGATCGCACTCGACCTGCTCACCGGCAAGACGGACGAGCCGAAACAGACGAAGGACGTGAACGTCGCCCTCGTCCCGCTCGGCATGCCGCTCCTCGCCGGGCCCGGCGCGATCGTCTCCGTGATCCTCGCCGTGCAGAAGGCGGACTCGTTCGCGACCCAGGTCTCCGTCTGGACGGCGATCATCGCCATCCACGTCGTGCTCTGGCTGGTCATGCGGTACTCGCTGGTGATCATCCGCGTCATCAAGGACGGCGGCGTGGTCCTGGTGACCCGGCTCGCGGGCATGATGCTCTCCGCGATCGCCGTGCAGCAGATCATCAACGGTGTCACGCAGGTGATCCGGGCCGGCTGACCGCCCGCCCCCGCCCCCGCGAACGCGCGAAGCCCCCGTACGCACCGTGCGTACGGGGGCTTCGAAGTGTGTGAGTCGCCGCGCTGTTACGAGGCGGACGTCTCGGCCGGGCGGATGTAGAGGCGCTGGCCGATGGCCGCCGCCTGCTGAACGATCCGGTTGACGGAGGCGGCGTCCACGACGGTGGTGTCCACGGCGGTGCCGTCGACGTCGTCGAGTCGCATGATTTCGAAGCGCAAGGGCTTCTCCCTTCGTCTGGTCATCCTCCTGAAGGAGAACTGCTGGTGCAGGACATCAGTCTCGTCCTGCCGTACGGCCAGGCGGTTGCCTGCCCGTTAAGAGTGGATTGCGTGACTAGAGCGCCCCGCGTTCTATATGGGTACAACGGGTTGCCCCCTGCAAACATTCCCTACGCTAAAGAAATTTTTCGAGAAACTAATTACTAGCCAGTAGGGGAGTGGTGCGAGCACACAGCGTCACGCTGCGGGGTGCCGGTCCCAGAAGGCCGCCAGGGCCGCGGCCGTCTCCAGCGGGCGGTCGGTGTTGGGGGAGTGCTCCGCCCCGGTGATCACGGACCGCTCGGCGCCGAGGCGGCGCGCCATGTCGTCGAGCAGCGGCACCGGCCAGGTGTCGTCGCGCTCGCCCGACAGGACGTGCACCGCGGGCGTGAGCGCGGCCAGCTCCGCGACCCGGTCCGGCTCGGTGCACAACTGGTGCCCGGTCGCGATGAGTTGGGCCGGGCTGTTCAGCATCCAGCGCCGCCGCAGATCGTCCCGGGCGTCGGCGCCGCGCACGTCGGCCACGTCGTCGACGGCGTCCAGGGCCTGGATCGCCTCCCAGACCTGCGCCATGTCCAGGGTGGCCAGCGCCCCCTGGAGCAGCTTGACGCGCTGCTGCTGGGGCTCGGTGACGGCGGCCGGGCCCGACGCCATCAGGGTCAGGGACGCGAACGGCGCCGGGTCCGCGATGACCGCGGCCCGCGCGACGAGCCCGCCGAGCGAGTGCCCGAGCAGATGCACCCGCGGTACGTCGAGCGCCGCGGCCTGGGCGAGCACGTCCCGGGCCAACTCGGCCTGCGCGTAAGGCCTTTCGTCGTCCGCCGGGCCTGGCGTCTCGTACTGCCCGCGCCCGTCGACGGCCACCGTGCGGTAGCCGGCCGCGCCGAGCGGCCCGTGCAGGGCGATGAAGTCCTCCTTGCTGCCGGTGAACCCGGGAAGGAGCAGCACGGTGCCGCGCACGGACCCCGACTCCGGCTCCCCGACGAGGGCGGCGAACTCGCCCCTCGCGGTGGCCAGTCGGTGCGCACGGGTGCCGGAGGGCGGGGTGAAGGTGGAGGGCCTGCTCATGCCGTGAGATTACGTCGTGGGCCGCACCGGGGCGACAGCACGAAGGCCCGGGTTCCGCATGGTGCGGAACCCGGGCCTTCGTGCTGTTGATGCGCTCAGGCCTCCGGGGCCTCGACGGCGGCGACGGCCTTCTTGCGGGTCCGGCGCGGCTTGGTCTCCGCGACGGCGTCCGTCTCGACGGGGGCGGCGGCTGCCTTCTTGCGCGTACGGGTGGCGGGCTTGGCCTCGACGGCCTCCGCTGTGTCCACGGCGGCGACGGCCTTCTTCCGGGTCCGGCGCGGCTTGGTCTCCGCGGCGGTCTCGGTTGCGACGTCCGTCTCGACGGGGGCGGCGGCTGCCTTCTTGCGCGTACGGGTGGCGGGCTTGGCCTCGACGGCCTCGGCCGTGTCCACCGCGGCGACGGCCTTCTTCCGGGTCCGGCGCGGCTTGGTCTCCGCGGCGGTCTCGGTTGCGACGTCCGTCTCGACGGGGGCGGCGGCTGCCTTCTTGCGCGTACGGGTGGCCGGCTTGGCCTCCACGGCCTCCGCCGTGTCCACCACGGCGACGGCCTTCTTGCGCGTGCGACGCGGCTTGGTCTCCGCGACCGCCTCGGCGGCCTCGACCGTCTCCGCGACGGGCTCCGCCTTCTTGCGGGTGCGGGTCCGCGCGGGCTTGACCTCGGCGGTCTCGACGGTGGCCTCCACCGCGTCGACGACAGCCTCCGCCTTCTTGCGCGTACGCGTACGGGCACGAGCGGGCTTCGCCTCGGCCTCCACGACGGGCTCGGCGGCCACGACCGGCTGCACCGGCTCCACCGTGTCGACAGCGGCTTCCGCCTTCTTGCGCGTACGGCGACGCGGCTTGGCGGGCACCTCGGCCTCGATCACCGGGGCGACGGCCTCCACGACCGCCTCGGCCGTCTCGACGACGGCCTCGGCGGCGGCCGGAGCGGCCGGGGCGACGGCAGCGGCGGGACCGCTGCGCGTGCGGCGGCGACGGCGCGGCGTGCGCGGCTCGGCCGGCGCGGAGGAGTCCTCGGCGACCGGACTGACGGGCGCCGCCGTGGTCTGCGCGGAGACCGGCTCGCCGTTGCGGGTGCGACGGCGACGGCGCGGAGTACGGGCGGAACGCTCGCGCTCCTGGTCCTGGTCGCGGTCGTTGCGGTCGCGCTGACGGTCCCGGTCGCGGTCCTGCGACGGACGGCCGCCCCGGCCACCGCGCGGCGAAGCGCCACGGCCACCGGTCTCGCCCAGGTCCTCGATCTCCTCGGCGTCGAGCCCGGCGCGCGTGCGCTCCGAACGCGGCAGCACACCCTTGGTGCCGGCCGGGATGCTCAGCTCCTCGTACAGGTGCGGGGAGGAGGAGTACGTCTCGACCGGGTCGTTGAAGGTCAGGTCGAGGGCCTTGTTGATCAGCTGCCAGCGCGGGATGTCGTCCCAGTCCACCAGCGTGATCGCGATGCCCTTCTTGCCCGCGCGGCCGGTGCGGCCGATGCGGTGGAGGTACGTCTTCTCGTCCTCGGGCGACTGGTAGTTGATGACGTGCGTGACGCCCTCGACGTCGATGCCGCGGGCGGCGACGTCGGTGCAGACCAGCACGTCCACCTTGCCGTTGCGGAACGCGCGCAGCGCCTGCTCGCGGGCGCCCTGGCCCAGGTCGCCGTGGACCGCGCCGGAGGCGAAGCCGCGCTGCTTGAGCTGGTCGGCGATGTCGGCGGCCGTGCGCTTCGTACGGCAGAAGATCATCGCGAGCCCGCGCCCGTCGGCCTGGAGGATGCGCGCGACCATCTCGGGCTTGTCCATGTTGTGCGCGCGGTACACGTGCTGCGCGATGTTCCGCACGGTCGCGCCCTCGTCGTCCGGCGACGTGGCGCGGATGTGCGTCGGCTGCGACATGTAGCGGCGGGCCAGGCCGATGACGGCGCCCGGCATGGTCGCCGAGAACAGCATCGTCTGACGCTTCGCCGGCAGCATGTTGATGATCTTCTCGACGTCGGGCAGGAAGCCCAGGTCGAGCATCTCGTCGGCCTCGTCGAGGACGAGCGCCTTCACGTGCGACAGGTTCAGCTTCTTCTGACCGGCGAGGTCGAGCAGCCGGCCCGGGGTGCCGACGATCACGTCGACGCCCTTCTTGAGGGCCTCGACCTGAGGCTCGTAGGCGCGACCGCCATATATGGCGAGGACGCGGACATTGCGCACCTTGCCGGCGGTGAGGAGGTCATTGGTCACCTGCTGGCACAGCTCGCGCGTCGGGACGACGACGAGGGCCTGCGGGGTGTCGGTGAGCTGCTCGGGCGTGGCCCGGCCGGCCTCGACGTCCGCGGGGACGGTGACGCGCTCCAGGAGCGGCAGACCGAAACCGAGGGTCTTGCCCGTGCCGGTCTTGGCCTGGCCGATGACGTCCGTGCCGGAGAGGGCGACGGGGAGGGTCATCTCCTGGATGGGAAAGGGATTGATGATGCCGACTGCCTCAAGGGCCTCTGCCGTCTCGGGGAGAATGCCGAGCTGACGGAATGTCGAAGTCTGCGTAGTCAGGGTGTTGCCTCTTCTGTGAGGTGCGGTGCGAGGCGAACGCGGGGGTCTTGACCGTGCCAGTGCCGTGCCTTTGGTACGCCGGTCCCTGATCCGCTGCTGCGGTGGGGCCGGGTGGCGCGGGACCACTGCCGACGCTCGAGCGCTCGTGCCGCTGAGGGTCCCTCCTCGATCCGTACGTCTCGTGACGTACGACCCGGAGGGCTGTCGGGTCGGAGCCGATCGGGCCACCGACCGGGCATCCTCATTCGTGCGGCCCGTCGGATGTGCGTGCAAGCGCCATTGCGATGTGGGGGCAAAGCGGCTTGCACTCGGCGGGCTCTTTACCACCATACCCCGGAAACGCGCATGTGCGATGGCCGATTTGGTCACGTAGCCGTCGTCACACTCTTTGACCAGGGACTTACCCGCGACGGTGAGCGGGCTATTGTGCGCTTCATGGAGACGCCTGACAACGCCACGCCCGCCACTGAAGCGACCGACGCAGTGACCGACGCTCCGACCGGGATCGCGGCCCAGGACTGGGCCACCGCGTCCGCGGACGAGAACTATCGCGCCGCCGTCGTCGACCTGCTCGGCGCGCTGGCGTACGGCGAGCTGGCGGCCTTCGAGCGGCTGGCCGAGGACGCCAAGCTGGCGCCGACGCTGGCCGACAAGGCGGAACTCGCGAAGATGGCCTCCGCCGAGTTCCACCACTTCGAGCAGTTGCGCGACCGGCTCGCCGCGGTCGGCGCCGAGCCGACCGCCGCCATGGACCCGTTCGTCGGCGCCCTCGACGGCTTCCACAAGCAGACCGCCCCGTCGGACTGGCTGGAGGGCCTGGTCAAGGCGTACGTGGGTGACTCGATCGCCTCCGACTTCTACCGGGAGGTCGCGGCCCGGCTCGACTCGGACACCCGTGAGCTGGTGCTCGCCGTCCTCGACGACACCGGGCACGCGTCGTTCGCCGTCGAGAAGGTGCGGGCCGCCATCGAGGCCGAGCCGCGCGTCGGCGGCCGGCTCGCGCTGTGGGCACGCCGGCTCATGGGCGAGGCCCTGTCGCAGTCCCAGCGGGTGGTCGCCGACCGCGACGCCCTGTCGACCATGCTGGTCGGGGGCGTCGCCGACGGCTTCGACCTGGCCGAGGTCGGCCGGATGTTCTCGCGGATCACCGAGGCCCACACCAAGCGGATGGCGGCCCTCGGACTCGCCGCGTAACGGCTCTCGTCGCCCAGGAGTTCCGGCGGCGTGACCGGCCCGGTCGTCGGGCGGGTCACGCCGTCCAGCAGTTCTTCTCGCGTGACGGGCCGAGCGGTCGGCCCGCGCTCACGCGGACGTCGTGAGCTGGTGCCCTCTGCTTCGGGTGGGGCGCAGCAGCAGCGACAGCAGGGCCACTGCCATCACGACGGAGCCGCTGAGCGTGGCCAGCTCGTGGCCGGACCCCAGCGACGTGTGCGTGACGAACGCCCCGAACAGGGCGCCGACGATCCCGGTCGCCAGCACCAGCCTGCGCGACGGCAGACGGTGCGGCAGACGGCTGCTCGCGGCCCAGGCGAGGGCCAGACCGAGCAGTGCGGATCCAAGGGCTTCGAGAAGCATGGTGAGGGTCCCTCCCGCGCGGCCAGTAGGTGCAAATCGGTCCTAGCCGGTCTACCCCTGGGACCCGGAATGCAACCCTCCTCGTGTGGCTCGGCTGTGCTCGCGCTGTGCGCGCCCGGGAACGCCGGAGGGGCCCGACAGCGTCCTGCTGTCGGGCCCCTCCGCCGTTCGTTCCTGCTCTACAGAGGGCCGAAGCCCACCTTCCGCACTGCGGGCTCGCCCAGCTCCACATAGGCGAGGCGGTCGGCCGGGACCAGGACCTTGCGGCCCTTCTCGTCCGTCAGGGAAAGCAGCTGCGCCTTGCCGGACAGCGCCGCGGACACCGCGCCCTCGACCTCCTCGGCGGACTGGCCGCTCTCCAGAACGATCTCGCGGGGCGTGTGCAGCACGCCGATCTTGACCTCCACGGCCTTGTCCCTCCGACGATCCGTGATGCGCGCGGTCTACCGCGCCGTACGCAGCACAGATTAGCCCGCCCGGCCCACGCACCCGGCGTCCCGGCTGCACGCCAAGAGCGAACAGCCCACCGGGAACAAAACAGGACGACGGGCTACCTGTCGGCTCAGGAGTGCTCCGCGCCGTGCAGCGGGAACCCCGCGATACCGCGCCAGGCCAGCGAGCTGAGCAGCTGCACCGCCTTGTCGCGCGGCACCGGGCTCTCGCTGGACAGCCAGTAGCGGGCGACGACCTGCGAGACGCCGCCGAGCCCGACGGCGAGCAGCATCGACTCGTCCTTGGACAGCCCGGTGTCCTCGGCGATGACGTCCGAGATCGCCTCGGCGCACTGGAGGCTGACCCGGTCGACGCGCTCACGCACCGCCGGCTCGTTCGTCAGGTCCGACTCGAAGACGAGGCGGAACGCGCCGCCGTCGTCCTGGACGTACGCGAAATACGCGTCCATGGTCGCCTGCACGCGCTGCTTGTTGTCCGACGTCGACGCGAGCGCCGTGCGCACGGACTGGAGCAGGGACTCGCAGTGCTGGTCGAGCAGGGCGAGGTAGAGCTCCAGCTTGCCCGGGAAGTGCTGGTAGAGGACCGGCTTGCTGACGCCGGCGCGTTCGGCGATGTCGTCCATCGCGGCCGCGTGGTACCCCTGCGCGACGAACACTTCCTGTGCCGCGCCGAGAAGTTGATTGCGTCGGGCACGGCGCGGCAGGCGTGTGCCCTTGGGGCGCGCTGCCTCAGTCTGCTCGATGGCTGTCACGCCGCCTCCCAATATCGTCCGTGTGCTGCGATGTGCGCCGCGCCGTCATCGTACTTTTGGGTAACCAGGATGTGCGCGGTGCGAGCGCAGAATTTCACGGACCGGACGTCTGTGAAAGCCGCTCGTCGCGGGCCTGTGGGCGCAAAGTGGCGCATACCGATGGGTGGGGCGGCAGATGCGGGGGGACGGCGCGAGCGCGTGATCGGCACCATCGGTGCCGGTGGCGTCACCGATAGTCGTCCTCGTCGAGTGCGACCACCCTCGCCTGCTCCGCCCGGTCCGCCTCGTCGGCGCTGTCCGGGTCGGCCGAATCGCCCGGCATGTCGTCCTGCTGAGGGGTCAGCTCGGTTGACTGCTCGGCGGCGTCCGCCTCCGGCTCCTCCACGCCGATCTCCGTGGGGCGGTTGTCCGTGAACGTCGCGGGATCGCTCGGGTCGACCGTCATCGATGGCTCCCTTCCTCACTGGTCCGTGCGTGGGCGGGTGCCCTGTATCGAGCGTAGGAGACACCCGATCGGGGCGCTATGCGATCTCCCGCCCTCTACTTCTTCCCCCGCGCGGGCCCGGATTTCCCGGCGGAGACGGAAAGGCTTTGGGGAGAGCTGTGCGAGATCTGTGACGGCGAACACACGATCCTCAGTGTGATCACCTCGTAACATATGCCGCATGCCTTCGACCGATTCGCCGCGTGTGCCTCCCGCCGTCGCCGCCGTGGCGCCCAAGCCGGGTGTCGTTCAGGTCGCGGAGGGGGAGAGACTGCGCTCGGTCGGTCTTCCGGGGCTGACGCTGACGGTCCGGTCACGGCCGGGGACGCGGGAAGGGCTGCCGCCCGCGCTCTACGTCCACGGTCTCGGCGGTTCCTCGCAGAACTGGTCGGCACTGATGCCGCACCTCGAGGACATCGTCGACGGTGAGGCCGTCGATCTGCCCGGCTTCGGCGACTCGCCGCCACCGGACGACGGCAACTACTCGGTGACCGGCCACGCGCGCGCGGTCATCCGCTATCTCGACACCGAGCGGCGCGGCCCCGTGCACCTCTTCGGGAACTCGCTGGGCGGCGCCGTCGCCACCCGGGTCGCCGCCGTGCGCCCCGATCTCGTCCGCACACTGACGCTGGTGTCGCCCGCGCTGCCGGAGATCCGCGTCCAGCGCACCGCCCTGCCGACCGGACTGCTCGCCGTGCCGGGAGTCGCCGCGCTCTTCACCCGTCTCACCAAGGAGTGGACGGCCGAGCAGCGCGTGAGCGGCGTCACGGCCCTCTGCTACGGGGACCCGAACCGGGTGTCCCCGGAGGGCTTCCGGGCCGCCGTCGAGGAGATGGAACGGCGCCTGGAACTCCCGTACTTCTGGGACGCGATGGCCCGCTCCGCGCGCGGGATCGTCAACGCCTACACGCTCGGCGGCCAGCACGGTCTGTGGCGACAGGCGGCCCGTGTGCTGGCGCCGACACTGCTCGTCTACGGTGGACGGGACCAGCTCGTCTCGTACCGGATGGCGGCGCGCGCGGCGCGTACCTTCCGGGAGTCGCGCCTCCTCACGCTCCCCGACGCCGGGCACGTCGCGATGATGGAGTATCCGGACACCGTCGCGACGGCGTTCCGGGAACTCCTCGCGGACGCCGAGGCGTTCAAGGGGACGCGCGGGGCGGGGGAGCAGAGCGGGTCCGTGCCGGACGAGGCACGCGAGGCGCACGACGCGCCGGACCGTACGAGTACGACGCACCGATCGAAGTTGGGGAGCTGAGGCGGCGAGTGGGACGGCACAGCCGCCGAGGGCCGGCAGACAACGGCGACACCGCCGACATACCAGTACCACCCGAGTTGCGGGACCCGCCGCAGGAGGGCCCGGGCTCCGGGCGCCGACGCAGGAGCGCCGCACCGGAGGGTGCCGCTCAGACCGCTCCCCGCAGCCCCGCGCGTCCGGGCGGCCCGTCCGTGCGCGGCGGCCACCCCGAGCAGCGGGAATCGGGCGGCGGCTGGGGCGGGCCCCGGACGCAGCCGCGGGCCGCGGCCACGCCGGCGTCCGGTACGCCGAGCGTGCCGCATCCGCGATCGGGACGGCCGCGCCAGGAGTACGTCGACGCGTTCGACGCATTCGATCCGGCGGGCGCAAGGGAAGTGACGGACGAGGCGGGCGCGGTGGATGCGCCCACGCGGCGCGGTCGGTACGACTCCGACTCCGACGCCGACCGGGGCGCCGGCGCCTACTCCGGCTCCGGCTCCGAATCCGGCACTGAATCCGGCTTCGGCTCCGACTCCGGCGATTTTCCCGAGGCGGACGCGTCGGGTGCGGGCGTCGGTGGGGAGGACCCCGAGCGGCTGGAGTCGGACGGCGGGCGCGAGAAGCGCGGCAAGGGGCTCACCTTCGCCGGTATCGCGGCCGCGGCCGTCACCACCGTGCTCGCGGTCGTCGTCGCGGGCCAGGTGGCCGACGGGCACGGCGGATCGTCCGGCGGCGTCTCCGCGAAGTCGGCGGACGGCGCGCGCGTCCACGACGACTCGGCGTCCCGCTCGGACGACCGGGCCACGCCGTCGAGGACCGCGCAGGCCGCCCCGGCGACGTACGACCAGGAAATGGCGAAGAAGTTCCCGCTCAAGGCGGACCTGAAGGCATCGGGCGAGTTCGCCGCGGTCGGCGGGTTCGACAAGGCGCCGGGCCGCGGGCAGAAGTTCCGCTACCGCGTCGACGTGGAGAAGGGGCTCGGACTCGACGGCGCGCTGTTCGCGAAGGCCGTGCAGAAGACCCTGAACGACAAGCGGAGCTGGGCGCACGACAACGCCCGTACCTTCGAGCGGATCTCCTCCGGCAAGCCGGACTTCGTGATCACGCTGGCCAGCCCCGGGACCACCGCGGACTGGTGTGCGAAGTCGGGACTCGACACCACCGAGGACAACGTGTCGTGCGACTCGGCCGCCACCGAACGCGTGATGATCAACGCCTATCGGTGGGCGCAGGGCTCGAAGACGTACGACCACGTGCTCCACGGCAGTGCCATCCACCCCTACCGGCAGATGCTCATCAACCACGAGGTCGGACACCGGCTCGGCTACAACCACGTCACCTGCTCGCAGGACGGCGCGCTGGCGCCCGTGATGCAGCAGCAGACCAAGTTCCTGACCTTCGACGGGATCACCTGCAAGCCCAACCCCTGGGCCTACCCCAACGCTTGACGCTTCGTAGCGTTCTGTAGCCGGATGATCTCTTAGCGCGACAGAACGTCACGCGCACGCGAAAGTTACGCCCGTTCACCCCTTTTGGTGGCGCGATGGACAACCGTCCATCGCGCCACCGGCATGTCCGCATACGTTCGTCCCGCTGCGAGCCGCCGACCCAACGGCGGCTCCCCATACGGGAGATCGGGGGTGTACTCGTGCGTATCGGACTGCTGACAGAGGGTGGCTATCCGTATGTGAGCGGTGAGGCCAGACTCTGGTGCGACCGGCTCGTGCGCGGGCTCGAGCAGCACGAGTTCGACATCTACGCGCTCAGCCGCAGCCAGGAGCAGGAGGACGCGGGCTGGCTCGAACTGCCCCCGCACGTCGGCCTGGTGCGGACCGCACCGCTGTGGACGGCGCGGACGGGGACGGGCGACGACGGGGCGTGCGGCGGCGCACTCGGGCGGCGCGCCCGGCGCCGGTTCGCCGCGCTGTACGCGGAGCTGGCCGAGGCCGTGGTGTGCGCGCCGGGGGACGGAACCGGTAACGGGACCGGGGCCGCGTCCATGGTCGGCTCCGGTGCGGGTCTCGGCGTCGGAGCGGGTGGCGCGCCCGGTGAGGCGGACCGTTTCGCCAAGGCGCTCTACGGGCTGGCCGAACTGGCCAGGGACGAGGGCGGACTGGGATCCGCGCTGCGCTCCGAGACCGCCGTGCGCATCCTGGAGCGCGCCTGCCGCGCGCCGGGCGCCCGGCGCGCCGCCCGCGGAGCCCGGGTGCCCGACCTGCTGGCCTTCGCGGGTGAGGTCGAGTCCGCGCTGCGTCCGCTCTCCCTGGACTGGTACGACGACGCGTCCGGCGGGTCCGGTGGCGGTGGGCTCGGTGCCGTCGACCTCTGCCACGCCACCTCGGGCGGGGCAGCGGCCCTGCCCGGACTGCTCGCCAAGCGCTTCCACGGCGTGCCGCTGCTCGTCACCGAGTACGGAGTGCAGTTGCGGGCCCGCTACATCGCGGCGGGCGACGCCGAGTTGAGCGCGCCGGTGCGGGCGCTCCTCGCCGCCTTCCACGGCCGGCTCGCCGCCGAGGTCTACCGGCAGGCCGCCGTCATCACCCCCGGCAACGCCCACGCCAGGCGCTGGCAGGAACGGTGCGGCGCCGACCGCGCCAAACTCCGCACCGTCCACCCCGGCATGGAGGCGTCCCGCTTCGCCGAGGTCGGCGAGCGCGAGGAGCCTGGGGAGCCGGACACCCTGGTCTGGGTCGGACGGATCGATCCGTCCAAGGACCTCATCTCCCTGCTCCACGCCTTCGCCGAGGTCCGCAAGGAGGAGCCGAGGGCGCGCCTGCGCATCGTGGGGGCGATGCCGGCCGGCTCGGGCTCCGGATCGGGCCCCGGTTCCTGCGAGGGCCGGGAGGCCGAGGCGTATCTCGGACACTGCAAGGCCCTGGCCGCACAGCTCTTCCCCGACGAGGCGACGGGCCTGCACGCCATGGGGGAGAACCCGGTCTCCTTCGAAGAACTCGGCGCCCCGGAGGCGCCCGGCCTCGCCGAGGTCTACGGCTCCGGCAGCGTCGTCGTCCTCTCCAGCGTCGTCGAAGGCTTCCCGATCAGCCTGGTCGAGGCCATGTTCTGCGGGCGCGCGACGGTGTCGACCGATGTGGGTGCCGTCGTCGAGGTGATCGGCGGCACCGGACTGGTGGTGCCGCCGCGCAACCCCCGGGCCCTCGCGGAGGCCTGCGTGGCCCTGCTGCACGACTCCGACCGCCGCGAGCGACTCGGCGCGGCCGCCCGGGCGCGAGCCCTCGAACTCTTCACCGTCGAGCAGAACGTCACGGCATTTCGCGGCATTTACCTGGAGATCGTCTCGCACTGCCCGGTGCGCCGGGAGGCCGTGGACGACGCCGGTGAACCCCGGCCGTTCGCCCACCCGCCCGAGGCCCATGTGCCGGGGAGATGGACGGCGCCGGCCGCCGGCGGCATCGGCGGCGCATGGCTCGCCGGCCGCTCCTCCGGCGCGGGCGCGCCGAGCTGGGCGTCCGCTCCCGGTGACAGCGGCGGCGGGCGCGAGGAACTGGCCGGAGTGACCCGAGGCGGCGGGGAGGGAGACGCGTGAGCGAGAGCCACGAGGAGAGCCGGGGCGGCCGCGGCGGCGGCAGCGGGGTCGGCGCGGATGTGCCGCGGGTGCCGGTGGGCGCCGGGGCCTGGGGGACCAGCTCGGAAGAGGCGCTGACCCTGACCGTCACCGAGCCGGCCGGACCCGAGGCCGTCGCCGACGCCCTCGATCCGCTGGACGCCCTCGGCGCGGACCTGCTGCACGAGTCCGGGGCCTGGCGGAAGACGGCCGACGCCGAGCAGGCCCGACCGGCCCGCACCGCACGGCCCGGCCGGACCGACGACGGACCCGGACCCGCGCATTCCGAAAAGGCCGCCGGGACCGCGTCCCGGACGGCCGACTCCCGCACGGCGAAGCGCCGGTCCGGAGTCGACCCCGTCAAGGTCCTGATGCATCGCCATCGCGACCTGTGCGAGCGCGCCGTCGACCCGCTGGAGATCGCGGCCGGCCTGGAGG
Organism: Streptomyces sp. NPDC001904; assembly: GCF_040297005.1. Lineage (NCBI taxonomy): Bacteria > Bacillati > Actinomycetota > Actinomycetes > Kitasatosporales > Streptomycetaceae > Streptomyces > Streptomyces sp. NPDC001904. The sequence goes on along the minus strand of NZ_JBEOYI010000007.1, from coordinate 23,085 downwards.
CGCACGGCCTGACCGACCGGACGGCCGCCCGCTACCGGCACAAGGACGTGTTCTCCCTCGCCGAGGAGATGTACGCGCGCATGCCGAGGGACGGGGAGTCGGGCGCACCGGCCGCGGTCACCCCCGACCCCATCACCGGCGTACGCGGTGCGTGGGCCGGGCTCGCCCTGCTGCCGGGCGCCGTCTGCGCCCTCGCCGTAGTCGCCCTGAACGTCACCTCGGGCACCGTGCACCTGGCCGTCGCGCTCACCGGCGCCCTGGCCGTCGCCGCCGCCCTGCGCACGACCCTGCGCCACGGTCCCCTGCGCACCGGCGTCCGCCCGTCCGCACCCGCGACCCGGCTGTGGGTCTGGGCGCTCCTCCTCTACGCGGTCTTCGGCGACGGACTCCTGAACGCCGCGTTGGCCGGAGGGCCCGACGGGGCATGGGCCCCCGCCACCGCGCCGCTCCTCGCGCTCGCTTTCGCCGTGGCACCCGCCACCTGGTGCGCCGGGTTCTTCGCCACCGGGGCCCGCCGACGCCTCGCCGCCAGCAGGGGCCTCGCCGAATTCACCTCCTCCGTCAGGCCTCTGCTGCTCGGCTGCGTGCTGCTCTTCGTCGTCGCCCTCTCGGTGCTGCTCGGCGCGGCCGGTGCCCTGATCGACCAAGGCGGTGCGGGCGTGGACTACGCCGGTACAGGAGCCTTGGGCATCCTGCTGCTGCTCGCCCGACTGCTCTCCGCGCACGGCCGCACCCACGCGCCGACCGTGGTGCTGGGCGTGGCGGCCGGCGCCGAAGTCGTCGCCGTCGCCACCGTCTTCGCCGCGCGACTGCCCGGCTGCGCCCTCCTCGGCACCCCCGTGGAGAGCGCCGTCGACGCGGTCGGCGCGAGCGTGGTGCCCGGCACGGTCTGTGCCGTCGCCGCCCTCGCGCTGCTGGTCCATGCCACGAGGACCCTCACCCGCGCCTCCGCCCACGCGAGCACCGACAGCCGGGCGAGCGCCCCATGACCCCCACAGGCACCACCCGTGCCGCAGCCGGACGCGCCCTGCTCCCGCGCGCACCGCACGCGGCGTAGGAACCCCCCTTCTCCCGCGGGGCCGACACCGCGGGCCCTTTCGTCGACTCTCAGCAACATCCGTAAGGAGAACGCCAGATGACCACCCCTCCTCCCGGAGGCACCGGATACGCCGGATACTCCGGACCTCATGGGCAGCGCGGAATTGACGGGCAGCGCGCGTCGCGCGTCGGACGCGCCCCGCACCCGGTGCACCCGGCGCTCTCGGCGCGCACTGCGGGAGGCGTCCGATGAGGGTCCTGCTGATCGGAGCCAACGGGTACATCGGCCGCTTCGTCGCCGACCGGCTGCTCGCCGACCCCGCCGTCCAGCTCACGGCCCTCGGCCGGGGCGACGACGCCGACGTCCGCTTCGACCTCGCCACCGGCAGCCCGGGAGCGCTCACCCGCTTCCTGGACGCCGTGCACCCCGGAGTGGTCATCAACTGCGCGGGCGCCACCCGCGGCGGTGCCCGCGAACTCACCCGGCACAACACCGTCGCCGTCGCCACCGTCTGCGAGGCCCTGCGCCGCAGCGGCTGCGGCGCCCGCCTGGTGCAGATCGGCTGCGGTGCCGAGTACGGACCCTCGCAGCCCGGTTCGTCCACCGCGGAGGACTCGGTGCCCCGGCCCGGCGGCCCGTACGGCGTCAGCAAGCTCGCCGCGACCGAGCTCGTCCTCGGCTCCGGCCTCGACGCCGTGGTCCTGCGCGTGTTCTCGCCCGCGGGACCGGGCACCCCGGCGGGCTCCCCGCTCGGCCGGCTCGCCGAGGCGATGCGCCGCGCCATGCAGGCTGGCGACGGCGAGTTGAAGCTCGGCGGTCTCGGCGCGCAGCGTGACTTCATCGACGTGCGCGACGTGGCACGCGCCGTCCACGCCGCCTCCCTCTCCGCCGCGCAGGGCGTCATCAACATCGGCTCGGGCCGTGCCGTCCGGCTGCGGGACGCCGCCGCCGTGCTCGCCCGGGTCGCCGGCTTCGGCGGCGCCCTCCACGAACTGGACGCGCCTCCGCTGGGAGTCCGCACATCCGTCGGCCACCCGCGCACCGAATCCGACCACGGGATGCACAGTCCGCCGGCCGCGTACCCGTACCCGGACGGCTGCGGAAGCTGGCAGCAGGCCGACGTCCGCACGGCTCGCGACCGGCTCGGCTGGCGTCCCCGCATCAACCTCGAAGAGTCCCTCGCCGACATCTGGATGGAGGCGGCATGCCGTATCTGACCCCCACCGCGACCGGCCAGTCGAGCACCGACGTACGCCTTGGCTTCGGGATCCCGGGCTTCGCCCACCCTCTCGTCGCTCCGGCCGAATGGGCCGAACTCACCCGCCCGGAGACCCCTTTGCACTGGGTCGTCCTGAACGTCGCACGCGGCCCCGGGGCCCGCCCCGACCCGCACTGCCTGGCGGCGGTGAGCCGGCTCCGCAACGCCGGTGTGCGTGTCCTTGGTCACGTGGACGCCACCTACGGCGCCCGCTCCTTCGGCGAGATCGTCTCCGACGCCCACCGCTTCCTCGACTGGTACCGGGTCGACGGGTTCCTGCTCGACCGGTGCCCCACCGAGCGGGTCGCCCTGCCCGAGATCCGGCGCACGGTCACGACCCTGCGCGCCCTCGTCGACGACGCGTACATCGTCCTCGGCCACGGCACCCACCCGTATCCCGGATACGCCGAATCCGCCGAGCAGTTGGTGACCTTCACCGGCCCTTGGAGCGACTACCGGTGGTCGCAGGTCGCGGAGTGGACGGCCGAGTACCCGCCCGAGAAGTTCTGCCACTTCGTCCACGGCATGCCGGGCGGGCATCTGGAGGAGGCGCTGCGCATCGCCCGCTGGCAGGGCGCGGGCACCATCTACTTCACCGACCGGACGGACCGCGGAGGGCTCACCGACCCCTGGGAGGCGATGCCCGGGTACTGGGACGAAATCGTCTCGCGGATCGGACCTGGTGTCTCGGAATGAAGTCGGGCGTGGCAGTGTTACAGACGGAACATCCGTACGTAGATACCGACCAGCTGCATTAATGAGGTCTCCGTGTCGCTGCCACCCCTGGTCGAGCCAGCTGCTGAGCTCACCGTCGACGAGGTCCGCCGGTACTCCCGCCACCTGATCATCCCCGACGTCGGGATGGACGGGCAGAAGCGGCTGAAGAACGCGAAGGTGCTCTGTGTGGGCGCCGGCGGCCTCGGATCGCCGGCGCTGATGTACCTCGCCGCGGCGGGCGTCGGCACGCTCGGCATCGTGGAGTTCGACGAGGTCGACGAGTCGAACCTGCAGCGCCAGATCATCCACAGCCAGGCCGACATCGGCCGCTCGAAGGCCGAGTCCGCGAAGGACTCCGTCCTCGGCATCAACCCGTACGTGAACGTGATCCTCCACGAAGAGCGGCTCGAGGCCGAGAACGTGATGGACATCTTCAGCCAGTACGACCTGATCGTCGACGGCACGGACAACTTCGCGACGCGCTACCTCGTCAACGACGCCTGCGTGCTGCTCAACAAGCCCTACGTGTGGGGTTCCATCTACCGCTTCGACGGCCAGGCCTCGGTCTTCTGGTCCGAGCACGGGCCGTGCTACCGCTGCCTGTACCCGGAGCCCCCGCCGCCCGGCATGGTCCCCTCCTGCGCCGAGGGCGGCGTCCTGGGCGTGCTGTGCGCGTCCATCGGCTCCATCCAGGTCACCGAGGCGATCAAGGTCCTGGCCGGTGTCGGCGACCCGCTCGTCGGCCGCCTGATGATCTATGACGCCCTGGAGATGCAGTACCGCCAGGTGAAGGTCCGCAAGGACCCCAACTGCGCGGTCTGCGGCGAGAACCCGACCGTCACCGAGCTCATCGACTACGAGGCCTTCTGTGGCGTCGTGTCCGAGGAGGCCCAGGAGGCGGCGGCCGGCTCGACGATCACTCCCAAGCAGCTCAAGGAGTGGATCGACGACGACGAGAACATCGAGATCATCGACGTCCGTGAGCCGAACGAGTACGAGATCGTCTCCATCCCCGGCGCCAAGCTGATCCCGAAGAACGAGTTCCTCATGGGGACCGCTCTCGAAGGCCTGCCGCAGGACAAGAAGATCGTCCTGCACTGCAAGACGGGTGTCCGCAGTGCGGAAGTCCTCGCCGTCCTGAAGTCCGCGGGCTTCTCCGACGCCGTGCACGTCGGCGGCGGCGTCATCGGCTGGGTCAACCAGATCGAGCCGGACAAGCCGGTCTACTAGCCGGATCTCCGGGCCACGGCTCGGACCCGACTGTCCCGGACGGGCCTCGCGCACCCTGCGCGGGGCCCGTCCGCCATGTCCGGGCCGTGCACGCCACGCGTCAGGAGCACACCTTGCCGTCGCGCGGTATTCGTCCCTCCAGCAGATACGCGTTCATCGTCGTGTCGACGCAGGCGCTGCCCGAGCCGTACGCGCCGTGCCCCTCGCCCTTCCACGTCAGCTCCACACCGACTCCCTCGCCCAGTTCGTCCGCCATCCGGCGGGCCCCCTCGTAGGGCGTGGCCGGGTCGCCCGTGTTGCCGACGACGAGCACCGGCGCGGCGCCCGGCGCGCTCACATCGGGGTCGTCCCACAGGCCGGGCACCGGCCAGTCGTGGCACCATCCCGCGGTGTCCCAGGCCATGGCCTTCCCGAAGACCGGCGAGATGGCGCGGAACTTCGCCATCAGGGCCTTGGCCCGCGCCGCCGTCGGCCGCTCCCTGTCGTCCCGGCACGAGATCGCGCGCTGGGCGTGGGTCGTCGTGCCGTAATGCCCCTTGGTGTCGCGGTCGTTGTAGGAGTCGGCCAGCGCGAGCAGCGTCGTGCCGTCACCCCGGTCGGCCGCCCGCAGGCCCCGGGTGAGCGCGGGCCAACTCGTCCTGCTGTACAGGGTGACGAGGATGCCGGTGGTGGCCAGCGACTCGTTCAGCTCGCGGCCGCTCGCGGTGGGCAGCGGTTCGGCGTCGAGCTGTTCGAGGAGTGCCGCGATCTTGCGCGAGCCCGCTTTCGGGTCGATGCCACGGGAGGTGAAGTAGTCGTCCAGCGCGCGCTGGAACCCGCGGGCCTGGTTCTCGGAGTGGCCCACCGTGCCCACCGTGGGGTCGACGACCGCGTCCAGAGCGAGCCGGCCGACCTTGCCGGGGAACAGATGGGCGTACACACCGCCGAGTTCGGTGCCGTACGAGACGCCCATGTAGTGCAGCGTGTCGTCGCCGAGGACCTGGCGCATCAGGTCCATGTCGCGGGCCGCCTCGGTGGTCGACACATGGCTGAGCAGGTCTCCGGCCTGCCGTGCGCAGCCCTTGCCGAAGTCGGCGGCGTCCTTGAAGTACGCCGACTCCTCCGCGGAGGTGTCCGGGGTGGCGTCGATGGACTCGGCGGCCCGCACCTGCCGGTCGCTTCTACAGCGCACCCCGCGGCTCGCCCCGACACCGCGCGGGTCGAAGCTCACCAGGTCGTAGCGCGCCCGCAGCTTTGTGTACTGGGGAGCGAGGGCCGGCAGCAGGTCGACGCCGGAGCCGCCCGGACCGCCGAAGTTGAACAGCAGGGAGCCGATGCGCTCCTTGCCTGCCCCGCTGGATCCGGCCCGGATGAGGGCGAGAGAGATCGTCCGGCCCGTCGGCCGGGCGTAGTCGAGCGGGACCTTGAGTGTCGTGCACTGCCAGTCGGGCCCGGGGGCGGGTGTGCTCGCCGTCCCCCGGCAGCGGCCCCAGCGCAGGTGCTGGCCGGTGAGCGCGGCGGGCAGCGCGGGTGATGCCCCGGCGCGGGGTGGGGGGTCGGCGGATCGCGAGGCGTCGGCCCGTGGTGACGACGACACCGGCTCGGGCGCGCTGTCGCCGTCTTCTCCCGGGCCGCTGCAGGCGGTGATCAGGCCGACCGTCAGCACGGCGGCCGTGATCAGACCGAGTGCGCGGACCGTTGTCCCTGCGCCTGCGCCCGTATGTGTACGTGCGCGCGCAAGCGAATCCTCTGGCGCCATGGGCACCTCCCCCGTCGACTGCCCCCGTTCGAGAAGCAGTCAGGCCATCGTAGGAGGCCATGCCGACGGCCGCTCGGGCCTGTGGACAACGCCCGTTTCACCCTGTGGACAACTCGGCGATCACGAACAGACCGTTCCCTCGTCCGGGACCTTCCCGTCGAGGAGATAGCCGTCGACCGCGCTGTGCACACAGGAGTTGCCGCTGTCGTACGCTCCGTGGCCCTGGCCCTTGTACGTCAGCTCGACACCCACGTCGCCCCCCAGCGCGTCGACCATCTTCTTCGCGCCCTCGTACGGGGTGGCCGGGTCGCCGGTGTTGCCCACGACGAGGATCGGTGCGGATCCGGACGCGCTCACGTCGGGATGGTTGGCGGCGCCGTCGACGGCCCAGTCGGTGCAGCTGAGCATGCCCCAGGCCAGGTAGTCGCCGAACAGGGGAGAGGCCTTGCGGAACTCGGGCAGCTTCGCCTCGACGTCCTTCGTGGTGTAACGGGGCTTGTAGTCGCCGCAGTTGATGGCCACGTTGGCGGCCTGCATGTTGCTGTACTTGCCGTCCTCGTTGCGTCCGTTCATCGAGTCGGACAGTGACATCAGGATCTTGCCGTCGCCGTCGTACGCCTGTTGCAGGCCCTCGGTGAGGTACTCCCAGAAATCCTTCGAGTACAGGGACTGGGCGATCCCGTTGGTCGCCGCGGTCTGTGTCAGCTCGCGGGGGAAGATCCCCGGGATCGGCTTCTCGTCGAGTTCGTCGAGCAGCTTGGCGATCTTGTCCTTGACGTCCTGCGGGGTGTCGCCGACCGGGCAGTCCTCGGTCTTGGAGGTGCAGTCCTTCGCGTAGTTGTCCAGCGCCAACTGGAAGCCCTCGGCCTGCCCGAGGGAGCTCTGCTCGGGGTCCTGGGTCGGATCGACGACGCCGTCGAACACGGCGCGGCCCACGTTCTTGGGGAACAGATGGGCGTACACGCCGCCGAGTTCGGTGCCGTAGGAGATGCCGAAGTAGTGCAGCTTGTCGTCGCCGAGCACCTGGCGCATCAGGTCCATGTCGCGGGCCGCGTCGGTGGTGCGGACGTGGGGGAGGACCTTCCCGGAGTTCTTGTCGCAGGCGCCGTTGAACTTCTTGACGTTGTCGACGAGCTTCTGCTGCTCCTCGGTGTCGTCGGGCGTCGAGTCCTGCTCGAAGTAGGTGTCGAGCTGGTCGTCGCTCTCGCAGGTGACGCCCGCGCTGCGGCCCACTCCGCGCGGGTCGAAACTGACCAGGTCGTAGCGCTTGCGCAGCTTCTCGTAGTCGGAGCCGAACGCGGGAAGGGTGGTGACGCCCGAGCCGCCGGGGCCGCCGAAGTTGAAGATCAGCGAGCCGATGCGCCGCTCGTCACTGCCGCTGGACCTGGCGCGGATCAGCGCGAGGCCGATGGTGTCGCCCTTGGGGTCGTTCCAGTCGAGCGGCGCCTTCATGGTGGCGCACTGCCAGTCCGTGCCGCCGGGCAGCGGGGAGGGGGAGGCGCCGCCGCCCTCGGACTCCGACGGGGCCGGACAGTCCTTCCAGTTCAGCTTCTGGGACGGCAGGTCCGCGTCGTCCTGCGAGTCGCTGCTGCACGCGGCCAGTGAGGCGGAGAGCAGTGCGGCGGTGACGGCCAGGGCTGCGGCGCGGGGCCGGGACGGGATGGGCATGCGTCCATCCTGCGGCGGACCGGTGCGGGGCGCTCTTGCAGCGGGCTGTGCGGGTGAGGTTTCCGGCCCCTGACCGCCGTCGCCGGAGCCCGCGCCCGGCGACGGGCTCCCTACAGAGCGCCCTTGCGGGTCAGGTGGTTGAAGAACAGCCACCCGGGCAGGACGGGCAGCCACAGGGTGAGCAGCCGGTACAGGAGCACCGCGGGAGCGGCCACTTCCTTAGGGAGGCCGATCGCGATCAGACCGACCGTCAGCGTCGCCTCGACGGCGCCCACGCCGCCCGGCGTCGGCGCGGCCGAACCGAGCGCGTTGCCGGCCAGGAAGACGACCGCCACGCTGGCCAGGCTCAGGCTCGTGGTCTCGTCGCCGAAGGCGCGGATCGAGGCGTCCAGGCACATCACGAAGCAGGCCGTCAGCAGCAGCATGCCGCCGATGCCGGTGACCAGCTTCCGCGGCCGCTGGAGCACGTCGAGCATGCGCGGCACGACGCCGGCGAACAGCGACCTCACGCGCGTGACGACGAATTTCCGCAGGAAGGGGATCGACGTCACCACGAGGACGAGCACCGCGACCGTCAGCAGACCGGCGATGACGGTCCGCGAAGGCGACAGGGAGGGCGTCTTCTCCGTCCCCGTCAGATAGCCGAACGTCAGCAGCAGCAGGATGTGGCTGCACATGCCGAACAGCTGCGAGGCGCCGACACTGGCGACCGCCAGGCCCGGACGGACTCCGGCCCGCTGGAGGAAGCGCGTGTTGAGCGCCACGCCGCCGACCGCCGCGGGAGCCACGATCTTCACGAACGACCCCGCGACCTGCGCCGCGACGGTCCGCATGAAGGGCACCCGCTCCGGCACGAAGCCCAGCAGGCTCATCGCCGCGGCCACGTAGCTGAGCGCGGAGAAGACCACCGCGAGTCCGACCCAGCCCCACTCGGCCTCGTCGACGAGGGAACCGAAGTCGATGTGCGTGAGCTGCGACAGCAGGAAGTACGCGCCGATCGCGCCGGCGATGAAGCTGATCAGCGTGCGCGGCTTGATGCGCTCCAGGCGGGCCGGTTCGACGGGTGCCTGCGGCCTGATGCGGAGCACCTGATGGCGGATCTGGGTGAGCAGATCCTCCTCGCGGGCCTCGTCCAAGGCTTCGTCCAGGGCCCGCTTCTCGGACTTCTTCTCTGCCTTCTCGGACTTCTTCTCGGCCCGTACGGACTTCTTGGCGTCGGTCTCGGTCTGGGCGGACGCCTCCAGACGGGCCTCCTTGGCCCGGTCGGACGCCTCCAGGACGGCCTCGCGCTCACGCTGGGCGCGCTCGCGTCCCAGCCTGCGCAGCGTCGCCCTGGTGGAGCGGGTGAGGGCGATCGGCTGCAGCAGCGGCAGACAGTCGGCGACGGGGTCGGGGCCGAGGACCCCCACCGCCGAGGCGACCGCCCGTTCGGCGCCCACGCGCAGGCCGAGCGTGGTGACCATCTGCGCGATGTCCATCCGCAGCACCAGCTCGCCGGCCGCGATCTCGCCACCGCGCAGATCCGTCAGGATCACCGTGCCGGAACGATCCACCAGAATCGCGTCGCCCGCGAGCCGCCGGTGCGCGATCCGCCGCGACTGGAGCGACTGCACCTGGTGCCAGGTGTCGCGCAGCAGGTCGTCGGTGATCTCCTCGTCCGGGATCGCGTCGAGGGAGCGGCCGCCGATGTGCTCGTAGACGAGCATCACGGCGTCGGGGCCCAGCTCGGACGTGGCGATCAGCTTCGGGGCGTTCGCCCCCGCGGAGATCGCCGCGTAGGCGAGCAGCGCCTCCTGCTCCAGCGCCTGGCGCAGCGATTGCAGGCTGCGGCGCTGGGTGATGCCGCGCAGCGTCAGCCGTCGCCACACGCGGTAGAAGAAACCCTGCGCCTGCTGTTCCCGGTCGACCACGGTGACGTCGAGTGGGGGGCCGTCCTCCAGGGTGACGAAGTAGCGCCGTCCCCGGTCGCCGTTCTCCGTGGTGCCCTCGTGCGCCTCTTCGCGGGAGGCGCTGACGGGGTGGAAGCCGACATGGCGCAGGCCCGCCAGGAGCGTCTGCCCGGTGGGGCGCACATTGGGGGAGCCGACCGCGTACAGCGTGCCGTAGGCGACGGTCCAGCCGATGAGGATCGTCAGGATGATCGAGAACGGTGTCGTGTAGCCGGTGACCAGCATCGTGAACGCGTCGAGCAGCAGCACCACCCACAGCACGACGCGCCATCGTGGTCTTCGGGACATGCCCACGGCTGTCATGTAGGCGATGACGGGCGCCAGATAGCCGTGCACCGGATCGGTGAGCGCGTGGATGTCGCTCGGCGAGACCTTCGTGAGCGCGTCCTGGATGGACTGGGGTGCGGCCTTGGCGACCCACAGATCCGTCGCGAGCGTCACCCCGTGGGCCAGCACCGCGGCGAGCACGCCGTCGGCGATCCGCAGCCCGTCCCGTTTGATGAGCCGTTCGATGGCGAACGCCACCGGAACCAGCAGGATGGCGATGCTCGACGCGAACCCGGCGAACTTGGTCAGCAGGTCGGGGGCCTGCTCGGTGCCCTTGTTGATGTCCTGGGCGAAACCGGTCGTCGTGGCGTGCGCGAACGCGGCGATGGCCAGCAGCACCACGACCGCCAGCAGTCCCGCGAGCAGGCGCATGAGGTCGGACGGACGGTGCACGCGCGCGGGGAGCAGCGGTTCGTCGCCGTCGACCCGTTCCGCGTGCGCGTCCGCGTCGACGCAGTCCGGGTCGTGCAGCGGCTGCTCGTGCTTGGTCTCCGCCTCGGCCTCCGTGGCTTTCTCGGCCGTTTCCTCAGGGCGTGCCGGTGCCACAGAGGTGCCCTCCGCCTTGTCGGGGTGCACGCTCTGCTCCGTCGTCTCTTCTTGATCTCGTATCACCAGTCACCGCCCGCACGATGGTGGCATGTCCCATGGCCGTAGGGAGGCATCAGGGTGCATCCGTGGGGCGCGGAGTCGTCAGCAAGCGCCTTCTCGTACATCTGTCCAGGGCGCGACCCGTCACTCCCTCGGTGTTGTCGGTGCCGTGCGGCAGGATGGGTCGGATGAGCGAGGAGAGCGAGCCGGCCGGAGAACTTCCCGAGTACGCGGAGCGGGTGCTGGAGGTGGCGGAGCTCATTCCGCCCGGGCGCGTCATGACGTACGGGGATGTCGCCGAGTGGCTGGAGGAGGGCGGGCCGCGCCAGGTCGGCCGGGTGATGTCCCTCTACGGGGGAGCGGTGCCGTGGTGGCGCGTCGTGCGCTCCGACGGAGCGATGCTCCCCGGCCACGAGCTGCGGGCGCTCGACCACTACCGGGAGGAGAACACCCCGCTGCGTGAGGCCTCCCGCGCCGCCGCGGGCCACCTGCCGCGCCTCGACATGAAGCGGGCTCGGTGGGACGGGCAGACTCGTACGGAAGCTCACAATTGACAGCTTCCGCCATCCCGCGCGCGGGCGGGGTACCGGTGGCCCGTCCGGGGGAAGCGGGACGCGCGGGGCACTTCGAGGGGACCGTGTCCGTTCGTGAGACAGCGCACACCTGTGCCGTACGGGGTCCGGGACAGGCGCCGGAAGCCCGGCTTCCGCCACACTCGACGGCGTAGCGTCGACGGCACCGTCGATGACAGACACCTCCCTCACCCCGCGGCCACCGCCTCGCGCGGACGGCGCGTCGACCACCAGCACACCCACCAGGACCAGCGATCCACGTGAGCTCCTCTTCGTCCACCCGCTACCTGTCGCAGCACCAGGCTCGACAGGGGATGCCCGGCGCGTACCGACTGGTGCGTACCCCGCCGGCGCCCGTGGACCCCCCTCGTCTGGACGCACGTCAGCGTGCGGTGGTTGACCACGCCCGAGGCCCCCTGCTGGTGCTGGCCGGACCGGGCACCGGCAAGACCACCACGCTGGTGGAGGCCGTCGCGACCCGCATCGCCGAGGGCGTCGAACCCGCGCGCATCCTGGTGCTCACGTTCAGCCGGAAGGCCGCCGTCGAGCTCCGCGACCGCATGGGGCTGCGCATCGGAGCGGCGCGCGCCCCGCAGGCGACGACGTTCCACTCGTTCTGCTACGCCCTCGTCCGCGCCCACCAGGACGCCGACCTCTTCGCCGAGCCCCTGCGCCTGCTGTCCGGCCCCGAGCAGGACGTCACCGTACGGGAACTGCTCGCGGGCCAGATCGACCTGGAGCGGGCCGGGCTCGCCCATGTGCGCTGGCCCGACGAGCTGCGTGCCTGTCTCACCACGCGCGGTTTCGCGGACGAGGTGCGCGCGGTGCTCGCCCGCAGCCGTGAGCTGGGTCTCGGACCCGCGGCCCTGGACTCCTTCGCCCGGCGCATCGGCCGCCCGGACTGGGGCGCGGCCGCCACCTTCCTGGCCGAGTACCTGGACGTCCTCGACATGCAGGGCGTGCTCGACTACGCGGAGCTGGTGCAGCGCGCGGTCCTCCTCGCCCACCGCACCGAGGTCGCCGAGCAGCTGGCCGCCCAGTACGACGCCGTGTTCGTCGACGAGTACCAGGACACCGATCCGGCCCAGGTGCGACTGCTCCAGGCCCTCGCCGGGGGCGGCCGCACCCTGGTCGCGTTCGGCGACCCGGACCAGTCGATCTACGCGTTCCGCGGCGCGGACGTCAACGGCATCCTGGACTTCCCGCAGGCCTTCCCGCAGTCCCTCCGGGGGACGGCCGGTGCCCCGGCGCCGGTCGAGGTGCTCACCACGTCCCGCCGCTCGGGCGCCCGCCTCCTGGACGCCACCCGGCGCATCACCCAGCGGATGCCGCTGACCCGGCTGCCCGCGGACAAGGTGCGCGCCCACCGCGACCTCGGCCCCGTGCGCGACGGCGGCCGGGCCGAGGTCTACACGTACCCGACCTCCGGCGCGGAGCTGGACAACATCGCGGACATCCTGCGCCGTGCGCACCTGGAGGACGGCGTCCCGTGGAGCGACATGGCCGTGCTGGTGCGCGCGGGCGCGCGCGGCATCCCGTCCGTGCGGCGAGCTCTCACGGCGGCCGGCGTTCCGGTGGACATAGACGGCGACGACCTGCCGCTGCGCCACGAGCCTGCGGTCATGCCGCTGCTCACCGCGCTGAAGGCGGTCGCGCACAGCCCCGCGGAAACCGCATCGGAGGACTCGGAGGGTTCCGAGGTCTCGGAGGATTCCGATACGGCGGCCTCCGGAGCGACCTGCTGGCTGGACACCGAGACCGCTCTCACGCTGCTGGGCTCGCCGCTCGCCGGTATGGACGCCGCGGATCTGCGCCGCCTCGGACGCGCCCTGCGCGAGGAGGAACGGACCGGCGGCAACCCTCTGCCGCCGCCCTCCGACGACCTGCTCGCACGCGCGCTCGCCGAGCCCGAGCGCCTCGCCGTGCACGATCCGTCGTACGCGCGCGGTGCGCAGCGCCTGGGCGCCCTGCTCGCACGGGCCCGCGCGAGACTCACCGACGGCGGCACCGCGGAGGAGGCCCTCTGGGAGCTGTGGAACGGCACGCCCTGGCCCCAGCGCCTGGAGCGGTCCGCCCGGCGCGGCGGCGCGGCGGGCCGCAACGCCGACCGCGACCTGGACGCCGTGTGTGCGCTGTTCGCCGTCGCCTCACGCGCGGAGGAGCGCACCGGCGGCAGCGGCGCGCGCAACTTCCTGGAGGAGATCGAGGCCCAGGACATCGCCGCCGACACACTCGCCGGGCGCGCGGTGCGGCCCGACGCCGTCCGCCTCATGACCGCCCACCGCTCCAAGGGCCTGGAATGGCGGCTCGTCGTCGTCGCGGGCGTCCAGGAGGGCCTGTGGCCCGATCTGCGCCGCCGCGGCTCCCTCCTCGAGGCCGACCGCATCGGACGCGACGGACTGGCCGAACCACTCACCCCCGGCGCGCTGCTCGCCGAGGAACGCCGCCTCTTCTACGTGGCCGCCACGCGCGCGCGGGAGCGGCTTGTCGTCACCGCGGTGAAGGCGCCCGCGGACGACGGGGACCAGCCATCCCGGTTCCTGACCGAACTCGGCGTCGAGCCCAAGGACGTCGCGGGGCGCCCGCGCCGCCCGCTGTCCGTCGCCGCGCTCGTCGCCGAGCTGCGCGCTACGACGGTCGACCCGCGCGTGTCCGACGCGCTGCGCGAGGCCGCCGCCCGCCGCCTGGCCCGGCTCGCCGCGCTCAGCGACGACGACGGCAGGCCCCTGGTGCCGTCCGCCCACCCGTACCGCTGGTGGGGCATGTACGAGCCGACCGAGAGCAAGGTCCCGCTGCGCGACCGCGACAAGCCCGTCGTGCTCTCGGGCAGCGCTCTCGACCAGCTCGCCAACACCTGCGCCCTGCAGTGGTTCCTGGGCCGCGAGGTCAAGGCCGACGCGCCCGCCACCGCGGCCCAGGGGTTCGGCAACGTCGTGCACGTCCTCGCCGACGAGGTCGCGTCCGGACGCACCCCCGCCGACCTGGCCGTCCTCATGGAACGCCTCGACTCCGTGTGGGACGCCCTCGCCTTCGACGCCCCCTGGAAATCGGCCCAGGAGAAGGAGAACGCGCGCGTGGCGCTGGAGCGCTTCCTCCAGTGGCACGTCATGGACCGGGGCGGACGCACCCCCGTCGCAAGTGAGCACGATTTCGACGTGACGCTGGAAGCGGGCTCCTACGAGGTACGCATCCGCGGCTCCATGGACCGCGTCGAGCGGGACGCCGAAGGCCGCGCCTACGTGGTCGACTTCAAGACCGGCAAGCAGGCGCCCAGCGCCGCCGACGTCGCCCACCATCCGCAGCTCGCCGTCTACCAGCTCGCCGTGACCGAGGGGGCCGTCGACGAGCCGTTCGACGGCGCCCGCCCGCACCCCGGTGGCGCCGAACTGGTGCAGTTGCGGCAGGGCGCCGCGAAGAAGGACGGCGGGGAGATCCTCCCCAAGGTGCAGGCGCAGGAGCCGCTCGAGGGGGAGTGGGTCGGTGACCTCCTCGCCACCGCGGCGGGCAAGGTCCTCGACGAGCGGTTCGCGCCGACCGCCGGCCAGCACTGCACCCACTGCGCCTTCCGGGCCTCGTGCAGCGCGCGGCCCGAGGGCAAGCACGTCGTGGAGTGACGTGCGCCTCCGCCGCGGCGGAACGGGCGGGTGCTGTCGGTGGTGCCGGTTAGCCTCGATGAGGTGACCACACGCCTCACCGACCCCGAGCAGCTCAAGGAGCTGCTGGGCATCCCGTTCACCCCGGAGCAGATGGCCTGCATCACGGCGCCGCCCGCCCCGCAGGTGATCGTGGCCGGAGCCGGTTCCGGCAAGACGACGGTGATGGCCGCGCGCGTGGTCTGGCTGGTGGGCACCGGACAGGTCGCGCCCGAGCAGGTGCTCGGCCTCACCTTCACCAACAAGGCCGCGGGCGAGCTGGCCGAGCGCGTCCGCAAGGCCCTGATCAGGGCGGGCGTCACCGACCCCGACGCCATCGATCCGGACAACCCTCCGGGCGAGCCGGTGATCTCCACGTACCACGCCTTCGCCGGCCGCCTCCTGACCGACCACGGCCTGCGCATCGGGCTCGAACCGACGACACGGCTGCTGGCCGACGCCACCCGCTTCCAGCTCGCCGCGCGCGTGCTGCGCGAGGCGCCGGGCCCGTACCCGGCGCTCACCCGCTCCTTCGCCGACCTCGTCAGCGATCTGCTCGCCCTCGACGGAGAGCTGGCGGAACACCTCGTACCACCGGGCAGACTGCGCGCCCACGACCAGGACCTGCTGCACACCCTGGACGGCGTCAAGCTCAGCAACGCCGATCTGCGGAAGGTGCCCGAAGCCGCGGCCGCCCGGCTGGAGCTGGCCGAGCTGGTGGGGCACTACCGGGCCGCCAAGCGCACCCGGGACGTCCTCGACTTCGGCGACCAGATCGCCCTGTCCGCCACGCTCGCCGACACCCGGGCCGAGGTCGGGGAGATCCTGCGCGACGAGTTCCGGGTCGTGCTGCTCGACGAGTACCAGGACACCTCCGTGGCCCAGCGGATCCTGCTGGCGGGCCTGTTCGGCGGCGGCACCGGCCACGCCGTCACCGCCGTGGGCGACCCCTGCCAGGCGATCTACGGATGGCGCGGCGCCTCCGTCGCCAACCTCGACGACTTCCCCGAGCACTTCGCGTACGCCGACGGCCGCCCCGCCACCCGCTTCGCGCTCAGTGAGAACCGCCGCAGCGGCGGCCGGCTGCTCGACCTCGCCAACGGTCTCGCCGAGCCGCTGCGCGCGATGCACGCGGGCGTGGAGGCCCTGCGGCCCGCCCCCGGTGCCGAGCGCGACGGAGTGGTGCGCTGCGCCCTCCTGCGCACCCACAGCGAGGAGATGGACTGGCTCGCCGACTCCGTCGCCCATCTCGTCGCCACCGGCACGGCGCCCGGCGAGATCGCCGTCCTGTGCCGCACCGCGACCGACTTCGCCGAGATCCAGGGCGCGCTCGTCGCCCGCGACGTCCCCGTAGAAGTGGTCGGCCTCTCCGGCCTGCTGCATCTCCCGGAGGTCGCCGACCTGGTCTCCGTGTGCGAAGTGCTCCAGGATCCCGGTGCCAACGCGGCCCTGGTGCGCGTCCTGACCGGTCCGCGCTGGCGCATCGGCCCACGCGACCTGGCGCTCCTCGGGCGTCGTGCGCGCCTGCTGGTGTCGCACGCGCGCGGGGGCGCCCTCGACGACGCCGACGACCCGGACCGGCGCCTGGCCGAGGCGGTCGAGGGAGTCGACCCGTCCGAGGTGATATCGCTGGCGGACGCGCTCGACACGTTCCTGGAGACCTCCCTGGAGGCCGACGGGGACGACGACGGGCTGCCGTTCTCCCCGGACGCGCGCGTGCGCTTCGCCCGCCTCGCCACCGAACTGCGCGACCTGCGCCGCTCGTTGTCCGACCCGCTGATGGACGTACTGCACCGGGTCCTGGCGGTCACCGGCCTGGAGGTCGAGCTCTCGGCGTCTCCGCACGCGCTGGCGGCCCGCCGACGCGAGACGCTGTCCAACTTCCTGGACGTCGCGGCCTCCTTCGCGGCCAACGACGGCTCCGCGACCCTGCTCGCCTTCCTCGCGTTCCTGCGCACCGCCGCCCAGTACGAGAAGGGCCTGGACAACGCGCTGCCGGGCGGCGAGAACACCGTGAAGGTGCTCACCGCCCACAAGTCCAAGGGCCTCGAATGGGACGTCGTCGCCGTCCCCGGACTCGTGAACGGCACGTTCCCGAGCACCCAGGGCCGCGAGAAGTGGACCGCCCAGGGCAAGGTGCTGCCGCACGCGCTGCGCGGTGACGCCGCCACCCTGCCCGACATCGAGGCGTGGGACTCCAGGAGCATGAAGGCCTTCCAGGCCGACATGAAGGACCACCAGCACACCGAGGAACTGCGCCTGGGCTACGTCACGTTCACGCGCCCCCGCAGCCTGCTGCTCGGCTCCGGCCACTGGTGGGGGCCGTCCCAGAAGAAGAAGCGCGGCCCCTCCGACTTCCTCCAGGCGCTGTACGACCACTGCGCCACCGGCCACGGCGACATCGAGGTCTGGGCGGACGAACCGGACGACGAGGAGGAGAACCCGGCCCTTCAGGAGGCGTCGGCCGAACAGGCCTGGCCGCTGCCGCTCGACGAGGTGTCCCTCGCCCGGCGGCGCGCGGCGGCCGACACCGTCCTCGCCCACCTGGAGCGCGCGGCGGGCCCCGCGCAGGCGCGCGCCCACACCCAGCCCCACCCCGCCGCCCACGACGAGCCGCCCTTCGAGGACCCCGACTGGCCGCCCCCGCCGGACGACGACGCCTTCGGCGAGGACGAACCCCCCGTGCCGGACGAGGAGGTCCCCGACGACTGGGAGAACCTGCCCACCGAGCGCCCCAAGGTCCCGCACCCGACGCCCCGACCCGAAGCCCCGGACCCGGAAACAGCGCACCACGCGCGCGTGCCCCCACCGCAGACCGCGACGGTCCCGCACCCCGCGCACGCCCCGGAGAACGACCTCACTCCGGAAGAGGCCCGCACCATCGACTCCTGGGACCGCGACCTGGACGCCCTCGCCGGAGAGCTGATGCGCGCCCGCGCGGCCGTGCGCGAGGTGCCCCTGCCCCAGTCGCTCACCGCCTACCAGTTGATGCGGATCGCCGCCGACCCCGACGGCTTCGCCCAGGAACTGGTGCGGCCCATGCCCAGCCCGCCCCAGCCCGCGGCCCGCCGGGGCACCCGCTTCCACGCCTGGGTCGAATCCCGCTTCGAAGAGCTGCGGCTGCCCATGATCGACCCCGAGGAGCTGCCCGGGAGCGACGCGGAGATCGCCGACGAGCGCGACCTGGAAGCGCTCAAGGAGGCCTTCGAACGCACTCCGTACGCCCACCGCACCCCGCACCGGGTGGAGCTCCCCTTCCAGCTGGCCATCGCGGGCCGCGTCGTCCGCGGCCGCATCGACGCCGTCTACAAGGAGGGCGACGGCGAGGAGACGACGTACGAGATCGTCGACTGGAAGACCGGCCACCAGCAGAACGCCGACCCGCTGCAGCTCGCCATCTACCGGCTCGCCTGGGCCGAGCGGCAGGGGGTACCGCCGGAATCGGTGGACGCCGCCTTCCTGTACGTCCGCACCGGGGAGACGGTACGACCGCGCAGCCTGCCCGGCCGGGCGGAGCTGGAGCGGCTGCTCACCCGGGATCCGCAGGTCGTCGAGGAGCCGCCGGACGAGCACCCCTCCGCGGGGGACTAGGCTCGTGACCATGAGCAAGCCCGTTGACAACGCCGTCAGCACTGTCCGTGCGTACATCGAGGACCACCGCGAGGCGTTCCTCGACGACCTGGCCGCATGGCTGCGGATCCCCTCCGTGTCCGCCCAGCCCGACCACGCCCCGGACGTGCGGCGCAGCGCCGACTGGCTCGCCGCCAAGCTGGCCGAGACCGGCTTCCCGACCACCGAGGTGTGGCCGACGGCCGGGGCCCCCGCCGTCTTCGCCGAGTGGCCCTCCGGCGACCCCGAGGCCCCCACGGTCCTGGTCTACGGACACCACGACGTGCAGCCCGCCGCCCGTGAGGACGGCTGGGACACCGACCCCTTCGAGCCCGTCGTCGTGGGGAACCGCCTCCACGCGCGCGGGGCGGCCGACGACAAGGGGCAGGTGTTCTTCCACACACTCGGTGTGCGCGCCCACCTCGCCGCCACCGGCCGCACCGCCCCCGCGGTCAACCTGAAGCTGCTCGTCGAGGGCGAGGAGGAGTCCGGCTCCCCGCACTTCCGGGAGCTGATCGAGGCCCGCAAGGAGCGCCTCACCGCCGACGCGGTGATCGTCTCCGACACCGGCATGTGGTCCGAGGACACCCCCACGGTCTGCACCGGGATGCGGGGCCTCGCCGACTGCGAGATCGAGCTGTACGGGCCCGACCAGGACATCCACTCCGGCTCGTTCGGCGGGGCCGTGCCGAACCCGGCGACCGCCGCCGCCCGGCTGGTCGCCGCGCTGCACGACGAGCACGCGCGCGTGGCCGTCCCCGGCTTCTACGACGGCATCGTCGAGCTCACCGACCGCGAGCGCGAACTCTTCGCCGAGCTGCCCTTCGACGAGGAGCAGTGGCTGCGCACCGCGAAGTCCCACGCCACCCACGGGGAGGCGGGACACACCACCCTGGAGCGCATCTGGGCCCGGCCCACGGCGGAGGTCAACGGCATCGGCGGCGGCTACCAGGGCCCCGGCGGCAAGACCATCGTGCCGACGTCCGCCCAGCTCAAGCTCTCCTTCCGGCTGGTCGCGGGGCAGGACCCCGACCACGTCGAGAAGGCCGTCACCGCCTGGGTCGCCGACCAGCTGCCCGCCGGTGTCCGCCACGAGATCACCTTCGGGGCCGCCACCCGGCCCTGCCTCACCCCGCTCGACCACCCCGCCCTGCAGTCCGTCGTCCGCGCCATGGGGAAGGCCTTCGAGCAGAAGATCCGCTTCACGCGCGAAGGCGGCTCGGGCCCCGCCGCCGACCTCCAGGACGTCCTCGACGCCCCCGTGCTGTTCCTGGGCATCTCGGTCCCGTCGGACGGCTGGCACGCCCCGAACGAGAAGGTCGAACTCGACCTCCTGATGAAGGGTGTGGAAACAGCCGCCCACCTGTGGGGCGATCTCGCCGAGAGCTGGGCAGATGCTCCGTGACCGACGCACCCCGCACCCGCCGCGCCGTATCTCCTGCTGAACCGCCTGCCGAACCATCCATTCCACCGGGGGAGTTGGAAGCACCCGTGACCACCTGGACCGACCGCACCGCCGACCGACCGCTCTCGCTCGCCGCCCCCAGCGGCATCGACCGCGCCGCGCACCACCGCCTCGACGAGGCGTGGCTCGCCGCCGCCTGGAGCCACCCCACGACCCGGGTCTTCGTGGTCTCCGGCGGTCAGGCGCTGATCGACGAGACCTCGGACGGCGCGACGGAACTGGTCATGACGCCGGCCTTCGAAGCACCGCTCACCGAGGCACACCGCTACTTCCTGGGCACCGACGACGACGGCATCAGCTACTTCGCGCTCCAGAAGGACACGCTTCCCGGCCGCATGGACCAGTCCGCGCGCCCGGCCGGCCTGCGCGAGGCCGGACTGCTGCTCTCCCACCGCGACGCGGGCCTGATGGCGCACGCCGTCGCCCTGGAGAACTGGCAGCGGCTGCACCGCTTCTGCTCCCGCTGCGGCGAGCGCACCGTCATCGCCGCGGCGGGCCACATCCGCCGCTGCCAGGCCTGCGGGGCCGAGCACTACCCCCGCACCGACCCGGCCGTGATCATGGCCGTCACGGACGAGCAGGACCGCATCCTGCTCGGCCGCCAGGTGCACTGGCCCGAAGGCCGCTTCTCGACGCTCGCGGGGTTCGTGGAGCCCGGCGAGTCCATCGAGCAGTCGGTCCGCCGCGAGGTGTGGGAGGAGGCCGGTGTCGTCGTGGGAGACGTCGAGTACGTCGCCAGCCAGCCCTGGCCGTTCCCGTCCAGCCTGATGCTGGGCTTCATGGCCCAGGCCACCTCCACGGAGATCAACGTGGACGGGGACGAGATCCACGAGGCCCGCTGGTTCTCCCGCGACGACCTGCGGGCCGCCTTCGAGTCCGAGGAGGTCGTCCCTCCCTACGGCATCTCGATTGCGGCCCGCCTGATCGAGCTCTGGTACGGCAAGCCCCTGCCGAAGCCCAGCGACGCGCTGTAGGCCCCGGCGCCGGGGGCCTCAGGCGCCGATCTTCTGCTTGACCTGAGCCAGCGAGGGATTGGTGAGCGTCGAACCGTCGTCGAAGAGGACGGTGGGGACCGTCTGGTTCCCGCCGTTCGCCTTCTCGACGAACGCCGCCGACTCCGGGTCGTGCTCGATGTTGATCTCGCTGTACGCGATGCCCTCGCGGTCCATCTGCTTCTTCAACCGCTGGCAGTAGCCGCACCAGGTGGTGCTGTACATCGTCACAGTGCCCGGCATGTTCCTCGCGCTCCTTCGTGGCTGGGGATGCGTGTTCGCAAGGAGTTGAACGTACGCGACCGGGCGCCCATTCCCGCACGTCGGGCGCATTAGTACGACCGGCACCCGCTGCCTGTGGACAACGCGACGCATCCGGCCCCGCGGACCTGGCAGCATGGCGGGGTGACAGCAGCAACGCACTCCACCCTGTTCCCGCAGGTCCCGGAATCGGCCGACGCGGTGCTCGACGGGCTCGACCCCGAGCAGCGCGCCGTCGCGACGGCCCTGCACGGTCCGGTGTGTGTGCTCGCGGGTGCCGGCACGGGCAAGACGCGCGCGATCACCCATCGCATCGCGTACGGCGTCCGCGCCGGGATCCTCCAGCCCAACACGGTCCTCGCCGTCACCTTCACCAACCGCGCCGCGGGAGAGATGCGCGGCCGGCTCCGGCAGCTCGGCGCGGGGGGAGTGCAGGCCCGCACCTTCCACTCGGCGGCCCTGCGCCAGCTCCAGTTCTTCTGGCCGAAAGCGGTCGGTGGCGACCTGCCCCGGCTCGTCGACCGCAAGATCCAGCTCGTCGCCGACGCAGCGGCCGCCTCCCGGCTCCGCCTGGACCGGGGCGAGCTGCGCGACGTGACCGCCGAGATCGAATGGTCCAAGGTCACCCAGACCGTCCCCGGCGACTATGCGGCCGCGGCCCACAAGGCGGCCCGTGAGACCCCCCGCCACCCCGCCGAGATCGCCCAGATCTACTCCGACTACGAGACCCTCAAGCGCGACCGGGGCGTCATCGACTTCGAGGACGTCCTGCTGCTGACCGTCGGTGTGCTGCAGGACCGGCAGGACATCGCCGAGCAGGTCCGGGCCCAGTACCAGCACTTCGTGGTCGACGAGTACCAGGACGTCAGCCCGCTCCAGCAGCGACTGCTCGACCTGTGGCTCGGTGACCGGGACAGCCTGTGCGTCGTGGGCGACGCCAGCCAGACGATCTACTCCTTCACCGGCGCCACCCCGGACCACCTGCTGAACTTCCGCACCCGCCACCCCGGCGCCACGGTCGTCAAGCTGGTCCGCGACTACCGCTCGACACCCCAGGTCGTGCATCTGGCCAATGGCGTGCTGGCCCGGGCCAAGGGCCGCGCCGCCGAGCACCGGCTCGAACTGATCTCCCAGCGCGAGGCCGGACCCGAGCCGGTCTACGTGGAATACGTCGACGAGCCCACCGAGGCCGAGGGCGCGGCCGGCCGCATCCGCGAGCTGATCTCCTCCGGCGTCTCCGCGGGCGAGATCGCGATCCTGTTCCGGACCAACGGCCAGTCGGAGATCTACGAGCAGGCCCTGGCCGACGCGGGCGTGCCCTACCAGCTGCGCGGTGCGGAGCGCTTCTTCGAGCGGCCCGAGGTGCGCAAGGCCGGCCACTCCCTGCGCGCGGCGGCCCGCTTCGGCGGCAACGACGCGGGGCTCGACGAGGCCGTCGACCTGCCCTCCCAGGTGCGAGCCGTCCTATCCGGCGAGGGCTGGACGAATCAGCCGCCCGCCGGATCGGGTGCCGTGCGCGAGCGCTGGGAGTCCCTCGCCGCCCTCGCCCGGCTCGCCGAGGACTTCGCGCGCGCCAAGCCCGCCGCGACCCTGGCCGACCTCGTCACCGAACTCGACGAGCGGGCGAACGCCCAGCACGCCCCCGCGGTGGACGGCGTCACGCTCGCGTCGCTGCACGCGGCGAAGGGCCTGGAGTGGGACGCGGTGTTCCTGGTCGGGGTGGCCGAGGGCATGATGCCGATCTCGTACGCCAAGACCGACGAGCAGGTCGAGGAGGAGCGTCGGCTCCTGTACGTCGGCGTGACGCGCGCACGGCGCCACCTGGGCATTTCCTGGGCGCTGTCCCGCTCGCCGGGCGGCCGCCCGAATCGCAGGGCGAGCCGCTTCCTCGACGGACTGCGGCCGGGCTCCACCGGTCCGGCCGGGCGCGGTGCGGGCGGCGGGCGCGGCGGCGTCGAGCACGCGCTGGGGGCGGCCACGCCCGGGGGGGGTCCGGCGCCGGGGCCCCCCCCGCGGGGGCCACCGGAGCTGGGGGGCGGG